>JAUMBK010000200.1:5073-7509 GCA_032115795.1 Saprospiraceae bacterium | reverse complement strand
AACAATCCGGGGCAGTATTTCACAATTACCGCATACTTTTATAAAAACAGTTATCCTGACTATGGCTTACTAAAAAAATATTTCTTGTTTAACAGCTTTCACAATGGCGACTTGTTAAGCAACACAACACAGTTAGGACAACATATAGAGTTCTTGAATGAAGGAAAAGCGAACGAGCCAGTTGTGTTTGACAGGTTCTTAATTGACAAGCAAAAACTTCGCACAGCAACTTACAGCTCAAAAGGGCGAATGAGTAGAGCCGTTTTGGCTTTATATTCAAGTGCTCAACCAAAAGATTGGGAACATTGCGACAGAGAAGTATTGGTTCAAAACTTTTTCTTCTCGATTGACAAACCAAACTTGCACCATATTTTACCGACCAATTCAGAGTATGTTCTGAATAATCAACACAAAAACAAAATTACAAGCGACAGTTTGATGAACATTGCTTATCTAACTCAGATAACTAACCTTGACATTACAAACAGAAATCCGCTTGAGTATATGAAGGACTATGACAACCCAGAATTTGAAGCAATTATGCATTCACACTTACTTTCAAGCGACATTTTAGATTGGGCAAGAAATGGAATATTGCCTTACAATGCAATTGACCAGTTTATCGAAAGTAGAGTAACAAATATTTTGACGGACTTAAAAACAAAATTAAACGGTATGACATTTGACGAAATGGACACAATGGAAATTAAAGAAGCTGTAACGACAGAACAAGAATAACGGCTGGTAACAGCGGATTGGCGTAATGGCATGTGCGGTGCTTCGTAAGACAGTTTTGTAGTAGCCGAAAGTTAGTTCTCCGAATGAAGTTTAGTTCTAAAAATCCCGCCCTTCGGGTAGCTGCAAAACGTTATGTACTAATTTAACAACAAAACATTTATAACATGGAACAAATCTTTAAAGACAAAGTAATCATCGTGACCGGAAGCACATTCGGTATTGGAAAATCAGCAGCAATTGCATTTGCACAAAGGGGTGCAAAAGTTGTTCTTTCAGACTGGAGGCAGGACGAAGACACACTCAGCACCATCATAGAGAATGGAGGTGATGCAATTTTTGTAAAGTGTGATGTTTCAGCTGAAAATGATGTAAAAAATTTGGTTGCTGAAACGATTGCCAAATATGGCAGACTGGATTTTGCATTCAACAATGCCGGCATTGAAGGAACACCGGCTCCAGCGACAGAATGCAGCAACGACAATTGGGACAAAACCATCAATATTAACCTGAAAGGGGTTTGGTATTGTATGAAGTACCAGATTCCCGAAATGTTAAAAGTAGGTGGTGGCGTTATTGTAAATAATGCCTCTATTGCTGGTCTAGTAGGTTTTGGCGGAGTTCCTGCCTATGTAGCTTCCAAACATGCTGTTGTAGGTTTGACTAAGAATGTTGCTTTAGACTATGCAAAGCAGAATATCAGGGTTAATGCTGTTTGCCCCGGAGTAATTCACACACCTATGGTGGATCGCTTTACCGGACAGGACCCCAAGGTTTTAGAGCAATTGGTTGCTGCAAAACCTATGGGTAGAGTGGGTCAACCTGAAGAAATAGCAGAGACAGTAGTGTTTCTCTGCTCCAATGCAGCTTCATTTATTACCGGACAAGCAATTGCAATAGATGGAGGATGGACAACACAGTAACTTATTTGGAAATTATGATTAAACGACAAGAATAAACGAGTGCCAACAGCACCTACCCAAAAGTGGCGGTCCAGCTATGCATGGATAATCCGGTCGCCGTTGTGCCATCTTTTCCGGTGATACCCTGCCAGTGATTCACCATTGTATTCACTTATGTATACCACAAAGAGAAATCATGTGATAGCTCATTGAGATGAAGGTAGGAAGAGATTATAAAAGCACGACCCGGTCACATGCAAACAAAAAAAGGGACAAACGCAGAAAATCCTGGTTTGTCCCCTTCGGTGCCCGGAGCGGGACTTGAACCCGCACGTCCTTGCGAACACATGCCCCTCAAACATGCCTGTCTACCAATTTCAGCACCCGGGCGGTCATAGAGGGTGCAAAAATAATCGTATTTTCACAAATAACAACATCCGCAATGCATAATTTCCATCCAAAGAAAAACAACCCAACTTCCATGTCCCGATTTTTTCCGTTTTACCAGATTGCATGCCGCTTTCCTTTTTTCTATCATTACTTTCTTTTATCTTGGCATGGATTATCTTGCCGGCATGCTTTATTCATTTTTCAACACCCTCGTAAAAAACTACCTGAAATACAGGAACCAACGGATTCTGCGCATGTATTCCCATCCGGCCGAACAACAGGCGGAGGTATTCTTCAACCTCATGCAAAAGCTTTCCAGTACCGAGTATGGCAAACAAAACGACATCAACAGCACAACAAATTATACCCAGTTTTCGCACACACTTCCAATCACCCAATACGAAGACTT
>JAUMBK010000200.1:0-5063 GCA_032115795.1 Saprospiraceae bacterium | reverse complement strand
CATCGATCAATGATTATGAAGCATTGAAACCATTTATTGAGCGAATGATGAAAGGTGAGAAAGATCTGCTTTGGCCGGGACGCACCCGTTGGTTTGCCAAGTCGTCGGGCACAACCAATGACAAAAGCAAATTTATCCCTATAACGGAAGAATGCATCGCACAAAATCACGTTGCCGCAAGCTGGGACGCCATGTCCATCCTGTATCAGCATAGACCTGAGGCAAGAATATTTGACGGTAAAAGTCTCATTATGGGAGGTTCGTTGCAACAGATTTCTCCCACATTGATCACAGGTGACGTATCGGCCATTCTTCTGCATCGCATGCCCCTGGTAGGCAAGCCGTTTTATACACCCGATATCGAAACAGCTTTACTATCTGACTGGGAAGAAAAAATTGAAAAAATAGCAAGGCAATGTATCCATGAAGATGTGGTCATGTTTGCAGGTGTACCCACCTGGACAATTGTCCTCTTCAAGCGCATCCTGGAAATCACCGGCAAAAACAACATGCGTGAGGTGTGGCCCAATGTGCGTACCTACCTCCATGGGGGCGTTGGATTTGAACCGTATGTGCAGCAATTCAACGAATTCCTTCCTTTTGATGACATGGAATATTACGAAGTGTACAACGCATCAGAAGGGTATTTTGCCTTTCAAGACAGACTCCATGAAAAAGGTATGCTTCTGCTCGTCGACAATGCCATCTTTTATGAATTTATCCCGGCAGATCAAATAGACAATCCCTCCCCTACCGTACTTACGCTCAGCGAAGTAGAGGAAGGAACAGACTATTGTATTGTAATTTCCACTACAGGAGGCCTCTGGCGTTATAAACCTGGCGATCTGGTGCGCTTTGTCAGCCTCAAACCCTTTAGAATCATTGTCAGTGGCAGGACGAAACATTTTATCAATGTCTTTGGTGAGGAAGTCATGGTCCATAATACTGACCAGGCACTGAAACAAACGTGTGACAAATTGGGAGGCATCGTCAGCGATTATACGGTAGCTCCTGTTTTTATGGGTCAAGAAAACAAAGGAGGACACGAATGGCTGATTGAATTTTCACAAACACCCCGGGACATAGCACTTTTTGCCGCCGAATTGGACAATGCGTTGCGGTCGATCAATTCTGATTATGATGCAAAAAGGCACAAGAATATTGCGCTACAACCACTGCAACTACATACTGTCCCAACCGGAACTTTTCACAACTGGTTGCGTTCTAAAGGAAGGATTGGTGGCCAGTCCAAGATTCCTAGGTTGTCAAACAGCCGTGCATTTTTAGAAGAAATCAAATCACTGTTGCCCCCTTCGTAACAAACAACACATGGAACATCCGCAGCTTGACCTGATTCCGGGAGACGCACAGTCAAACATACAGCCCACCATGACAGAGGGGGAACTGCTTGTCTTACTCTCCGAAAGAGTCCAGTGGTACCTTGATCATGACAAAGATTTACTTCTAAGTTACCTTTACAGATTGGATATTTCTGAAAAACAAATAGACGAAGTCCTGATGCCAGGTCATCCTGATACCGCTGCCATGGCTTTGGCAAAGCTGATCCTGCATCGCCAAAAAGAACGGGTCGAGTCAAAAAAGAAATACAAAGTCGATCCCATTGAAGGCTGGGAATTTTAACAACATATGACCCCATATACTTCACCCGCCATCATTTTCAGGATGGTCAGGTATTCAGAAACCAGCATCATCTGCGATGCCTACACCCGGGAAAAAGGCCTGCGCTCGTTCATTGCCTCAGGGGTTCGATCTGCCAAAAAAGGAGGACAAGCGTCTTTATACCGTCCGCTCACACTAGTGGAAATTACCGCAAATGAAGGGGATGCTGACAAATTAAGCCGCGTCAAAGAAATACGCCTTGCAACACCCTATCTTAGGATTTCAACCGATATCATCCATTCTTCCGTTGCTTTATTCCTGATCGAAGTGGCACGCAATGCAATCAAGGAAAGAGAGGCCAATGAGTCATTGTATGATTTTTTGGAAGATTGGCTACTTTGGTTGGACAACGTATCAACGCCTCATCCTGCCCTGCCATTGCTTTTTCTCACTGAACTCGCATTGGAACTTGGTTTCGGCCCTTTGGATAACTTCAGTGAAAAAAATCCATATTTTAACCTGACAGAAGGCATCTTTGTGCCCGAACAAACGACACAGGATACAGTTCTGGACAAGGAAGAGTCAGCCGCACTTGCCGCTTTCACCCGGTGTAATAAAGAAACAATAAGCAACGTGCCATTGACAAGAGCACTCAGAAGCCAGCTTACGGATAGCCTTCTTCGCTATTACCTGATTCACGTGGCCGGTTTCAGACCATTGCAATCTCTCCCTGTTCTGCGCGAAGTACTGTATTGAGTGTTTCCACGAAAAACAGCAGAATCCCGCTTGCAATTCCAGTTCCTGCAATCTTGTAAAATTCAATTTTTCATTTTTACAATGATCCAGCCATGCATTGTATACAATGGTGATTCGAAGTTATCTCGACAAAACCCCTCCTAACTCAGGACTTGGAACGAAAACAGCATCAATCGCAATTGACACTAAGAAAACAGATTGGAAGATGGCTCCCAATCCAGAAGAAATCACATGATTAAAGACCCAATGTATACTTCGCTATAATCCTGCCACCACTGTGGGGATGCAACCGTAAATTGATGCCATTTTACGAGCCTGCGGCGCTTGACCTTGAATAGCTCCGGTTGAAAATGTTGGATGTAAGGCAGGCAAGCCCCCCCAATGACTGATGGAGTTGAACTATGCCACATTAGCCCTGAAGATGCTTGTTTTGGGGGTTTTGATAGAAGCTGAGATATTTATCTTCTGCGTGCCTCATGTCCTGACTTTCAACCTCACTTTTGTCCTTATGCCCGGTAAGGTGTAAAAGACCGTGGACCATCACCCTGCGTAATTCTTCCTCAAACTTACACCCGTACGTCTGGGCATTCTCCTCCACCCTGTCCAGACTTATGAATAAATCCCCCTCTACCTCGCTTCCCTCCTTATACGGAAAGGTGATGATGTCCGTATAATCATCGTGATTCAAATATGTCTGATTGATTTCGAGAAGATACTCGTCTGAACAAAAAATATAGTTTAACTGGACGATATGAACACTTTCCTCTTTTGCTACCTGCAAAAGCCAGTTGATATAGTGAGACTCCAGAGCTGAAAACGGATGGGTGATGTCACCCTCTAAAAAAAAGCAAACGGAAGAGGTCTGGGTGCTCATGAACCAATGTTCAAACGGAAATACATTTCCACCTCTCTGCCCTCTTGCCGAAAACAAATATCATCTGACAGAGCCTTCATTATATAAACACCACGGCCACCGCAACATTCCAGCTTGTCCTGGCAAGTGGGATCATCGACTCTGTTTGGATTGAATCCAGACCCCTCATCGGTCACACAAAAAGCCACCCCGTTTTCTTTTCTGTGTGCATAGATATGTACTTTTTTAGTCTCATCATTTTTGTTGCCGTGTATGATGGCATTGTTGACCGCTTCCGTCAGGCTGATCAGGATATCTGCATACTTTTCGGCATCCACGGCAAAGTCAAGCTGTTTTAAATAATGTTCGACCTGCAGAATATTGTTTGGATTGGATGTGATAGTTAACATGGGGTATTTCATTGTAAAACTGACTTTTACATTAAACCAAATACTATGCCGACCTGAATTGATTTGATCATACTTAAATAACAATTCGCCTTAGCGACTGGTTTTGAGAGATTTATAATATTCGTCTACAAGCGACTTGTAGTATGGACGCAGGGATGGCGATACAGATTTATACATATCAATCTCTGATTGCCGCTTTTTCATATATTCCTGTAAGGCAGGAGGCAATTCTTTACGCTTGTCCTGTGCTGTCTCAGACTTGCGTTTGTTGTCCTGCTCCCGTTGCTGCTCTGCCTTTTCTGCCTCCAGCAGCCGTGTTTCAATGTCTTTCAAACGCTTCAATGTCTCACTGTTGAGGCGTTTATTCACCAGTTCCGTCTCAATGCGGTCCATGTTGTTGATGATCTCTTCAAGTTCTTTGCTACCCTGCCCCTGTTCCTTTTTCTCTTTGTTCATTGCCTCCAACGCTTTACGCAGGGCTGCCTGCCTGGCAGCGGCTTCGGCAAAATCTTTGGCTGAACCGTCTTTCCCTCCTTTTCCCTCTTTTGATTCTTTGCCTTCCTTGCCGCCTTCCTTGCCTTCTTTCCCCTCTTTTTTACCCTTTTCCATTTTGTCCTTCATCTCCTTCAAGCTCTCAGACAATTGTTTCTGGCCTTCAGAAATTTTGTCCATGGGTATCTTGCCACTGTCTTTGCCTCCTTTTCCGCCAGGCTTATCACATGACCCACTGCCGGGATTCCCTGATGCCTGCTGCTGTGCTTTGTCCAGGGATTCATTCATCATAAGAGCAAGATCGTTTAGATTTTTCATGGTATATCTCTGCTTTTCCTGGCCCTGAGGAACCTGCCTTTCCTCCAGCAACGTCAAGCTTTCCTGAATCTGTAATTTGATCTCAGCCACCTTGTCCATTACAAATCCCTGGATATCAGGATTGCGGTTACTCAATGCGACGAGTGTATCTTCAATTACCTTGAAATCGCCTTGTAACTTAAACTGTTGGCGGATGGCCGCCGGAAATGCCGGGGTAGCAACCATGGCATTGTTGATTTGCTTGAATAAGTTCTCCTGATCAAACGAAACCGTTACCAAATTTTCCAGTAATTGCCGCAGGGTCTTTACATCCTCGCTTGCCTGTTTTGCGCTGCCACTCGACATGGATTGCTTCATCTCCTGCGCCTGCTGTTTCATTTTTTTGGATGCCCTTTTTTGTGATTTGGAAGCCGCTGCATTGTCTTTCTTCTCCAGCTGTTCTTCACTTTTTTCCATATCCTGCTTGGCATCTTCCATCTTTTCCTTGTTCTTCTCACCCATGTCTTTCGGTACAGCGATCTCCTTATTCTTTTTTTCGAGCTCCTGCTGCTGCTTCATCAGTGCATCCATCTTCTTGTTCAACTCCTCCTGCTGCTTTTTCAGCTCAGCCTCAG
>JAUMBK010000199.1:0-3167 GCA_032115795.1 Saprospiraceae bacterium | reverse complement strand
CAATTCACGCAGCACGTTGAAAATGGCATCGTCTTTTTTCATCCCCTTCTCATCGATAAGGTGATCCACCTGCGACTTGAATTGAGTAAGTTGTTCGGCTACAATAAGATTGAGCACAGTCATTGCTTTAGCACAGTTGGCGGAGGAACCAACAGCTCTGAACTCAAATTTATTTCCTGTAAACGCAAACGGTGAAGTTCTGTTTCGGTCGGTATTGTCGAGCAGGATTTCGGGTATTTTCCCAACTACATTGAGTTTGAGTTCTGTTTTCTCTTCAGGAGTCAGGTTGCCATCAGACACATTTTCGAGTTCATCGAGAACTTCTGTTAAATGCTTGCCGATAAAGACAGAAATAATGGCAGGAGGTGCTTCATTGGCTCCCAGGCGGTGGTCATTGTTTGCAGAGGCAATCGAGGCGCGCAGCAAATCAGCATACTCATGTACGGCCTTAATGGTGTTGATAAAGAAAGTCAGAAACTGCAAGTTGCTTTTGGGTGTCTTGCCAGGGCCAAGGAGGTTGACACCTGTATCTGTTGCCAGAGACCAGTTGTTATGTTTCCCTGATCCGTTGACGCCTGCAAAGGGTTTTTCATGAAACAGCACTTTAAAATTGTGCCTTGCTGCAATCTTGTTCATGAGGTCCATCAACAGGGAGTTGTGATCGACTGCGAGGTTGGCCTCTTCAAAGATGGGAGCCAGCTCAAATTGGTTGGGGGCCACTTCGTTGTGTCTGGTTTTTACTGGCACACCCAATTTGATACTTTCGATTTCCAGTTCACGCATAAACGAAAGCGCACGCTCGGGGATGGAGCCGAAATAGTGGTCTTCGAGTTGTTGTCCCTTTGCCGCCTGGTGCCCCAGCAACACCCTGCCTGCCATGACCAGATCAGGTCTGGACGCTGCCAGTGAGGCGTCAATCAAAAAATATTCCTGCTCCCAGCCAAGGGTGGCGATTACTTTGCTGACATTTTTATCGAAGTATCTGGCGACCTCTGTTGCAGCATGATCCACGGCTTGCAGCGCGCGCAGGAGCGGCACCTTATTATCCAGGGCCTCACCAGTGTAGGAAACAAATATCGTGGGAATGCACAAGGTTGTTCCCATGATAAATGCCGGTGAACTTGGATCCCAGGCAGTATAGCCTCTTGCTTCAAACGTATTGCGTATGCCTCCGTTGGGAAAGCTGGAAGCATCGGGTTCTTGCTGTACAAGTTGCCCCCCGTCAAATTTATCGATCGCTCTCCCATCGAGGGTCGATTCGAAGAATGCATCGTGCTTTTCGGCAGTTCCACCTGTCAATGGCTGAAACCAATGTGTGTAATGCGTTGCTCCTTTGGAAATGGCCCACGATTTCATTGCCGATGCGACCTGATCGGCTACTTTTCTATCTATTTTTTTTCCGTGATGGATGGCATCCATGACTGCATTGTAGGCCTCTCGGGACATAAAGTGCATCAAAGAAGAAGTGTTAAATACATTTATGCCGTACAATTCAGATCTGCGCTCGGCAGGCTCAATGACGGAAATTGCCTTCCTTTCCTGCGCACTTTTCAACGCTTCAAAACGAACGATAGCCATAGATTAGATTTTTGTTTGTAAATGATATCACAAACATATTTGTTTTTTTCTAATCGGAGACAGAAAAATAATTATTTTTCGAAAAAGAATTAAATTAAAGGGGGTGTGAATGAAATTTACACTCAATTTAAAGACCAGACCCCCATCTTTTTACATTCTGTGAGTAAATTTTATTATTTTTTTTTGCGCGATGGGTTTTATTCGGTTATTCATTGATTTTGACCATTGGAAGAATTTGCATGTTTCGTCCATCACTGATTCGAATGAAATATATTCCTGAAGGGAGTGACGAAACATCGGCCTGCCATTCATTATTTGTATAAGTCCACGCAATGTGGTCCATCCATATTCCGTGGATTGCGTAGCATTGCACTGTGGCTGTCCCTGCCAGGTTGTTGCCAGTGATGCTGATTGTATTTTTTACAGGATTTGGTATCACATGGAATCGCACAAGGTAATTGCTTTCCTTCACAGATGAGACGATGGCTACCGACGGATTGGCAGTCACGCAGCCCAGAGAATCGCGCACTGCCGGTATGTAGTTGCCAGTTTCAAGGTTGTCAAACAACGAGATATCCAAAAAGACAAGACCACCGTCAATACCATACTGGTATGGAGGTGTGCCTCCTGTTGCATTCAGCAGCAGGCTGTCTCCGATGACCTCCTGATTGAGCAGCAATGCCTCTGGCTGCAGGATGGTGGCAGTCCCGGAAATGGAATCATTATTTGCATCCCACACAGTGTATATGTAGTCGCCGGCCGCCAAACCTGAAAATTGCCGTTCTGTTCCGGCCGGATTAGACCCAAGGCGATAGCGGAAAGGGCCTTTCCCATTGGTAGGCTGGAGAGACACTTTGCCCTCACGCTGACCAAAACACCTGTTATTTGTCACTGTAGCCAGCACTTCTGTCAAAACATTTAAACTAATCTCTGCCGAACGGATACACCCTTTTTCATCGCGAACATATATTTTATAAATGCCATTCTGGGCAAATAAAAATGTGTCTCTGTCTGAAAAATTGATATTATCTGCGCTGTACTGTAATTTTCCTGAACCACCTGACGCCACTACAACTACCTGCAGCCTGTTTTGGATGAGGAATACCTGAATTGAGACAGGCATACTTGTGGATACCGTCGGGGCAGTCACAATTTTACCACCAGCATCTTTAATTTTGGGATTGTACACCCCTCCATCGGCCAGGAAGCTGGGATTTGCCTGATAGGTAGTTCCGTCCATGCTGTATCGATACGGAGGTATACCTCCGGAAGCCTGGCAGGTAATGCCCGCCTTCTGACCGGCACAGAAAATATCTGAAGTCAACGAGGCTGTGGCTGTCAACGCTGGAATGGAAATCTGGATGCTGTCTGTTACCAGACATTGGGCCTCGTCTTTGACATAGACCTGAAATGTTCCGTTTCCAGGGTCTGGAAAACTGTTTTCCTCGGCAAACGCATTTCCTTCCAGGGAGTACGTCAAACGCCCGGTTCCGCCGGATGCAGTAACAAAAATATCATAAAAATTGACTTCCGGAGCCACCAGAATAGGGGCAGGGTCGTCGATGATCAAGAGATTGGACAAAGCGGTA
>JAUMBK010000198.1:0-2647 GCA_032115795.1 Saprospiraceae bacterium | reverse complement strand
AAGCGCTGTACATCCACATGAAAAATCAAAATTACAGGGTGAGCCGGGCTACAGTTTATAATACACTGGAATTACTGGTAAGTTGTGATCTTATCACCCGACACCAGTTTGGAAAAAACCTGGCACAATATGAAAAATCCTACGGCTTTAAACAGCATGATCACCTGATTTGCCTTGATTGCCAGACCGTCCATGAATTTTGCGATCCCCGCATTCAGCAGATCAAAACCATGATGGGTGAAATCCTGGCGTTTGAGGTGACACACCACTCCCTCAACTTATACGGGAAATGTCAAAAGCCACATTGCCCCAATAAACTTCATTAAAAATCATACAGGGCACTGTTTTTTTTCAGAAGTACTTCTTTTTCCCGATAATCAGGCATGATGTCTTCTACAATTTTCCAAAAGCGCGGAGAGTGATTCATCTCTTCCAAATGGGCAAGTTCATGGATCACAACATAATCAATGACATCGTGCGGTGCAAAAAAAAGCCTGACTGAAAAATTCAGGTTCTTGCCTGTAGAACAACTGCCCCAGTTGGATTTATTGTATTTCAGGCGAACACTATTGATGGGTTTCTGAAAATGAAGTTGATTGAAATGGGCTACTTTTCCTGAAATATCGGGTAAAAAGTATTTTTGAAAGAAAACAATCAGCAGCTTCCTGATCAGTTTTTGTCTGTCATACTGGGCGGATGCCGGAAGTTGGAGGTGCAAGACACCTTCATGATACAGGCGGATGGATCCGGACTGACGCGCACTTTCTGTAATTTCAAGCAAGAACTGCTGGCCTCCAATCGAAAAAATATCTCCATCGGCGTATTGCTTTAGCGACAGATACCTGTCTAAAATTCCCGGCCTTTTGTCTTTCAGCTGAAGCAGCCAGGAGGAGGCCCAGGCAATATGCTTTTCTACATCCGTTTTGAAAAAAGGGATTTTTGGAATTCGAAGGATTACATGACTCCCACCCAGAGATACCCTGGCTCCATTTCGCCGTTCCTCAATGATTTTCAACGGAATTTTTACGCCATCAATTGCAATCACCGATACCATATCCAAGCGCTGTAAAGATCGCTACCCTTTTGTTTTTTCAATGTGTTTCATGACATCACATAGTACCGTGATGCCCTCTTCAGACATGGCATTGTAGATAGAGGCTCTGAATCCACCTACAGAACGGTGCCCTTCCAGACCTACACAGCCTGCTTCTTTGCATAAGGACAAAAATTCCTTCTCCAGTGACTTGTCGTGAAGTAAAAAACACACATTCATGCGCGACCTGTCCGTGTCTGCCACAGGACAGAAGAATAGCCCATTCCTTTCGATTTCATCATAAAGCAAGGCAGCTTTTCGCTGGTTTTTGATAGCCATGCCGTTGACTCCGCCCAGTGCCTTGATCCACCGCATCGTGAGCATTGATACGTACACTGCAAACACAGGAGGCGTATTGTACATGGAGGTTGCGTCAATGTGATTGCGATAGTCCATCATGGCGGGCAATTTCCTTGTCACGTGGCCGAGGGCGGTTTTTTTCACAAGGACAAGCGTGGTGCCTGCGGGTCCCATATTTTTTTGAGCACCCGCATAAATTAGGTCGAATTTTTGAATGTCAAAGGGCCGGCTGAAAATATCGGACGACATATCTGCGACCAGGGGAACATCGACATCAGGAAAGGAATGGTATTGTGTGCCGTAAATGGTATTGTTGCTGGTTATATGAAGGTATTGATATGCCTTATCAACTGAATACCCTTTGGGAATAAACGTATAATTTGATTCTTTGGATGAGGCCACGACATCAATTGTGCCAAAAAGCGAGGCATCTTTAATGGCCTTTGAAGCCCATGTACCCGTATCGGTGTAGGCTGCTTTTTGGTCACTGTTGAGCAGATTCATAGGCGCCATGGCAAATTGAAGGCTTGCACCTCCTGCCAGGAAAAGCGCTTCATAGTCATCGGGCAGCTGCAACAATTCTCTCGTGAGCGTTATTGCCTCGTCCATCACTGCGATAAATTCTCTTGATCGGTGAGATATTTCGAGCAGTGAAAGCCCGGTGCCACGAAATTCCAGGACTGCTTCTGATGCTTCCTTCATCACTTCTTTGGGCAAAATGGCCGGGCCTGCATAAAAGTTGTGTACCATACTATTCCAGTTGTGCATGAATGAAAGAAAAGTTCTGCCTCCAAAAGTTTTTGTGCATCGTTTGTTGCATGCCTGCACATCAGGAGTCAGGCTCCATTTTCCTTGTCGTGGCTAATGACATGCAAATGTCAGCATAATTTATGAATTATCGGCAGGGTTGACTTGAATGTTTGGAGGGATGTTGGCATCTCACTGTCGGTAATTGATACAGAATTACTGCAAAAGACAATATTGTAAAGTAGGCAATGGTAAAAAATAGGCCCTCTTGCAAAAATGATCTGTTGGATTCTATCCTAATGGAATTTTCATACATAACGTAATTCTGAATATGTATACACATCATCTTCGTCTAATTATGAATATAAATAATAAAATGTGTTTAAATATCGAAAAATATAATAAAAAAATTTGATATTATGTACTCATCCTTCTTACCTTTGCGTCCCCTGCGGAAGTGGAGGGATGAGAGAGTAGGTAGAAGGAGGGGATTGAAAAAAAAGAAGG
>JAUMBK010000197.1:0-2623 GCA_032115795.1 Saprospiraceae bacterium | reverse complement strand
CATGCTTGGCACAAACAAATTGTATTTATACAAAGCCATTACAAGCAATGCCCCGGTAAATTTCAGAAATATCATCAATCGTTACCGGGTAGAAGAGGCAAAGCGGATAATTGAAAAAGAAGTGAGGGAAAATACTTTCTTTAATATTGAGAATGTCTACAGTGCCTCCGGATTTAACTCGACAAGTTCATTTTATCGAATCTTCCGGTTATATACAGGACTAACCCCGAATGAATACAAGCAAGAATATGCACTGGAATTGCGCGAGCAGGAAAGCAGTACAACCGACTAATCCCTTACATTTTTTTCATCATGAGTTTTCATTGATTTTCGAGATTGGCAAAATCAATCCCATATCAGACTGATGTGGGATTGATTGCCTGCACGGGATTGTGTTGGTATAGTTACTAAGTGACGACTTACGGAAAATCCCCGGAGGAATGACTGAAGGATCTCAGGCACCGTATACCCGGAGACGTAGATGGTGGGCGTGAATCATTCTAAATAATACCGCAGGGCACAATTTTTCCAGTTGTGTATTCGTTTTAAACCAAACATTCATTCATATAGGAGTACATCTACATTTAAACATCGACCTCTGCTTATCCTAACAAAGTTTGTGCAGGAAGCAAAGTCATTGATTCACCAATCATTGTAGAATGAGTAAACTCCTTTGTCTGACCTGTCTTTTGGTAATGTTTTCCTTTGCCCCATTGGGTCATCTTCCACTTCCGCAGGGGGAGCGTAAGCGTATTGCCATCAATGCTCAGTCTCCAGAGCAACAAATCCGAAAAGTTTTATCAAACAGGGGGGTGAGTGATGCCACTGCCGAATTGATCGTGGCACAAGCCAAACTGGAAAGCGGCCATTTTCAATCGTCCGTTTACAATCAGACCAACAATCCTTTCGGCATGCGTCCCGCCCGGGTGCGCAAACATCTTGTATGTGGGCAGTACAGGGGATATGCGGTGTACGAAAGCCTCTCTCATGCCGTGGAGGACTATTTGTTATGGATGGAATTTGTGTGTATACCTCTTCACATCGCAGATCCGGCTACGTTTGTCCGTTTTTTGGAATCCAGAGGTTATTTTGAGGCCAGCGCGTATGAGTATTTACGGCAAATCCGGGGTTTGCTTGCCTCGTCAGCCAAGGATGAGAATTTTGCGTAAGCTGGTGAAACGGTAGGGGAGATGTTTTGGATGCAGTTTCAATCGGGCCGTGCATATTGACAACATGCATGCAATGCGTCATACACTTTCTTGTCTGCCCTGAACTGATCGCTGTCATGGCCTGCAGTAGCGATTCGTTTGAGGACGTCCTCTGGAGTAGTTTTCGATCCATCATAGGTGATTTGTGCCATTTCAGCATCGGTATCCCATTTTACCTGGGCGATGCCGCTTTGATTTCCGGCTTTTTCGATTCGTTTTTTACACATACCGCAATTGCCATAAACGCGGACATTACTTACGCTGGCATTTTTTATTTGCGCATCGCATGAAAGGCCGAGCATGCTCACAAAACAAGCAAAAATCAGGTGGCTAAAATGCATGTCTTTAGTTTTTAATTAGAAGATGAAACAAAAATAAGTAAAAAAGGTTCATGGTTTTGTTGCTTTTTTAACTGTGTATTATACATGTAAGGGTAGTGTAGAGGGGGGCTTATAGATATGACATATCTTATAGATATGTCATATCTATAAGGAAAAAAACACCTTTCCACCCAAAAAGTCAAGAGCCCTTTCCTTTTTTTTCAAAAAAGTTGTTTTTTTCAATCCGATTCCAACTACCAAAATACATTTTACGGATGCAAGCATTTTGCATTCGTTGGCTTAGTATTGCTTTTCCAAACGCTTTTCGGCTTTCTTATGAGTTTTTTTTGATGTAAGCCGATCTAAGATACTTTTTTGAAAGAAGTGTTATGATGACGACTATCTGCCTGCGGGCAGCCTGTCCGGTGTAACGCCGGGCAGGATTTTCAAAGAATGAAGTGCCGTTGTTTTTCGTATATTGAGTGACATGACTATTTTTGCACTTCAAAACCGAGAATCATGAAATTCCGCTCCATCCAGTTTGCTCTTTTTTTCTTCGTGTCAGCGGCTCTTTCTGCCCAGCAGAAGGCAGTTACACTCCCTTCAGATACGCTAATTAACCCTGAGGCGATCCAATTACCCAGCGCGTGTGACTTGCTTTTGGCAGATAGTGTGGCCAGCATCATGGGAATAGATGTCAGGGATATCATGGTGATTGACCCACCCAAAGTAGGTGAACAGGGTGTGTCGGGATGTTTTTACAAGTGGGCCGATGAAAGCACACCCCACGCCGGTATCTTCATTCAGGTGATGAAAAATCCGGCCTTTGACAGCTATCCCGAGTACATCGAAAATTACATTGACGATCGAATTGCCAATGGGGAGGCCATGCCGGGCCGAGCAGGCAAGATAAAATATACTGAGTCTTCTGTCAATGGCATACGCGTTGCTTGGAGTGCTGAGCAGGCCCGCTTTTACTGGACGCTGGGGAAGAATCACTTGTGTATGCTGGCCGTGAACAGGCCGGGGATGGCGGAGGTGAAACTGCATGAAGTAGGGAAAATAATTATTCAGTCTTTGAATAATACTTTACTC
>JAUMBK010000196.1:17152-18503 GCA_032115795.1 Saprospiraceae bacterium | reverse complement strand
TGTCGCGCTGGATAAATTCGGAAATATCGTAGCAGGGACATCAACAGGGGGTATGACAAACAAACAGTTTAACAGACTGGGAGACGCACCCATCATCGGCGCTGGAACATATGCAGACAATGCAAGCTGTGGCGTTTCTTGTACTGGCCACGGAGAATATTTTATTCGATTTACCGTAGCAAGAGATGTGGCGGCCCTGATGGAATATAAAGGGTGGACTTTGGAGAAAGCCGCCAATTACATCATCAATGAAAAGTTAGTAAAAGAACGGGGAGAGGGCGGCCTTATTGCCTTAGACAGAAAAGGCAACATTGCCATGCCTTTTAATTCATCAGGTATGTATCGCGGCTGGGCAAAGCAAGGCAAAAGGGAAGTCTTGATTTATAAAAATGACTAATGCCATTTTCCCCGAATACGATCAAGACATGTTGAAGTACTATAAAGAAATCATTTTGGTCGAAGCCATCCTTTTGCTTCAATGCTGGTGGTGGGCACCTTACATTGCTTTTTTACTAACCAGCATCCTGGTACCCGTATTTAGTGCAGTTTTGCTGATTTCAATCTTGGCAGAAAAGATTGAAAAAACAAGAATAGAAAGGGAGTACTACTTGCTTGTAGCCGGACTGGCTGTTCTTCCGGTAATTCTCCTTATTGCCATTTGGCTGGCTGGAGGGAGCCCTGCATCCTATTTTTAACGTTATCGCTACACTCTGTAAGCCACCGCATTGATATGCATGCCGGCCCCCACAGCAGCAAAGACTACAAGGTCTCCCTTTGCAAGGGAATGACCCTCAATTTTGCCTTTTCTTACCATATCAAACAGCGTAGGCACTGTGGCAACGGAACTATTGCCCAACTTGTGAATGTTCATGGGCATGATGTTTACGGGAAGATCTCGGTGCCCATGTTGTTTAAACAGCATCCTGATGATGCCTTCATCCAACTTTTCGTTGGCCTGGTGGATAAAAAACTTTTTCACATCAAGCAAATCAATGCCGGCTTTTTCCAGGCATCCACTGATGGCAGAAGGGACGTACTTAATGGCGTACTCATATACTTTCCGTCCTTTCATTTTTATGAAACGCTTTCCCTCTTGTTCCCCCGGCTTGTAAGAACACCCAAAATTGATGTAATCTACCTCATCGAAACAATGAGATACAGCGGCACAAGAAAGAATACCTGTGTCATCAGGGACATCTTTATACTCCAGGACAGCAGCACCAGCACCATCACTAAAAATCATGCTATCTCTGTCAAAATCATCAATAACCCTGGAAAGGGTTTCACTGCCGACAACCAAAATGCGTTGCGCCACGCCTGCCTTAAAAAATGCATCGGTATGGATGACACC
>JAUMBK010000196.1:0-17142 GCA_032115795.1 Saprospiraceae bacterium | reverse complement strand
CAAGAGATCATACGCCACACACGATGGATTTTTGATGCCCAACTTGTGTTTTAATCTGGCTGCCAGTGCTGGCACTGTATCACTTTGGCTTGTACCAAAGGGAATATCCCCATAGTTATGCGTGTAAATAATCTGATCCAGTGTTTCCGGATCAATGCCGGCGTCGCTGATTGCTTCTCTGGCAGCAAACAAGGCAATATCGGACGATACCTGTCCCGGATCTGCATACCTTCGTTCTTCAATGCCGGTTATTTCCTGAAATTTTGATGTGATGACCTCCGGTGGGGACGAAATGACTGTATTGTCATCCGCATAAAACGCATGAGAATGAAAATCACTGTTCTTTTTGACAATTGCCGGAATGTAGGAGCCCGTCCCTATGATTACTGTTTTATTCATTTACCTCAATTTCTTGGTGAAAGGGATACTTGGCTAGGGTGAACAAATGTAAGTGAAAAAGTCTACTTTTGCTACTACCAAGATAAAATAGTTTTAAATGATTTACATTAACGAGGAAGTGATTGACAAATGGCTGGATGCTTTCGAGGAAGAACAGGCATTTGAAAAAGCATTTGTACAAATGATCAACTCGTATCCCGATATGGCAACCTTCATAGACGCGGAAACACAGGGATTGCTTAGTGAGGCAGAACTCAGTCTGCTGGAATTTCTTACGGCAGTCATTTGCCAAAGCTGTACAGAGGTGCTGGAAAGACAGTTGCATATTCCAGGGGCCTCACTCGAAAAAAATGAAGAAGCAAATTGGGAAACATTCAATGCGCAGGGAAACAAGCAATTTACAGCCATTTTAGACGTGTTTTTTTCGGCCTACCCGCAAGAAGACTTGCTGGCTCTCGTGGAAGACAGCCTTCAATCCGATGAAGAAAGTGTCGTAAGTCAGGTGGGACGGGAAATTATCTTTATTAGTTGTAAAAGCATCATTGACACAATCGACCAAAATAACTAACACGGAACACACTCTACTACAATGTTTAATATATTTAAAATTAAAAATACATTCAGAATCGTTCAAAAACACATTGCAATTTTAAAATCTGGCACGGTATTGGATTTATACTTATCAGTTCAGATTTATTTAAGGAATACTTAAGCAAATTGTTACTCGAGACCGGTTAAGGGGAATTAAACCGGTCTCTTTTTTTTTATACATACCCTACTTCTGTCGAGAGTTTCTTACTTCCATCCCATTCAATGATACGATATCCAATTGACTTTACCGGCGTAAATTGTTTGGTATTGGGATCTATCTGGACATACGTGGAAGGGCTGCAGTATACTGTTAAATTATTCTCAGTTTTCACTTTGTCAATGTGGTAATGTCCTGTAACTATATGAATCTTCTTTCCTGAAAACTCCCGGCAAAGTGAGGTCATTTTTTCTGCCTGCGTGAACATATATTCGGGTTCCATGTGCAGTGAACCCATCTTCAATGGCGGATGGTGCATAAAGACCAGAGCGTCCCCAGGAGTTTCCGCGATCTGTGTTTTGAGCCATGTCCACTGAGCATCTGACAAATGCCCCCTGGATGAATCTGTCAAAATAAGGTGGCCCTCGTTGGTTGAAAACGTATAGTAAAATTCACCTTTTGTCACCAGTTGCGATTGCTGGAAGCATGTTGCCAGCAACGCAGCATCATCATGATTTCCTGCGATCGCCAGCCAAGGAAATGGTACATTCGTAAGCTGTTGGTAAATCCAGGTATATACTTCCGCAGACCCACTTCTATGGCACAAATCCCCACCCAAAATCAATATATCAGGATTACAGCCAATTACGTGCTGCAAACAAACCAAAAACCGATCCTTCGTATCCAATTCAAGTAGGAGTGAATAGTCTGGGTCGATGTGCAGATCCGTCACAAACGCTATCCTCACTTTCCAGGTTTTGAGAGTAAAACATCTACCCGTAAAGCCACATTTCTTGGAGCCTCAATCAAAGCAGGGCGAACTGTATACTCATCATTTAACACATTGTTTACCAACGCAGTAATAGTATATCTGCCCGTTTCATAGGCAATTCGGGTATCAAGCAAGGTAAAGCCGTTGCTGTTAAAATCCCTGTATTGGCCGATACCAAACAGGTCGATCTCAATGGGTGGAACTTTCTCAAACGCCTTATCAACATTGACTACATGGCTGACTCTTTGGAGAGAAACACCCCATCGAAATTTCCAGATCGTCGCTTCCACATCCATTTTGAGCTGGTGCCTGGATCTGTACTTCAGGACATTGACAGGCTCTGAAACACTGTTCCGTATTTCTTCGGATGATGCGTAATTCTTATATACCGGATTAATATAGGTATATCCTCCAAAGACACGCAGAGGGACTGTACCAATACGAGCGGTGCCGCCCACTCCCAATTCGATTCCGGAAATCCGGGTATCACCAATATTTTTTGGCTGGAAACCGACACGATTTTGCTCAAATACAAACGTAAACTCAATCATATCGCTGTACTCAGCAACAAAGCCAGCTACATCGATAAATCCCTGAAAGCCTCCGGCCGAGACTCCCTGCTTGATGCCCAATTCAGACGACCATCCTGTTTCGGGACGTAAAGAGGGGTTTGAAAAAATCGAAAAACTACCAAATGTAGTAGTGACAAATCGTTCCGTCAGTGTCGGATACCGGTATCCCTGTCCAAAGGAAGCCCTGACAGAACTGTATGGCATGTATTGGTAATTTGCAGAAAACCGGCCAATCATCCGTCCATTGGTCACTTTCCCGCCAGGGATTACCGTACCCATAAAATTCTCCGGACTCTCCTGCACGATGTATTCATACCTTCCTCCTGTAGCCAGCGTCCACCTGGAACCGAAGCTTTTCTCCAATTGCAAATACGCTGCATGGTTCTGACCATAGAATGTGGTGTCTCCCAGAATCTGAGAATTTGTATTGTTCCATGCGCCAACAACGCCTGATGTCAAGACGGCCGTTTCTTTGGCAAATTTTCGCTGGAATTGGTACTCAAGGTATTGATTGAAAGATGAATTCGACTGGTTCGTATTGTTTTTGTTGTCCACAAGCATCGTGCGTGCGAGCAATTTGTGTGAATTGGAATACCTGTCTGTGTACTGAACAGAAGGATCGAGGTATATGCGCCTGGCCTTTCTGTCAGAAACTGTTCCCCGTAAGGGTTTCATGGCCCCTGATCCGGGATTTGCCCATAAGAAAAAAGCACTGGATTCGCCTACATTAGCCAATACGGCAAGGCGAAAAACGAGCTTATCTGAGTGTCTGTAGCGGAGGACAACATTGCCTCGTCCACGTTTCTCATCAGTAAACTGATTGTACCCCTCCAGCCTGTTGAACAATGCACTGCCAATAAAATCGAACTTCCCCCACTTTTGTTTATGGACGAATGACATATTGGCTTCATAGCGCATGGTATCGCCCCACCATTTTTTCGCTTTGTCCTTTGGAGCTAAAAAGATGCCCGATGAAGCAGAGAAGCGTGTTTCCGGCTCGGAGGTAGCATAGGAAGACCTGAAATTGATAATGCCGTTTAATGCAGCAGAGCCATACAGTGTAGAGGCGGCTCCTTTAAGCACCTCGATTTGGGAAAGGTTCTCCACAGGAAGGTCGTTCCAGTTTGGAAATCCGGCATCTGGCTGTAAGGCGGGGATGTCATCCAGAAGCAACATGACCCTGCTGCCAGCACCATAGGAATAACCCGAACCACCTCTGATGTTTGCCTGTCCATCAACCACCTGCACTCCAGGCACTTTATTCAGCACATCATCTGCGGCTATAGTATTGACACTTCGAAGCAAATCAGGTTTGAGAATGTCAATGGAGACGGCAGATTTTATAATGTTTTGCTCATACCTTGAGCCCGTAACTGTGACAATATCAAGGGCATTGGATTCCTGAAGTAAAAGGATATCAACCACTTTTCCGGGAAAGGAAGGAAGGGTCAGTTTCTGTGATTGATAGCCCACATACGAGAAAACAAAGCTTACCGGAAACTGACTGACGTTGCAAAATACGTTGCCTTCCAAATCCGTTGTAGC
Source organism: Saprospiraceae bacterium (assembly GCA_032115795.1). Taxonomy (GTDB): domain Bacteria; phylum Bacteroidota; class Bacteroidia; order Chitinophagales; family Saprospiraceae; genus OLB9. The sequence goes on along the minus strand of JAUMBK010000196.1, from coordinate 13,106 downwards.
CCCGGTATTTTCAAATTGGACATTTACGCCAACCAATGACTCTTTTGATTCACTGTCAATGACCCGAAACGCCACTTGTTGACCAGATAGGTTCATTATGCCTAAAAACCAGCCCGAAACAAACAATACAATATATCGCATATACATTCTGTTACAATTTATTCGATAAAATTACTGATTCAATGCGAAACAAGGGAAAGAAAAAGGAAATGAAATCAAATTATTTATATTTGCGAAAATCATAAATTGGTTCCTCTGCGCGGACATACAACTCACGGAGGTAATTTTTCCCATCCAGGGAATTATATAATCTGGTAATGGCCTGCTGACGATGAGAAACGTAAGGCCCGGGACTTTTTACCTTGTACCTTCTTGGGTTGGGCAAGACTGCGATAATAGACGCTGATTCTCTCAGATTGATGGTGCCGGCATTTTTTTTGAAATATGCCTCTGATGCCGCTTCCGCACCAAACACGTTCACCCCCATTTCAGCGATATTCAGGTACATCTCAAGAATATGCTGTTTTGTCCACAATGTTTCTATCCAGAAAGTAAAATACAATTCAAGGGCTTTACGCAAATATGACCGGTCAGCAAATAAAAAAGCATTTTTCGCTACTTGTTGTGATATGGTGCTTGCGCCGACGGTCCTTCTTCCTTTTCGATTGATTTTGATTGCTTTTTCAATTGCTTCGAGATCCAGTCCGCTATGAAATGGAAAGTTCTGGTCTTCCGAAGCCATCGCACACACCTTCAGCTCGTCGGAGATGTCATCAAATCTGACATAATCATAATCCACAGATTCACTTGTTTCCGTTGCAACAGAAAGCATACGAAACGTTCCTGGTGGAGGAAGCCAGCGGTATACCCACACCCAGGCTACCGACACAGTGATGATGCCAACCAATAAAGTGACAAACCAGGATTTTATGCGCAAAATCAAAGAAGAGCTTGTTTCCGTAGTCATTTGACTTTGACTTTTACCTTATTAATCAAATTTGAGGTATCCTGGGTATGCAAGACTTCCAGAATGTTGGGATATACCTGCCTTTTTTTACTAAAAAACCTGTCTAATGACATCCATTCAGCCCTTTCAATGTCTTCATCTGCCTGCGGAGACAATGGTTGTTTTTTTGTCTCTATAAGATACCAGTGTGATTTCTTGATGATTCGTTTACCAATATTTGAGCGATATACGTGTCTTGTCACCATCAACTTTTCCAGGATTGTCATTTTTCGAACACCGGTTTCCTCTTCGATTTCCCGTAAAGTGGCCCCTTTTTTTGTTTCTTTTGATTCAATTTTTCCTTTAGGAAGATCCCATGAACCACGTCTGTAAATAAACAGGTATTCCCCCAGCTCATTGCGAACCAGCCCTCCTCCAGCCTCAATTTCGGTGAAATGCGAGGTAAAGTCCTGCTTTAATTTCTGAAAATCATCGGAGTGGATAATGAGTTTTTCTGACTTGATTGAATTTTCAAGAATGTGTATGTAGTCTAGCAAGTGCTTCTTATTCCCCGTGTATTTAACCATGATACAACCCGGCACTTTGCTATCCTCCAACGTCACATCACCGGATGCTTTTAGAATGACAAGAGCTTCATTGATATAAATTTTATACATTTGTCCCTTCTTCATTCACAAAAAATATGGCTACCGATAAAATAATCGCTCAAAATCTATTGCAAATAAAAGCAATTAAATTAAACCCTCAAAATCCCTTTACCTGGGCATCAGGCATGAGGTCTCCCATTTACTGTGACAACCGCATCACCCTATCCCACCCTGTTGTGCGCACCATCATCAAAGAATCCTTTGCGGGTCTTGTTCCCTCCTTTGGCGCAATCCAAATGATTTCGGGTGTAGCAACAGCGGGGATTGCCCATGGTGTCTTGCTGGCCGATCACCTTCAACTTCCTTTTTCGTATGTACGATCAGCGCCAAAAGAACACGGCAGACAGAATCAAATTGAAGGAGAAATTCCTGAAGGTGCCAGAATTTTGGTTTTAGAAGACCTGATTTCCACTGGTGGCAGCTCCCTTGAAGTGGTTGAAATCCTTCGTGATAAAGGCTTCGAGGTTGCCGGAGTCCTTGCCATTTTTGACTACGGATTTGAAAAAGCAAAGCAAAATTTTATGAAATCCGGGTGCAAATATCTTACTTTGTCCAATTATACCACACTGATACATGAAGCGTTGGAAACCCACTACATTACCAGTGAGGAGGCAGCCATGCTACAGCTTTGGAGTGCAAATCCTCAGGGGTGGTACAATGAACATTTTCAATAAATAGAGATCTTTCTCAATCACGCAATAACTGATGAGTGTAATAACAAAAAATTCAGAGGCATTCCTCTTCAACTATTTAAACAATGCGTCACCAACAGGTTATGAGGCGACGGGTCAAAAAATCTGGACAGACTATATCCGGCCGTATGTAGATGAAATCAGGCTTGACAATTACGGCACTGCGTATGGCGTGATCAATCCGGAAATGGAATATAGGGTGGTCATTGAGGCCCACGCAGATGAAATATCCTGGTTTGTCAACTACATTTCAGACAATGGCTTTATACAAGTGATCCGAAATGGCGGTTCAGACCATATCATTGCTCCTTCAATGAGGGTCAATATACATACGAAAAATGGGATCGTAAAAGGTGTTTTTGGTTGGCCAGCCATCCATACCCGAAAAGGGAAAGATGAAAATATGTCGCCCAGCATGGACAACATTTTTGTGGATGTCGGTGCCAAAGACAAGGCGTCTGTGCTTGAAATGGGCATCCATGTGGGGTGTGTTATTACATTTCAGGATGAGCTTACCATTTTGAATGACACCTACTATTGCGGCAGGGCACTGGATAATCGCATGGGTGGTTTTTGCATCGCAGAGGTTGCGCGTTTATTGAAAGAACGAAAAAAAGATCTTCCCTTCGCATTGTATATCGTAAATGCAGTCCAGGAGGAAATTGGACTTCGGGGAGCGGAAATGATTGCCAACACAATCAAACCACACGTTGCCATCATTACCGATGTAACCCATGACACCAGTACCCCCTTGATTAATGCCAAGATTCAGGGAGATACAAAATGCGGCGCCGGACCGAGCCTGACATATGCACCTGCAGTACACAACCTGCTGTTGCAACAGATCATTGACGTTGCTGAGAAGAAAAACATCGACTACCAGCGAGCCGCATCAAGCCGCAGCACAGGTACAGATACGGATGCATTTGCCTACAGCAATGGTGGCGTCCCTTCTGTTTTGATTTCACTGCCATTACGGTATATGCACACCACTGTTGAAATGGCACATAAAAAAGACGTGGAGCAGGTGATTGAGCTTATTTTTGAGTCATTGCTAAGCCTGGAAAGTGGACAGGAATTCAAATATTTTAAGGTCTGACAAATGGCTGGGACTCGATTAGCGGGAAGTTTATTAAGTTCAATCGGAACCTTATCAGTCATTTTTGTCTCGTTTTTATTGCTTTTATTACAAACGCACTTACAGGCTCAGACAGAGAATGCCCTGCCCCATATAAGCCGGATTGCCTTTGGGTCCTGTGCCCAGGAGGAGAAAAATCAGCCTGTTTTAACTCTGGCGGGTGATGTCAAACCTGATTTTTTTATATTTCTGGGTGATAATATTTACGGTGACACATACAATCTTGCTGAGTTGCAGCAGAAATATGCCTTGCTTGGGGCAAAACCCGAATTCAAGTACCTAAAACAGAATACAAGAATCCTGGCCACCTGGGATGACCATGACTACGGCTGGAACGATACAGGCAGGCATTATCCATTAAAAAAGGAATCAAAGGAAATCTTCCTGGATTTTTTTGATGAACCGGCAGACTCACCGCGAAGAAAGCACCCAGGCATCTACACGTCCTATTTGTTTGAGGAGAAAGGCAAGATAATCCAAATCCTGATGCTGGATACGCGCACTTTTCGTGACAACCTTCGTCCTTACGGCAATGAGTTGGTAAATGACCCCTCTTTTTTCTACACACTGGATTACTACCCTCATCAAACTGGCGATTCTACCTTGCTGGGAAAAGAACAGTGGAAATGGCTGGAAGAAGAATTAACTAAAAAAGCGGATATCCGTATTATTGGTTCAAGTACACAATTTGGCATTTCCTTCAACGGATATGAGGCGTGGGCAAATTTTCCGCACGAACAACAGCGCATGGCTGATGTACTTCGAAAAACAAACGCCGAGGGTGTCCTTTTTATAAGCGGTGATGTTCACTATGCGGAGATTTCACGCATCCAGTTTGATGGCCTTTATCCGATATACGATGTGACTTCCAGCGGTATTACATCTACCTGGCATTTTGCCACGCCCAATAAAAACCGCATCGAGGGCCCTGTCATGGACAATCATTTTGGTCTGATTACCATCTACTGGGACAGGCCTTCACCCGAGATCAGAATGGAGTGTATAGATGTGTTTGGAAATAGTCGGTTCGATTATTCGATATCTCTTGACTCGTTGCGGTTTCCCCGTCAAACCAGGTGAAACAAATCAGTAATGCCGGGAGTGCGGGAAACGGTAAATGCCTCAGCATAATCAGCACCAATATCCCTACCGTACGCTTTGTTCTTTGCGTACATAAATTCCATGAATGCTTTTCCTGAAATGGGTGTCTCGGGCCCTTCCTGATCAGGGGAGTAAAACTGGGAACCAAAACAGCGGATGCATTCCATCTTTTTTTCCATAAACGGCGAAATATCCACCAAAAAGTCGGGTTTCAGATTTCGATCCTGAATATAGTGATACACAGCCAGGGGCCTCCACGGCAGTTGTGGCATATCCTCTTTGTCTTTTGTTTCAATTTTAATCAATCCGGCATAAAAACAAGCATCGCTGATCAATTTTGCGGCACGACCATGATCAGGATGGCGGTCTGTGACGGCATTCGCCAAAACAATTTTCGGTTGCCATGAACGAATACAACGTATTAAGGAAAGCAAGTTCTGCTTATCCGACTGAAAAAAGCCGTCTTCCATACCTAAATTTTCCCTTGCCACAGCACCCATTGTCTTACGGGCCAGCTCCGCCTCCTGCAAACGCAATTCGGCACTTCCCCTGCTGCCCAATTCTCCCCTGGTCAGATCGCACAAAGCCACGGAATACCCAGCATTTATGTGTTTCAATAATGTGCCGCTGGCACTTAGTTCCACATCATCCGGATGTACGCCTATCGCAAGAATATCCACTGTCATTCCTTAACAATTACCATCTGATCAATGCACTTCCCCACGTAAATCCACTACCGAATGCGGCAAGACAGAGCAAGTCACCCGACTTTACCTTGCCCATTTCCCATGCTTCCGAAAGGGCGATGGGAATTGATGCAGCGGTCGTATTTCCATATTTCTGAATGTTATTGAATACTTTGTCATCTGATAGGCCAAGCGTTTTTTGTACAAACTGGCTGATACGTAAATTGGCTTGGTGTGGAATCAGAAGGTCAATGTCCGATGTTTCCAGACCTGTCTTTGTCAATGCCTCCCTGATGACTTCTGGAAATTTTACCACTGCCGTTTTAAATACAAGCTGGCCTGTCATGTTGGGAGCCAAAAGGTTGCTATCCAGCATAGTTTGTGTGACAAATGTACCTCCCGGCACTGAAGGATCCGGGTATCCGTATTTGTCAGTACCCAGATGGTAGCCGCTATGTGAACCCGGATTGATCATGGCCAGCTCCTCTGCAAATGTGCCATCCGAATGCAAACATGTAGTCAGGATGCCTTGGTTTGGGTCTTCCGTTGGCTGCAGAACAACAGCGCCGGCACCATCCCCAAAAATGACGGTCACAGCCCTGCCTTCATCTGAAAAGTCCAAGCCCATGGAATGCATTTCAGAGCCAACCAGAAGGATGTTCTTATACATGCCTGATTTGATAAACTGATCTGCAATGGATAGACCGTATACAAATCCGGAACACTGATTCCGGATATCCAATGCCCCCGCTTCCGTCGATGTCACACCGAGCTCACGTTGCAGCAGGACTCCACAGCCTGGAAAATAATAATCCGGACTCAGCGTAGCAAAAATGATAAAGTCAACCTGATCCGGCGTGATGCCTGCGCGCTCAAGGGCAATCCTGGCCGCTTTGGCCCCCATGGTTGCCGTTGTTTCCTTGTGCTTATCGGCGTACCTTCGGTTTTCGATTCCGGTACGCTCCCGAATCCATTCGTCCGTCGTATCCATGTATTGTATTAAGTCGTTGTTTGATACAACCTTTTCCGGTACATAATGACCAATGCCTGCTATTTTGGTTCGCATAAAAACTACTTTTTGCTTACTACGTTTCTTAAAAAATGCAAATGTTTGATTGCCTCCTTAAAATTACAGATTCCTGTTGACCTATCCAACGAAATCATCGTATCTTTAACAAACAAAACAATGGATAATATGATGTGGGAAATCCTTACAAAAGAGGAAAAAAATCAGGTTTTGTTAAAATTGCTTGTGCAGGTCAGCCGGGCTGACGAACATCTGGATAAAAGGGAGTTCGCTTACCTTATTCATGTTTGTCACCAACTTTCAATCGATCCCGAGATGATTAGAACGTTTGCGAAGGCACCTGCTGATGTAAAGGAGATAATGCCACAATCGGAAGAGGAGAGAATGCAAATCCTGTACCACCTCCTTTTTGCCATGAAAGCAGATGAAATTGTGCATGCGGAGGAAGAAAAAATGCTCTACGAACTGGCATTCCGGCTTGGGTTTTCAGAATCCATGATCCGGGATTTTATTCAGATTATGAAGGCACGCCCTCTTGATCGGATACCCGTCGACGCATTGCTGGATATCATTCGAAAATACCATAATTGAACACAGTTTATGTTTAAAATCCTACAGCGCATATCAACAGCCTGTTTTTCCATCAAAGCGGGTCTCCAGGCGGCAATTTACCTTCTTTTTTTGCACACATTGCATTCCCAGGATTTCAGCCGCATGCAATTTGAAATCGAGTGGCAGGGTAATACGCTTAAAAATCCGTTTGCTGGTGGCTTGAAAGCACCGCAGTTTTCAAACATCGACTTTAACCAGGATGGTAAAAATGACCTGTTTGTCTTTGACAGAAGTGGAGACGTGGTGCTTCCTTTCGTAAAAACAGGCCAGAAGGGTGAGCGCACCTTTGCCTACGCGCCGGAATATGCCGGTCAGTTTCCCAAACTGGAAAACTGGGCTTTCCTCCGAGATTATAACAAGGATGGCATTGAAGATATTTTTTCCTCCTCGACAGTGTATCCGGGATGCATAGAAGTCTGGAAGGGATACAGGCAGCCGGATGGAAAACTGGGCTTCAGGCGGATTACCTTTGACTATGGCATACCTGAAATTCTGCAATTCCTGTCTGCAGGTCAATATGTCAACATTTATTGTTCCAATATTGATCTTCCTGCAGTAGAGGACATTGACGGTGATGGAGACATGGATATTTTGAGTTTTGACCCTGATGGTACTTTCGCCAGTTATTTTAAAAACACGAGCGTGGAGGAAGGCCTGGGAATGGATTCCCTGAAATTTGTGCGTAGTGATCTATGCTGGGGAAAATTTGCAGAAAATCAGTTCAATGAGAGCATTAACCTAAGTAATGACCCAAATACATGCGCTCAGGGAATTACACAGGGTGGAAATGCAGGCAGCCGTCATTCTGGTTCCACACTTTGTCTGCTGGACATGGATGGCGACGATGACAAGGACTTGCTTATCGGTGACCTAGCCAGCTCACGAATGAAACTATTGAAAAATGGAGGTACAAGCGAAAAGGCTTATGTAAATTTTATAGAGACAAATTTTCCAGCGGCAGATATTCCGGTCTATTTAGACATTTTTCTTTCCGCCTATTATGCCGACACGGATGATGATGGCAAGCGAGATTTGATTGTTTGCCCGAATGATCCGGGCAATGGAGAAACGCAAGACCATATCTGGTTATACAAAAATACCGGTACCGATAAACAACCAACATTTGCATTGGTGTCACGCCAGTTTCTAATTGATGAAATGCTCTTTGTCAACAGTGGAAGCCACCCGGCATTTTGCGATATAAACCAGGATGGGCTGGCAGACATGCTGATTGGAACGAACGGCATGCTACTAAAAGACGGCTTACGAAAAAACAGAATGGTCTTATTTTTAAATACGGGAACAGCAACGGAACCGGTGTATAGCCTCTCTGACGAAGATTTTTTGACCATGTCGGCAAAAGGTGAAAATACAGGAAGACTTGCGCCGGCCTTTGGAGATGTAGACAACGATGGCGACACAGATCTTCTTGTGGGTGATTCCTTTGGTCAGCTTTATTATTTTGCCAACACTGCAGGTCGTGGCAATCCCTATTCCTTTGCGCCGCCAGTGTATCCTTACTTCGACATTTTTATTGGACAGAATGCCAAGCCAGCTGTTATGGATCTGACGATGGACGGACTCAGTGATCTTGTGGTAGGGGAAAAAAACAACCAGTTGAATTTGTTTGTAAACACAGGAAGTAAAGGAAATCCTCTGTTTGCCAGTAACCCTTCACTAGCACCAAATACGGTGCAATTTGGAAAGCTGTTTCCGGGAAATGATTTCTTCACACAAAATGGATCGCCTTCCTTGATTTTGACTGAAACGGGGCTTCTGTTGGTTTTGGGTACCGAAGCAGCTGCCCTATTCACCTATAATGGCATTGATCAAAATACGTATGGCAGCTTCCAACTGCAATCGCACCCCACAGGAATCATCCAGGAAGGCAGAAAAATGACACCCGCCCTGCATGACCTCGATGATGATGGATATTATGAAATGGCGATAGGCAACGAGCGCGGAGGAGTGGCATTTTACAATACGCCGTACAGATTGAAGAGTACAGGGTCTGATGACCTTGAGACCTTGTCAGCGTCACTGATCGTATGGCCAAATCCAAGCACGGGCACATTGTATATCCAGGGTGACGTTTCATCCAGCTTTCTGCTGCGCAATCAGGAAGGAATTCAGATAACATCCCTTCGTCCTGGATGGAATGATATCTCCCTCCTCCCTTCGGGACTGTATTATGTTCAGCAAGTAGGACATACGGCGACAAAGGTTTGTAAAGTTATTCTTTTGAACAACAAATAAGCTGTCGTGTACCACTGCATCAAATGCACCGCGATAGTTTTGAGCATACATCAATAAAACGTAATCATCCTTACATACTAAAATAGACAACTAAAAAGGAAGAAGATGAAAATACAAGACACCAAATACCTACTGGCATATCTGATCCCAATATGCACCCTGTTTTCGATTCTGGCTGGAGATTACTGGAGTTATTTTACTGTATTTATCGCCTTTGTCCTGATCCCCATGGTAGACTTGATTATGCCCTTAAATGCCAGCAATTTGGCGCCTGACGAAAGAGAAAGCAGGGCGAGCAAGAATTTTTTTACAGTCTTGCTTTATGGAAATCTTTTTTTGATCTACGGCATCGTGTTCGTTTTTGCTTACAGGATAGCAAATTCCACTTGGGAAACACATGAATTTGTTGGAATGGTGCTGAGTACAGGGATCTGTCTGGGCTCAAACGGCATTAACGTGGCCCACGAACTCGGACATAAACAAGGCCGCTTGGCGCAATTATCAGCAGCACTTTTACTGCTTCCCAGCTTATACATGCATTTTACTATAGAACACAATTTTGGTCACCATGCTCGGGTGGGTACAAATGAAGATCCCGCAACGTCCCGCTATGGTGAAAATATCTTCGCTTTTCACTGGCGATCCATAACACAGGGTTGGTTGTCAGCCTGGCGAATCAAATCTGCGCAGCTTTCCCGAATGAAGACCCCTTTGCCATTTTTGCAAAACACGGTGTTGTGGTACCTTGTAATTCAAACAGCCTATGTTCTTGTTTTGTATCTGGTTTTTGGATCGCAGGTGGCCATAGGACTTTCACTGGCCGGAGTACTGGGCATATTGCTTCTGGAAACAATCAACTACGTGGAGCATTATGGCCTTATCAGGCAGAAGGAAGCAAACGGCAGGTATGCTCATGTGGCATCGTTTCATTCATGGAATTCAGACCACCAGGCTGGAAGAATCCTCCTATACGAGCTCACCAGACACTCAGATCATCACTACAAGGCACACAAGAAATACCAGTTGCTGGATCATCACGGGGAAAGTCCGCAACTGCCTTTCGGTTATCCTGCCAGCATCTTACTGGCGCTGGTTCCACCATTGTGGTTTACTGTCATGAACCCGCGCGTGGAAGCCTGGCAGCTGAAATATGGACGAGCGTAAATTAGGCTGGCTTACTGAATACAATTCGCTCCAGGTTAGCCTCGGAATAATTGATCGATTTAAGTACCTTATTGTCGGCTTTTCGGAAAACGAAAAACTCACCTTCCCTCTCTTCAATATAGGATTCAGTTCCTTTCTGGTCAAGGTAATGTGCTTGCGTTGCTGTGGCCTCTTCAAACGTTTTACAGGTTTTGCTCATATTGGATCGCTGTACTTCATCAAAAAGCTCTTTGAAACTCGGGGCAAGGCCAAATTCAAGTACTGCACCTGAGAGAACATATTGTAAGTCGCACAAGGCATCTGCTATGCCCACGATGTCATTTTCAGCAATGGCGGTGCGCAATTCATCGAGCTCTTCCTGCAGCAGGGATAAACGAAGATGGCAGCGACTTTCCGAGGGAATGTGCGGAGAAGGCAACACAGGCATCTGAAACACATCATGAAAAGCAGCTACTGACGTCAGTGCCGACGGTTCGTCAAACAGATGGTATTTTCTGGCCATAAGGAAAACGTTTTGGCAAAAATACAACCCAGTACCCAATAGCGTGAATAATCAGGAAAATTAAACCAAAAACTGAGAATAATTAGTAAGTTTGTCATAAAGACAAGGCACATGAACAGGAAAACATTTCTTCGCAATACCGCTGCAGCGACGCTGGGAGGCATCGCATTGGGAAGTTGTCGTCAGGAAAGTACAACGCAGAACGCGAAAGTTGACTTGGCCTCAAAGTATGCCTGGAAAATGGTCACTACGTGGCCTCCAAATTTTCCTGTGTTGGGAGAAGCATGTCAGTTATTTGCCGATTGGGTAAACGCAATGTCGGCGGGCCAGATGACTATCAAGGTATATGGTGCCGGCGAATTGATTCCTGGCCTTGAAGTCTTTGATGCCGTAAGTGGCGGTGCAGCTGAAATTGGGAATGGAGCCTCCTACTACTGGGCAGGAAAGAGCCCGGCGACACAATTTTTTACAACCGTGCCATTTGGTATGAATGCCCAGCAAATGAATGCCTGGATGTACCGAGGTGGAGGCCTTGCCCTCTATGATGAGCTTTATAGAGGATTTGGCCTCAAAGGCGTACCCTCAGGCAATACGACCACACAAATGGCAGGATGGTTTAACAAAGAGATCAACACTCTGGAGGATTTCAAGGGACTAAAAATGCGGATACCCGGACTAGGAGGCAAAGTCATTGCCAAAGCAGGAGGAACAGCCGTCTTGTCATCAGGATCAGAAATTTACACCAATCTGGAGAGAGGGGTGATTGATGCCACCGAATGGATAGGTCCGTACCACGATTATGTGATGGGCTTTCATAAAATTGCAAAATATTACTATGCCCCGGGATGGCACGAACCAGGATCCATGCTTGAAAACATCTTCAATCTCAGGGACTTCGAAAAACTACCTCCTCATTTGCAAGCAATCCTGGAAGCAGCTTCAGCCAGGATGAACCTCTGGGTCATCTCTGAATTTGAAGCAAAAAACAATGAATACCTCTTAAAAATTCAGGAGGAAGGTGTAGTGGAAGTGCGTAAATTCAGTCCGGAAATTCTTCAGGGCTTAAAAAGTTATACCCGGGAAGTACTGGAAGAAATCGCCTCAGAAGATGACTTTACCCGAAGGGTGTATGATTCGTTCGTGGCGTTTTCATCATCCATACGCAACTGGGCAAGCTATTCGGAGAAACTATACCATGATATGTGATGCAGGAACTTTTTTCCTGTTTTGTGCGTTTTCAGCCCTTTTCGTTATTTTGGAGGGACATATAAATTGTATTGATTGACGGCATAGCCACCCCAAATACCCAGCCCTCCCTGAATGTTGGTTGAAATGCGGGTATAAGACGCAAAAGGTCCGCCACTGTTTGAACTAAAGTCTTTGGTTTGCCAAAAATCAAAGTGTTTTTTGTCGATGCTGCACCATTTGACTGTAATGCTGTCTCCCCTAAAAAACAGTCCAAATGCGTCGGGATCAAAGCCACTGCCACGCCGTTGTGCACGCTGTAGGGGAAATTCAAATTCGACCCCATTGAATATCGCATCATCCGTGACCGAGTTAAACGGGGCAATCAGTCCTGCTGCCCTACTGGTTGCAGTGAGATAACGGTAATAATTGGAAATGTCTTTCGGATCCTGGATGGTGACAAGCAGTTGCGCCAGTGAGTCTCTGGGGATTCCTGGTGGTTCCACAAACCGAAAATTACGCAAGCCCACAGAATCGGGTATCGTCGTTTTTGCGGTCAGTACTTTCTGCTCCACTTCAACACGTAGACTATATTCCTTTCCATATTGTCCTTTCATTTGTCCAAAGACATCCGCATAAACACATAGATCAATACTGGATGAATCCGGGTTGAGCCCGAGGGTGGCATAGACCTCTTTTTTTAAATTTTCCGGCAGATTGTCCAGGCAAATCTCAGGAAGCTGTACTTCTGACGTACCATCACTGACAAAAACCCGGGCTCCTTTGACAAACAGGTTCGAAAAATTATCTGCTGAGATTGTAGAAATAAACGGGATACTTTTGGTCAACAGCACAAACGTGGGATTGCTACCCTCCCCTGCCTCAATATAGCCCTCAACCACCAGCTCCTGCTGCGACTGAAGGGTATCAGGGATATATTCTTCTTCACAGCCAGGCAATAAAAATATCACGGCCCCTAGGATGAAAAACAAAAAGGGTGCACATCGATTTTTGTACATCATGGATTCCATTTGAAGTTGTAGGTAATGCTTGGAATAAGAGGAAAAATCGTAATCTTCGAACCACTGATGGTGCTCTCCCCTGTCTGGAAGTTGGTTTTGGTATCAAA
>JAUMBK010000195.1:0-4636 GCA_032115795.1 Saprospiraceae bacterium | reverse complement strand
ATAATTTAGTGAGTTAAAGCCCATTGCATGACGTTTTGTTCTAAAAGCCTTGCATTCATTTTCGTTGTGTATCTGCTTACTTCGATGGAGGTTTCCGGACAGGTGATTCGCGGAGAAGTAGTTGATATTAACACAGGGGACCCGCTGATTGGAGCCAATGTTGTCGTGAAATCTGACCCTGGGAATGGCACAGTGACCGACTTTGATGGATCCTTTGAACTGCGCGTGCCGAGTTTTCCTGTGACTCTCAACATCACCTACATCGGTTACACAGCCATTGATGTAGAGGTTGCCAGCGCCGCACAGAAAGTGACTGCAAAAATGGCAGAAGATGCCGTAACAATAGATTTGGGTGTGGAAATAAAAGGACAACGCGTATCAGAAAAACAGAGAGCAGCACCTCTTACTGTAGAATCACTGGATGCGATATCCATTAAACAAACTGCTTCCACCGATTTTTATAATGGCTTGGGGTCGTTAAAAGGGGTTGACCTTACCACCGCCAGCCTTGGCTTTACTGTCATCAATACACGCGGATTTAACAGCACAAGTCCCGTCAGGTCATTGCAAATCATTGATGGTGTGGATAATCAATCGCCAGGGTTGAACTTCTCACTGGGTAATTTTCTGGGGGCTCCGGAACTGGACATCCAGAAAGTGGACTTGGTCGTCGGCGCCAGTTCAGCTTTTTACGGACCAAACGCATTCAATGGTGTAATTAGCATGGAAACCAAGAATCCCTTTTTTAATAAGGGTTTGTCAGCCTCGGTAAAGGCGGGTGAACGAAGTTTGTTTGAATCAGCCTTTCGTTTTGCCGATGCATTTAAGAACAAAAATGGCCATGATGTCGTAGCTTTCAAATTGAATTTTTCCTACTTACGTGCAAATGACTGGGTGGCAAACAACTATTCCCCCGTCACTGAATCTGAAGGAAATACTGTTTTCACATCGGCCGATAACCCCGGAGGGTTTAATGCTGTCAATGTATATGGTGATGAATATTTTGGATCCTATGCCTCATTATTTGATGCACGGGCGGGTCTGAATACCTTTCACAGGAAAGGTTACCAGGAGGTGGATCTTGTAGATTATAATACCCGAAATATAAAAGCAGGCGCTGCTGTATACATCCGTACCCAACCAAAAAAAGACTTTGAATCCCCTGAACTTATTTTAGGTTCGAATTTTGGCTATGGCACCACTGTCTACCAGGGAGATAACCGTTTCAGCTTGCGAGGCATCCAGTTTTACCAGCATAAAGTAGAATTCAGAAAAAAGGACAAATATTTTATCCGTGCCTATGCCACACATGAAGATGCTGGCGATTCTTACGACCCCTATTTTACAGCTCAAAAACTCATTGAGGCATCCGGCGACAATGAAGCCTGGCAAAATAGTTATGTGCAATGGTGGTCAAGAAATGATCTGGGTAATGTCTTTAAAAAAATGAAAGACATGGGCTATCCTTCTGATAATGCAGAGGCACAAATTGCATGGCAGGAAAATAACAAAGCTAAATTGGATGAATGGCATACCCTCGCAACCGCCTATGCCAATACAGCCAATAAGACATTCAATACAAAGAACTATTATGCACCCGGCACCGCACGCTTTGATTCGCTGTTTCAGGATATAATCAGCAGAAAGAATAATTCAGTTGAACAAGGTACCCGTTTTTTTGACAGGTCAGCCTTGTTTCACATTCATGGCGAATACCGGTTTCAAACTGACTTTTTTAAGGAACTCGTCATTGGTGCCAATGGCCGAATGTACAGACCATTTACAGACGGTACGATTTTCAGTGACAGCATTAGCCGAATTACAAACAAGGAATTTGGGGTATATGCAGGTGCGTCCAAACAATTTGGAGATTTTACCGTGTCTGCAGCAACCAGGCTCGACAAAAACCAAAATTTTAATTACCTGGTTTCACCGGCAGGATCCGTGGTCTGGAAGACATCAGAAAATAACTATTTCAGGCTTTCATTTTCCTCTGCCATCCGCAATCCAACGCTATCAGACCAGTACCTTGACCTGAGGGTTGGCCCTGCCCGTCTGGTGGGTAATATTTCTGGATATGACAGCCTGATTACACTTGAATCTTTCAATAAGTGGAGAAATAATCCAACCAGTCCATTCGAGTATAAAAACATTGCCCCGATTCGTCCCGAAATGGTAAAAACCCTCGAGTTGGGTTATAGAACGACCTTATTTGAAAAATTATATCTTGATGCAAGTGGCTTTTATAACAGGTATGATGATTTTATAGGATACCAGGTAGGCCTCGTTATTCCTGAAGTTTTATTGGTTCCTTTCCCTGGTTTCCCACCGATTCCATTTAAGAAGTTTACGGAGACAAAAGTGTTCAGAGTGGCCGCCAATTCAGAGGAAATTGTTGTTTCCAGGGGATTTGCGTTGGGCTTCAATTACTATTTTGGTCAGTATTATGCGGTCAATGGTAATTACAGTTACAACGAACTGGTTACCAAGGTGTCGGACAACATTGTTCCCGCCTTCAATACACCCAAACACAAATACAACATCGGTATTTCTGGCAGAGACATTCCTTTAGGCAAAGGAAAAAATGCCTTAGGTTTCAACCTGAATTATAAGTGGATTGAGGGATTTATATTTGAAGGATCCCCCCAGTTTACAGGCTTGATACCCAACTATGATTTGCTGGATGCGCAGGTCAACTATACCATGCCAACCTTGAATCTGACGGTGAAGGCCGGAGCATCAAACGCATTAAATAACGAGAGATTCCAGACATATGGAGGACCAAGAATAGGAAGAATGGCGTATCTTTCCGTCGTTTATGACTTTAAAAAGAAAATTTAATTCATTCATCTTTAAAACACTAGCACATGCAGATTTTTACACGTTTATTGATTCTGGCAGCGGTCTTTGTGTTTACTTTGACTGCAGATGCGCAGAGGAGATACCTTGACCCCGTATTTGATGAGGTCGAAGTATCCAACTTTACGCCTCTTGCCTCAAACTACACAATCCTGAACTGGATTGCCACGCAGGGCCAGGCGCGTACGCTCAGGCAGCCGCTTGTTGCCCAGTTTTACAAGCCAAAAGGAGATACAAAGACCGACAGGCCTTTGGTTATCTACATTCACACAGGGAACTTTTTCCCCTTTCCTGCCAATGGTTCTTGCAGCGGTACCATGAGAGACTCCAGTAACGTTGAAATTGCCACAAGATTGGCAAAGATGGGTTACGTAGTCGCTGTCGTCAATTACAGACAGGGATGGAATCCTTTTGACCCGAACGAACTGATCAGGCGGTACTTCCTCATCAATGCTGCATACAGGGGTGTGCAGGACATGAGCACGTATGTCCGTTTTTTCCGCAGAAGCGTTGAGCAACTGGGCAACCCGCATGGAATTGACCCTGAAAAAATTACTCTTTGGGGACAAGGTACCGGTGGCTATTTGTCATTGGCAGCATCGTACCTCAATACCTATCCTGAAATATTCGGGACTGCCGACCCCAATAAGTTTAGGTTACCTACCGCAAATGGCTTTATCCCGATGGTATTTGAAAAATACAATGGAAATATTACCGGAACGGGTGCCACCATGGAGGGGGAAGTCGCTACTGTCGATGCCACATACAATGCAATTTCAAGATTGCCTTTGGGTGACACGCTATGTATACCCAATCACGTAGGCTTCAGCTCCGAGTTTGCACTTTGTGTCAACATGGGAGGTGCCTTAGGTGATTCTACCTGGATGAACAAGGGAGAAGTGCCTTTGATTTCTTTCCATGTACCTACGGATGCATTTGCACCTTGTGAAACGAACGTATTGAATGTACCAACACCACTTGGTCCACAGCCTGTAGTAGAGGTTACTGGTTCTTGTGGCCTTGCAAGAAAGGCGGATGGGTATGGTAATAACGATATTTTTAAAACCATTCCTGAGGGTTATGACCCTTATGGAAACGTAAACAAAAGCGGTTTCTTAGGATATTACCAGTTTGACAACACACCAGACGATTCCTCTTCCCCATGGGAATGGGCCGCTGGCAATAACCCTCCGTCAATTTGTAATACAGATGGAGCATCAGCCAAACTATATATTGACACCATCATGGGGTATTTTGCACCTCGTGCCTGCGTGGCTCTTGGATTGGGATGTAACTTCAAAAACATCACCAGCGTAGGCTTGATAGGCTCTGCCACAGCAAATGGCTGGGGTGCAGATACGCCAATGACACAGGTAGATGACTGCAACTGGACAGTGGATGTCACTTTGACTGCCGCAGAAGCAAAATTCCGTGCAAATGGGGCTTGGGACATCAACTGGGGTGCTTCTGACTTCCCTACGGGTACAGGAGTTCAAAACGGACCAAACATCCCTGTATTCGCAGGAGATTATACGGTGACGTTTAATGCATGCACTGGTGAATACTCTTTTGCAGTAAAATCTGACATCGGTATCATTGGTGATGCTACTCCTGGTGGTTGGTCAAATGATACAAATATGTATCAGGCAGACAGTGTGAATTACTTCATCAACATCAACCTCACACAAGGAAAAGTGAAATTCCGCGCAAATGACAGCTGGGACATCAACTGGGGTGATACTGCCTTCCCTGAAGGCGTAGGCACACAGGGAGGACC
>JAUMBK010000194.1:0-8449 GCA_032115795.1 Saprospiraceae bacterium | reverse complement strand
TTCAGTAAGCCTTGCTGAGAACGGCAGGCTGCTCTATCTGGAAGAAACAAACAGCGCAAACAGCCACGCCTCGCTGTTGACGCCAATGATTTCAGCCTGCCTGCAACATGCAGGCAAAACCACGGCGCAGCTGGATGCTGTGGCCATCAGCAGTGGCCCTGGCTCATACACATCGCTTCGGATTGGCGGCGCCACTGCCAAAGGAATTTGTTATGGTGCAGACCTCCCGTTGATCGCATTGGACAGCCTGCTCGTTCTGGCTGCTGGTATCGACCCTGCTGTAGTGGGTGAGGAGGATGTGTCGCTTCCAATGATTGATGCCCGCAGAATGGAGGTATATACCTGCGTTTTTGACAAAAACCTGGGGATCCGGCGGGGCATAGAGGCAAAAATCCTGGATAGCCAGTCTTTCAACGAACTGAGCAATGGCAAAAACACCCTCCATATTTGTGGTAATGGCGCACCAAAGTTTCTTTCAGTCACACCCCGTTCAAACATAGTAATGCATCATACCCAGGCAAGTTCAACATGGATGACACAGTTGGCCTGGTGCGCATACAAGAAAAAAGAGTTTACAGAGATTGCCGCATTTTCTCCGGTCTATTTTAAAGAAGCAAATATTACTGTATCTAAAAAGAAATATTTTGGGCCTTGAACTTTTTAGACTGCATTTTAGTTTTTTATGTATCTATTTTTTCCTAATATAAAAATAATTGCCATTTATTATTCGTTTACAATGGGTTTGGTATGGTTCTTGGATTATGCTATCCGAATTAGTTGAACCAACAAATCATTTCGCATGAGAAATAAGAAGAACGAAACCGTTACACTTAAGAAAGGCGGCAAAGAAGTCCAGTTAGACTATGCTGATCTGAGAAAGGCAGTCCTGGTACTCCGAGCCGTAAATCACAAGTTGCGTCAGCGCATCATCGACCTACTGGAAGATGGCGAAACCATGACCGTAACTGACATTTACATCAAATTGCGTCTGGAGCAGTCTGTTGCTTCACAGCACCTGGCCATTTTGAGAAGAGCAGGCGTTGTAGCTACTGACAGACAAGGGAAATTTATTTATTACTCCCTTGACAAAGAAAGATTGAGCCAGATTTCGTCACTGGTGGAAGATTTAACCAGTTAAACAAATACTTTTATTGAGTTTATATAAACTCTTGATTATCTGTATTTTATATTTTAACTTTTCATCCGTGTCATCGTTTTGAGTTCATTGTTTTTACCTTGATGATCTTTTTTATTACAAATTAAGAAAATAAATAATATTTTCTTTTGTCATATTACGATATCTCTTCATATTTGTGTCAAGGTCTTAAAAATAAAATAAGGAACACACATGAAAGGTACAAAAGTTACTTTCGACAATGGCAAGTTGCATTATTCGTCGGAGTTAATGAGGGCGTTGGCTCATCCCCTCAGGTTAAGGATTTTACAGTTCATTGATGAGAATCATTCCATCAATGTAAATAAAATCTACAGCAATCTCGATCTGGAACAAAGTATTACATCGCAGCATTTGAAAATTTTGCGCATGTCTGGCGTTGTTTCCGTTGAGGTAACAGGTAAATATCATCTTTACCAGATTAATTATGACATAGTCAATAAAGCAAGTTTTGCCGTCAACAGATTTGTTGGTAAATCATAGCGATCAAACAAAAAAGAGCTGTTTCCAACCGGAACAGCTCTTTTTTTATTCTTGCATAACGCACATCGTCCTCTATCAAGCCTGAATTGTACACAAATCTGGTATACTTTCTTTTTTACAGGCAGACATTCTTTCCATTGATTCAAAAAATATGCACCTCGAAATTCGATAGTGCATTTTGATAACTATCCGATCTATCATGGAATGCATAACGTATATTCGTTTTCTTGCTGGAGGATTAAAACTACTTCCAGCGTGAGTACAGTTCCATCATGTAAATCTTAGTCAAACAAAACAATGAACTACGCGCTGTTACTTACCACGATGCTGCTTTGTCTTATTTTGATCATTTTCAACAGAAAAAGCCCCGGACTTTATTTTAGTCCGTTTGTAGTCATCGGCTTACTATGTGTATATGCTCTTGGACATGTCATGCTGATATTTGGCGGCCCAAAAGTGGTTTTTGCCATTTTATTCAATAATTTATCTCCTTTGTTTTACCTCATCGGTCCGATGCTCTATTGGCATACGCAAAACATACTGGCAGACAGGCATGTTTTTCATAAACGAAGCTTGCTCCACCTGATTCCTTTTGTAGTTTTCTTTTTTCTCACACTACCCTATATCCTGACAAGCTTTGAGTATAAGATACAGGTTGCAGATCAGTTAATGAAAGATTATGGACTCCTCCATAGGTTAAAATTGATAGAGGCAATCCCATCCACATTGAATATTTTGTTTCGCCCCCTGCATCTGATTGCGTATTGCATCATGTGTATTGTGCGTATACAAACGTTTGTTCAAAAAACGGATGTGCAACAGTCACCTTACTACAGGCAGACCATAAAAGTAAAACAAAGCCTCTTCTTTCTGATTGCAGTCGTTTTAATTAATTTAACCCTATATTATTTACTGATGCTTTTAGGGCTAAACCTTGGAGCAGCCGTAATCCATACAAGCTGGATAAGGTATATCCCAGTCCCGGCATCACTTACCTTATTTTTTCTTCCATTGTATTACTTTCTGCACCCAGAAATAGCGATGGGTATACCCCGGCCAATACAACTCTATTCTAGCAACCAGACCCCATTTTCACTCTATGATTCGGAAAATGAACAAGAACTGATGCGGTTGTATAAAACGGCCAACAAGTATACCCGGGACCACTGGCACAAAGAACTAAGCGCATGTAAATCCAATGAACTGAGTCGCATCAGCGAGCAGCTCCATATTCCGAAGCACCACTTGCAGTTTTGCCAGGTCTTTGCACCAAAACTAAGTTAATATTACACTGGCTTTCCCCTTCGCCATTGCACTTTGACGCTGTCCAGGGGAGGATGCTCTGATTCACTGAAAATGAGTTGTATAAAAAAGGGAATGGTATACAAATACCCTTCCCTTTGCATTTTCTATTGAAATGTCCTTCCTAATATTGTACGACAATTGCTAAAAATGGTCCCGTTTCCTCAGAAAAACAGCCATCGGAATTGGCTACTTTAAAACGATATACGCCAGGCGCGAGCGTAGGAACAGTAAACGTGGATCCGGACCCGGAGTAGGTGTTCTGTCCTCCTGTTCCAGTCTGGTACAAAACCCAGCTGCCTGCCGGCAACCCTGCAAGGGCACACTGACCATTGACAGGTGGATTGCAGGTGGGCTGTGTCACACTCACAACTTGTGGCGATTGTGGTGTACTGCTGGTAGGGGATTGTGTAATTGTAATGCTTTCTGTCGCTGAACAGCCACCACTGTTAGTCACCGTAACTGTATACGTACCCGCTGCCGTAAACATATTGTGGGCTCCCGTTGTAGCAGCCCCCCCACTCCAAGCATAACTACCCCCTCCGCTGGCTGTGACAGAGATCGAAGGATTGGTACAATTGATGACAGTTGTTCCTGTATTGTTTGTAATGATGTTGGTCAGGCCCGAAGGATCTGTCAACGTAATAGTGCTTGTAGATGTACAGGACTTAGAATCCGTAATGGTATAATTGTATGAGCCAGCCGCCAAACCACTTATGCTGCTGCCTGTACCCCCGTTACTCCATGCATACGTGTACGGACCGGTGCCTCCTGATGTCATAAGAGAGATTGAACCATCACTCTCTCCCTGACAGGAGGGATTGGTCGTTGTGCTTACCGTAGAAATCTCAGTAGGTGCGATGAGCGTGAATATGGTATCAGCGGAACATCCGCCACTGGCAGTTGACACCGTGACGCTGTAATTGCCTGCAGAAAGGGAGGATATATCTTCTGACGTGGCTCCATTGCTCCACAGATATGTATATGGCGTAGGAGATCCACCAGAGGCTGTAAGATTTATTGCTCCACTACTACCTCCAAAGCACGACGGGTTGGTAAGCGAGGCAGTGAGTGTGGGTGCAGTACAACTGCTCATTTTTGGAACCAAAGAGATACCATTGAAAGTCATCGTCCCTGTCCACGTACCTGAGGTGCCTGATGCCCCATATGCATTTCCTATCCAGATGGTCCCGTCAACCGCTTTATTGCCCGTAAAGGTAAGCGGTGTTGTCAAGGTAATGGTACCATTTACTACCGTACCTACTGCATCCGAACCACCATTTGGCCAGTAATAACGCTGTGCAGCATTTAAATTACTGTAACCACCAGCCTGTAAAAAACCTCCCGTACCTAAGGGCTCAAGATCCACATAAGCGCAAATATCATCCGCGTAGGTATAATCAACTGAAGCATTTAATGTTGCATTTACAGAAATACTGGTTAATGTACCAGTTACTTCATTTTGCGCATAATCAGTGATTTGTGAAAAATTAAATCCTGTGAACGTCTGGTTTGTGAGGGTAATGGTCACCTTCGGTGGTTGCCCCCACACCTTACCCTGATATCCCGTCACAAAAAAAGACGAGAGAACGGCTGATGTAATGACTACTTTCTTCATTTTAAATAAAAGATTTTAATGGTATAAATTTACTGTACGAGTCGATCAAGTTCATCCCAGGAGTTGTCAAAATAGCGTTCATAATTTCTCCAACGGTCAATGCCCTCGCTGTTGACAGGCCGAATCACCTGGTCATGACTGAGGGTGTGCACTACCCTCTTGTTATTTTGAGGAGAAAGGCACTGGGCTTCAAAAGCCAGTCCAAGAAACCCCAGAATTTGCCTCATTTGTGCCTCAGGTTGCGCAACAAATTCAGCATAGTTTACATGCATGTTGTCTACTCCCATTTTATGATAAATCACAGGGGCATACTTCCTTTCGGCTTGTATGAATCTGTAAATGGAAGTCAGAGAGGATGTAAAACCCCAGCTGGGATCCATGTTATTTAAAAATAAGCTGACAGCATTATCTTTTGCCGATCTGGTAATCCGGATTACTTTAGCTCCGGGCAGGGTGACTGATACAACCAGCGGCTGAATCATCGGAAACACTGTCTTGTCTACTGTCCAAATGTCTTCGGGCACATTGTGAAAGTCCCTCACCTGGCGTTGGTATTCACATTGCAGCTCATCAAGAAATTCCTGCTTAACATGCAACACACCCACAGGCCAGCCTCCTCCTTCTGCTGCGATTTTATCCCCCATCCTGCCAGTCATAGAAGTCTCCCCCACTCCCTTTATCATGGTGTGCAAATCAAGCATTTGCTCAAGAAGGCTGGTTCCGCTTCGGGGCAGACCATGAATAAATGCTGTTTTCACTGCTCTATGGGAAGCAATAGGGATTTTTTTAATCTCTTCTGTAGAAATGAGTGATGTTACCCGCAAAGCTTCTTCCATCAGATCCAGTGGATACGAATTTGTCGTTTTTCGGTGTGCTTTGGACGCAAGTGACCAGGCTTCGTCATACCTGCCCGTTTTATCCATGATTTTGACCACTTCAAAAGCAGCAATGCGAAATATTGGATTAGGTGTTCCCTCGGTGAGCAATGTTGAAAAGGCTTTTTCAGCCAGTTCTGGTTCCCCCTTTAAATTCATTAACCGACCCCACATTACTTTCCATCGAATATCTTTTGTGAATAGTGAATTTGCCCGCAATGTTTCTTCCAATTTTTCCACCTGTCGTGTTCTGAAAAATATCTCACACTGCAGGGCTATTGCTTCCCTTTTAGTAAAAGGCTCTTTGCGCATCAAGCCGGTTACCAGTTTTTCCGCCATGGCAATATCACCCGTCCTGAAAGCACGAACTGCACTTTTCAAGTTATAATTGATTGTTTGTTTTTGTGCCTGGGAATACATGCTAAACCAAATGCCTTTCCTGCGTACTTATACTTTAAAATGGAGGAAAAATATTTAAAATTCTACTATGTTTTTATTTTTTGAGAATTTTATTTTCACTTTTTTTACGTATGTATTGTGCACATAATCGATAAACTACGAATTTTTTTATTTTAATACATCAAATTTTACGTAACTGATTTAATATGTATTTTTTTAACATAAATAAAGTTATTTTTTTCAATTGATTACACATATAAATTCAAATCAATGTTTTCTTTTTGCATATTGCCAATAAGGGTTACCCTACTATTCGGAAGTAAGTATATCAATCAGACACCTGAAACTGAGCAATTTAATTTTTTATCTTATGAATATTCCCATAACGGCGAGGGTGTAGCATTGGGAGATATTAACAACGATGGTCTGCTTGATGTCTTTTATCAGGAAATCTGGTTAAGTGCATCCCCCTTCAACCCAACTTCATGTTTTCTTCTTGTCGGTAACCCGACTACTGCCCCAAAGTGACCATTGCCGTCTTTTCCTTTTCGTCACGAACATAGGTCACGTTTACCTTATCACCCGACTTGTATTTTTCCAGGATAAGAAATAGGTCATTGTTGGAGGCGACTTTTTTGCCGTCGACCCTGATGATGATATCACCAAAAACGATTTCCCCGTCATTTGTCTGCTCCAATGCACGCAGGCCTGCCTTTTCTGCCCCTCCTCCAGGTACCAGGCCCATGATCATAGCGCCCTTGACGTTCCAGGCGTCGGCATATTGCTGCGGCACCAGTTCAATGCCTATTTTGGGTCTTTTTACCTCTCCGTAGGCAATCAGATCAGACACCACCCAGTTGACCTCATCAGAAGGAATGGAAAAGCCAATGCCTGCTGAAGCCCCGGAAGGACTATAGATCATCGTATTCACACCGATGAGCCGGCCACCGCTATCAAGCAATGGCCCTCCGGAATTGCCCGGATTAATGGCTGCATCCGTCTGGATAACATCCCGGATGGGCCTGCCTCCAATGGACGTGATTTCCCTGCCCAGGGCACTGATGACACCCGTCGTTAATGATTGGTCCAGCCCAAATGGGTTTCCTATAGCATAGACCGTCTGGCCCACTTTCAAACGGGCACTGCTCGCAACCGGAATAGGCCTCAGCTTTTCCGAAGGAGCTTTTATTTTTAATACGGCAAGGTCTTTATTGGGCTCACTACCCACAACTTCTGCATCCCACACAGTATGATCACTAAGAGTCACCTTGACTTTTAACCCTTGCTGTATCACGTGAAAGTTGGTTATAATATGCCCCTTCTTGTCCCAGATGAATCCTGAACCCGACCCAGCCGGTATTTCAGTGATATTCCTTGACCAAAAATCGCGCTGCTGGGCAATGGTGGTAATATAACACACCGAGGGGGCAGCCTGTTTAAACAGATCTATGGTTGCCGCTTCCCCATTCGTAAGATACGTAACCGAATCGATTGGTCGCCGGAATGTGCGGCCACGTTCAGACACATTTGCCGAAAAACCTTCCTCCTGTCCCTGTGGATCCTCCAGTGCATGGTTTCCAAAATACCTGGAGCCAATAAACCACCCTGTCGCCAGAAGAAGTAGGCCCAATACCAAATTTGCTGTTCCAGATTTCATACCCTTATTTTTTTCGTAAACACAATATAACCAGTTCGTAATTTCAAAGGGATTTGCAATTCAATCCCAACCGTGTGGCTCGTCTGTCGGGGCCCATCCCTGAAGTGGTATGAATCCTAAACAAGCCAAACCAAATATAAACAAAGAAAATGTGGGTATGATTTCAGAGTAAATCTTAATTTTTTGCTAAATTTCGCAACAGTGGACAGGTGCGGTATCTTTCCTCGTGATACAAGGCAAACAGGTCGTCCAAATTGGCCACAATCACCCCAATGCCGAGTTCCCTGCCCCAGGCCATGAGTCCTTTTGGATAATTGACGCCCAGCTTGACTGCCTTTTCCACATCATCTTCACTGCAGATGCCCTGATACACGGTATCAGCTGCCTCATTGACCAGCATGCTGATGATTCTCAGGAAAATCATTTCTTCCTTTTCTGCTGTCAAGGCACTTGTAGCAGCAGGTTGCTCCTCCGTATAGGAATAAAAGCCCTTTCCGGATTTTTTACCCAGAAAGCCTGCATCCAGCAAGCGTTGCTGGGTCAGGGAAGGCTTGTATCTGCCGTCATAGAAAAAGCCTTTCCAGACAGACTCCGTCACCCGGAAGTTGACATCATGGCCAATAAAATCCATCAACGTGAATGGTCCCATCCGAAAACCCTTTTTGACCATCGCTGCATCGATTTCGGCAATGGATGCCAGCCCCTCTTCATACATACGAATGGCCTCACTGTAATAGGGTCGTGCCACTTTATTGACGATAAAACCCGGAGTATCCCTGGCCACAACAGTGGTTTTTCCCCATTCGGTGGCCTTTTCAACGGCCTTACGTAATACCTCCTGGCTCGTTTGGGCCGCGGGGATGATTTCAACCAGAGGCATCAAGGCAGGTGGGTTGAAGAAATGCATGCCCACAAACCGCGAAGGAAGGCGAAGTGCTGAT
>JAUMBK010000193.1:1422-2202 GCA_032115795.1 Saprospiraceae bacterium | reverse complement strand
CATCAGGCTGCCTCTGGGCAAGCATAATCGCAATCACACCGGTACCTGTGCCGATGTCCAATGCCTGCATCTTGCCCTTAACGTCCGACCAAGCCCCCAGCAAGACTGCGTCGGTATTTACCTTCATTGTGACATCTTTCTGCACAATATCAAATTGCTTGAACCGAAACACCTCCCGAGGCAAATCTTTCCGCCAGTCATTTGAATCCTGTATCTCCATCTTGCATTTTGAATGAATTGTGTTCAAACACAAATAAAAAGAAAAATGTTCACTGTGATCATTATGGAATGTACTCACATCCTTTTCTCTTTGCCGTTTTGCTGACCGCTAACGTAAAAGAAGTATCTTTGAAAAAAATATTTTATGGTTCGTATTGCTTTTGCTCCCATCTTCCTGCTTTCGTTTGTCACGACTTTATACTGTCAGACATCACAACCGTATGGCGCTCTCAACAATACGCAATCTATCAGAGATGAACTGGGCATCGCAATGCAAAATGGTGTGCAGAATGCATATACGATACCAAGAAGATATGAAGGTATCCAGGGAAATCCCTTTTTATCAAACACCTGGTCTCCAGGCGTTGTCTGTCTGGTCAAAGATTCCGCCATCGTGTCCGATCCAAAAATCAAGTACAAATTTGAAAGTTTTACCAATGAGTTGTGGATCTTGAATGGGAAGGACTCAATGATTGCCTATTCAAAAGACATTCATTGGTTCCTACTCGAAAATGAGAAAGAATCATTCACCTTTTTTAAATTTCCAAAATACAGCAAAGG
>JAUMBK010000193.1:0-1361 GCA_032115795.1 Saprospiraceae bacterium | reverse complement strand
AACCCAAATAAATTTTTCAGAAACCTGTACAATGGAAAGAAGATTCGGTTTGTTCAGGAAATCAGAAAGGAGTTACGTAGAGCCGATTTCATAGACAAGGGCATGTATACTGCTGGCCTTCCCTATGACAGATTTGAAGAAAAGAACATCTACCTCATGTCTGTTGGTAACGATATATTCAGAAAAATCAAATTAAACCTCAGTGATCTAACCGATTTAATGGATGCGAAAACAAGGAAAAAAGCAAAAGCCTTTGCAAAGGACAATAAACTAAAGGGGAAATTGACTGAAGAAGAGGCCATCCGGATCATTGAATTTTCCGATCAGGGAGTAGACTAAGATACTCCTTCTCTGACAATCTCACCCCTACTCCTCATACTCCAGAGAAAGTGTTTCGTCTCCTGTCTGGTAGTCAGTGTAATAAAAAATAAGGTTCATCATTTCATCCACTGTGCGCCAACCGTAGCCGGCATCGCGGGGAGGGAAAAATGGGTTTCGCGGATTGTCAGATGTGTTGTCATAGCTGCCTTCCATCAAAATCACGGATCCCGCAGGGATATGAACCAGCTTGTCAAACTGGTAGATTGTTTGCCAGTCAAAATCCCAGGCGTCAACTTTTACCAGCGGGATCATATCGCCGTCAGAGGTAATTGCAAAGGCACGGAATGATTTTCCAAGCAGATGTGCATGTGGCTGCACAGTGAGGAGAGACATATCTTTTTCAATGACACCGGAGCTCATATAAAAAGTGGGGCGTTCGCCGGCTGGAATAAGGAATGGCTTGTTTGTTATGTCGTTCTCTCTTAAAAGAAAGGTTTTGACTTCCCGTTTGATCATGCGCTGTTTGGCAAGGAACAAAGTAACCCCCGACTTGTCTGTATCATCCACAATGGAAGGAGAATAATGCATATTGAGAATGAGGTTTGCTTTGGCGGGCATTTTCTTTCCGAATCCTATTGGAAACCGAAATACATAATTGCCAGGCACCCATCCATATAAGAATTCATCGGCAAGCGGAATTTTCTGGAATTTATAGACAGCTGTATCCATTTCGGACAAGCCATTGATGCCAGAAATTGCTTTGCCGGTGGTATCGACCATGATTCGGCTGTGGTGTACTCTCTTTTTGTTGCCGGGAAGAAATTCAATGCCCGTAATAAAAGTTTCTTCTTTTAACTCTGTTGGCAAATAGAAAAAACGGAAATCGTCTTTATTTGTGGACGGGATTGAAAAATCTTCACCCATCTCAGCGTGAAGGTCTCCCTTTTTTGACTGCGTGCCAGACAGTGGTTTTCCTGCATTTATTATTTCAAGACCCATTTGTGCGCCTGCATCTGCCCATTTTCTGAATTGTTGTATTT
>JAUMBK010000192.1:14300-19966 GCA_032115795.1 Saprospiraceae bacterium | reverse complement strand
ATGCTGTTCTGATATGGTACCTGATCATCGGCGGTACAATAAAAAATCTTGGTGGGTGCTGCGGGCGCCCAGTCATACACGTCATTTTCGCGCATGATGCGGTTGGCCGCGTGGTCGGGTTGGGTTTTGATGTCATTCAAGACGTTGTCCCGAATCATTCGCGACCCTACAGAAGCACCCGTGTTGGCCTTCAAAGCCTGTATAAGCCTGTTGTTTAACGTGGTGATTGTGATTTCACCCTTGTAATATTTCAAAATGTCACCCACATATTCCGGCTTGAAGAAGTCTCCCACCTCCGTAAAAAGAGAGTCATATACTTCATTGTAGCCTAAAACTGTGTTGGGGATGTAGGCAGGCGAAAAATACTCCTTGTCGCTCAAAATCAAATCACGCATGACGCCAGAAATACTATATGGACCCGACATGTGAGATGCCGCCGTGACACCAATGGTGCTGTTTGTCAGCTGCAAATGTTGGTGCAACGCCATGGATGCGTAGCCCCCCTGCGAATAGCCGGTGATAAAAAACTGACCGTGAGTACACTGGCAATTGGCATCATTCCAGTCTTCACATGCCGACAACATATCCATAGTTGCTGAAACAATCGTGTTGGCGTGAACATAGGACTGAAATCCCCGGCCCTCACCCATGCCTACATAATCTGGCAGTATTGATACAAAGCCCATGCCAGCAAACAGCAAGCCCACCTGTCCTTCGTCGCCTCCAGTATTGCCATAGTTTGACGGAATACAGGCTTTACAGTCGGCCGTCCCGTGCTGATACACCAGTCTGGGAAAGGACGCTCCAGTAGTTTTGGGAACAACCATCAATCCCGATAGTGTGTCAGGCTGGCCCTTGGCATCACGTGAAGTATACAGTACTTTGTAGTAATTGACACCATAACGGAGAAACGGCAGTGGAAACAACGCTGTCAGCTGCTCCTTGGTTTTTGTACCCAGATAGGTGGCAGAAACCAATTGCTGCCCGTACAAGCCACCCAACATAAACACTGCCAGGCATAAAAGAAGACCCCTTTTCATCATAACCAAAGACTATTTTCCCAAAAATACATATCTCTTTCGATTATAGCGGAAACTAACGCACATTATTTTAAATGTTTATTTTTGACAAAAATAAAGCCATGAAGCATGCTGTTCTTTCGCTTTTCACAATGTGGTTGAGTCTTTCGTGCTCACCAAAACAGCTGCCCACTGTTTTTGAAAACACAGACACAGAGATTGCAGTGAAACTTTCCCACATGACAACACAAACCGAGATGACTGCTATCCGTGATTCCTTGTCGAAAAAAAGCATCACCTTCGATTTTGCAGGTTCCGAGTTTTTTGATGACAACCACCTTCGTATATTGAAACTCAAAGTAATCATGGCCAATGGAGCGGGTGGGCAAACTACCGCCGACCTGATGAGTCTCCAGCACAACTACATCGGATTCAGATACAGGGAAGCCGGGGCTCCTGCCTTCGCAATCGGGAAGCTGGAAAAGTAGTACCCCAGCCTCCAAATTCTATAAGAATCCAGCAGTATTCAGGCTGGGATACAACTTTCGGTATGCCTCAGCGTTTTGAGATTGTCAGGACTAAAAATCACCAAATGAACCTTAAAAATTATACTCTCGGCAAATGGATAGAAGGAGAGGGCGGTGGCCAGCCACTTTTTGACGCGTGCACCGGCGAACAAATTGCATCGGCCAGTTCGGCAGGCCTTGATTTTGAAGCCATGCTCGAATATGGAAGAAATGTTGGAAATCGCAAGCTGCGAAAAATGAGCTTTCACGAGCGCGGACGTATGCTGAAGTCCCTGGCGCTCTATTTGCTTGAGAGAAAAGAGAAATATTACCAGACCAGCTTCATGACGGGAGCTACCCGCAATGATAGCTGGATAGACATTGAAGGAGGCATAGGCAATTTGTTTGCGTATGCCAGTTTGCGACGTAAATTCCCGGATCTGCCCTATTACACCGAAGGAGACCCTGTCGGATTAAGCAAGGGTGGCACCTTCATTGGCCATCACATTCTGGTTCCGCGAAGGGGTGTCGCCGTACACATCAATGCATTTAATTTTCCCGTTTGGGGCATGCTTGAAAAGTGTGCTGTCAACTGGCTGGCTGGTATGCCTGCGATTGTCAAACCTGCCACTGTGACATCGTTCCTGACAGAAGTAGTGGTCCAGGACATCGTTGCTTCCGGAATTCTACCGGAGGGGGCACTTCAGCTGATTTGTGGCAGCGCAGGCAACCTGTTAGACTTTGTGCGGGACCAGGACGTCGTCACATTTACTGGCTCTGCTGAGACGGGCCTGATGCTGAAATCACATCCTACACTTGTCAAGCATGCTGTCCCTTTCAATATGGAAGCAGATTCCCTAAACTGCATTGTCCTTGGTTGGGATGCGGCGCCGGGCACACCCGAATTTGACCTGTTTGTCAAAGAAATCCGCCGTGAAATGACCGTGAAATGTGGACAAAAGTGCACCGCCGTGCGCAGAATTATTGTGCCCGAACAATACCTGGACGATGTGCAGCATGCGATACAAAAGTCCCTTCTGGGCGTTGCCATCGGAGATCCCCGAAAAGAAGGCGTCAGAATGGGGGCACTTGCCGGCAAAACCCAGGTCAGAGAAGTAAAAGAAAAGCTGGACCTCCTTCTGAGCGAATGCGAGTTGGTGGCTGGAAACCCGGAACACTTTGATCTCCACCAGGGGGCATCGGAACAGGGAGCCTATTTGCCACCCATGCTGCTGCGAAACAACAGCCCAATGCAAAGTAATTACATACATACTGTCGAGGCATTTGGTCCCGTTGCGACTCTCATGCCGTACAATGATCTTGCCGATGCTGTATTGCTGGCTCAAAAGGGAAAAGGGTCGTTGTGCAGCACCATCGTGACCAACAAAGATGAAATCGCTACAGAATACACCATTGAAGCGGCAACGCACCACGGTAGAATCCTGGTTTTGAACCGGGACGCTGCCCCTGAAAGCACGGGTCACGGATCGCCCATGCCACTGCTGGTTCACGGTGGACCAGGCAGAGCTGGCGGAGGAGAAGAAATGGGCGGTATGCGCGGCGTAAAACACTATATGCAGCGTTGTGCAATCCAGGGTACGCCAACGACCATAAGCGCCATTACCCAGCAATTCCAGTATGGCGCTTCCACCACCGAATCAGTCATTCATCCCTTCAAAAAACAGTTTGAAGAACTGCAGATTGGGGATACCCTGACTACCCACAAACGCACGGTGACAGAGGCGGATATTGTGCAGTTTGCCAATGTGTCCTGGGATCATTTCTATGCCCATACCGATGCAACGTCTCTGGAAGGAACGCCCTTCACACAACGCGTCGCACATGGCTACTTTGTACTTGCCGCCGCCGCCGGACTTTTTGTCGATGCAGCCAAAGGACCTGTGCTACTGAATTATGGACTGGATGAATGCCGCTTTACAAAGCCTGTTTACCCTGGCATGACCATCGGTGTACGTCTGACGGTGAAAGAAAAAGTAGCTCAGGAAAAAAGAGAAGAGGAGGCATACCGCAAAGGAATTGTCAAATGGCTGGTCGACGTATATGATGAAACAGGCGAAACCGTGGCCATCGCAACAATCCTGACCATGGTGAAAATGAGGGACGAAATTGAATTATAAGTGTTATGAATGAATACGTAGAATCGACAAGCCAGGGTGCTGTAACAACCCTCACGTTTGCACACCCTTCACAAAATTCTTTGCCGGGGCATCTCCTTGCCGCACTGGCTGAACACATAACCAAGGCAGGTGCCGACCCGTCTTGCAAGCTGGTAGTCTTAAAGAGTAGCGGTGACAGGACATTTTGTGCCGGAGCCAGCTTTACCGAATTGTCTTCACTCCGTGACGAGGCCAACGGACATGCTTTTTTCATGGGATTTGCCAGAGTGATTCTGGCTATCAGGTCCTGCCCAAAAATTGTGATTGGCAGAGTGCAGGGCAAGGCTGTGGGTGGGGGCGTGGGCCTTGCTGCGGCCTGTGATTACTGTTTTGCAACCAGACATGCCTCTATCCGATTAAGTGAACTGGCTGTCGGCATTGGTCCTTTTGTCATAGGGCCCGCCGTGGAACGAAAGATGGGCTTGAGTGCATTCAGTCAGTTGGCCCTTGATGCTGGACGCTGGCAATCAGGAGACTGGGCTTGTCAAAGAGGGCTGTTTACCGAAGTGTATGATTCCATCGAAGAGATGGATGCTGCGATGGACCTGTTTATCAGTGACCTGTTGCAAAAAAACGAACTCGCCCTTCAGGCGCTAAAAAAGATTTTTTGGGAAGGCACTGACCATTGGGAATCATTGCTCACTGAGAGGGCAAAAACCAGTGGACGATTGATTCTGTCGGATGTAGCACAACAGGCAATACAAGCATTCCTCCAAAAATCCAATTGACTATGAAGGGTCACCCACTCAAATACGATTTCATCATCGCTGGTGCCGGTATTTCTGGCTTAATGCTGGCTTACCGTATGTGCCGTCATGAGTGGTTTAAAAAGAAAAGAATCCTTCTGATCGACAAGGAGGAAAAAACGGCCAATGACAGAACATGGTGTTACTGGGAAAAGGGTCAGGGAGAATGGGACCACCTGCTCCTGACGTCATGGAACAAAGTACAGGTCATCAGTCCCAAAGAAAACAGGCAAGCCCCCATAGCTCCTTACCAGTACAAAATGTTGCGGAGTAGCGCCGTATATTCGTTTTTAATGGAAAGCATCCGGCAAAACCCTAATATTGAACAGGTTTTTGCCACCATCAACGACATTGAAGAGACAATGAAGGGTGGAGTAGTGCACACATCGCAGGGTTTGTATATGGGAGAGTGCGTATTCTCAAGCTTGTTGCCAGGAAAAAAAATGGCATCGCAAACCACATTTCCGTACCTCAAGCAACATTTTATAGGCTGGTTTGTAAAAACGGAAAAGCCTGTTTTTGAGAAAGAAGTTGTGACGTTTATGGATTTTCGGGTGACGCAACAGAACAATACCCGCTTTATGTATGTGCTGCCGCTGTCCGAACACGAGGCATTAGTTGAATACACACTTTTTTCGGAAAACCTCCTGGAAAAACAGGAATACGAACAGGCCATTGATGCATACCTGCAGTCCAAAGATGCCGGAACATATGCCATCCTGGAAAAGGAAGAAGGCAATATTCCCATGACGTGCTTTCCCTTCCACAAAGGCAATACTCAGCATGTCTTTCATATTGGCAGTGCAGGCGGATGGACAAAAGCCAGTACAGGCTTTACCTTTTCACGTATCTGCCTGTATACCAAACAATTAACCGATCATATTGCCAGCGGAAACGAAGTCAGATCGTTTTCAATCAGGTCCAGGTATTCCTTTTTCGACCTGATATTTATTGATGTGCTTTATAGAAGAAACGACCTTGGATCGGAAATTTTTTCCAACATGTTTCAAAAAAACACCATGCAGGATGTCCTGACGTTTCTCGACGAACAGGGCTCCCTCTGGAGTGATTTGAAAATCATCTGGAATTCAAAGCCGAGGATAGAATTTGTGCGTTCGGTCCTGCGTAATCCAATAAAACTCCTTACAACGTACTTTTTTTAATCCTGTCAAGGTCTCGTTTGGAATCCCTTTCTTTGATCGTTTCCCGTTTATCAAA
>JAUMBK010000192.1:0-14290 GCA_032115795.1 Saprospiraceae bacterium | reverse complement strand
ACCCTGTGCAAGCGCAACCTCCAGCTTGGCAAAGCCTCTGTCCGAAAAATACAACCTGTAGGGGACAATGGTATAGCCTTTTTCTGTTACCCTCCTTTCAAGCTTTTTCAATTCACTTTTGTGCAGCAACAATCGTCTGTCACGGCGGGCGTCGTGGTTGTAGATCGTCCCATGATCATATTCAGCAATAAACATGTTTTTAACAATCAGATTGCCGTGGTCAAAAAGACAATAGGCATCATTCAGATTGGCAAGACCTTGCCTCAAGGCTTTCACCTCGGTCCCGGTGAGAACCAACCCACACTCATACTGCTGAATAAAGGCATATTCAAATTTTGCCTTTCTGTTGACTATCTCCCGCGTGAACGTTTTTTCTCCCATTGTGCTGTTTGCATCGACTTGCAAAGATACAACGTTTTCAGGCGCACATTGAAAAATTGAGTAAATTTGACCGCTTTGTCATCTGCTTTCTCGTTTTTTACAGGATTTTGTCATGAATAAAAGAACCGTACGTTTTCAAAACAGCCTGCTTTTTTGGTCTTTCAATTTTCTGAGGAGAGAAAGCCATCCTTGTTCTGCACAGCGACAACCAAAAAATATGTACATGATGCGCGCCTTACGTTACATTGTGCCTGCCTTCCTCATACTGGGAGTGGCTTCTTGCATACCAGAAACTGTACTAAAAACGGCACCTGAAAAAATATCACTTGATTTTGAGGACCAGGGCATTAGAACCATCCTTGATTTACAGGACAAACTGGATTCCACAGCGCTACTGCCTTATTTGCGGCACGCCAATCCAAATTACAGGTATGCCTCTGCCTTGGCTTTCTCAGCGATCAAATCCGAAAAGGCCATTGATTCGTTGGCGGTGTTGCTCAGCGACCCGATTGAGGAAGTGCGGACTGCAGCAGCACATTCGATCGGACAAAGCGGCATAGCGAGAGCCGCATCCATCTTGAAAAGCCATTTTAGAAGCAAAGATTCCATCAATGTCAATAACAGGTACAATAGCACCGTTCTCGAGGGAGTAGGAAAAACAGGCACTCTGGAGGACCTCAAACTACTTGCCACGGTCAAAACTTACCGAAACAACGATACCCTTCTCCTTCTTGGGCAGGCAAGAGCCATCTTTCGCATGTCTCTTCGAAAACTGGTGGCGGATGAAGGTACCGACAAAATGGTGGACCTGGTAAGTGGCAGGGATATTCCACAGGAAATCCGCATGATCGCAGCACACTATTTATCCAGAAACAAAACGTTGCCCCTCACAAATTACCGCATCATCCTGAGTGCGGCTATTAATCGCGAAAAAAATCCGGAAATTGTAGCCCAGCTTGCCACTGCCTTTGGCAATACAAAAGATTCTTTGTTCTTGCCCGTCCTTCGGAAAACACTGGCCGAAAGCAAGGATTATAAAGTAAAAATGCACACCCTGAAAGCCCTGGGCAACTTTCGGTACGGTCAGATTCGCCAGGAATTACTTTCCTATCTTGACAATCAAAACGTACATGTCGCTGCCGCTGCCGCTGGCGTGCTTCTGTACAATGGTGCCACCGAGGACATTCCGCTATACTTAAAATACGATACGTCAACTGTGGCGTGGCCCGTTCGTTCAAAAATTTGTGGAGCAGTGTTAGTTCATACACCGTTTTTTAATACCAAATCAAAAGGGGCATACAGCCAGAAAATATATAAAATCCTCCAAAAAGAGGATTCTCCCTACGCCAAAGCCGCCTTTGCAGATGCCATAAGCCGGGATCCATTCAACTACCTGCTGCTGGTACAGTTATTCAGAGAAAGCAAAAACCCAATTGTCAGAATTGCTGCCCTGGAAGGCCTGGGTAAAATTGTGAAAAGTCCTTCATACTACCTTGCTTTGGGCAAAGAAAGCAAACTCGTTCGTTCCGTGATGTTCAAAACATTCAGTCAGGCCATCGAAAGTGGTGATGCAGGCCAGATTGCCGCTGCAGCAACCATCCTAAAAGACCCTGCAGGCAATTGGCGGGGATGGATGAAAGATACCAAAAGCTGGGTCACCATATTGTCCAGGCTGACACTTCCACAAATGATTGAAGCGTACAACGAACTGGAAGCCGTCATTGCGCTAGCTGAAAACAGGCCTGCGGCACCTAAAGTTCCCGAGTATAACCATCCCATTGACTGGACGCTTTTAAAGACCATTGCAGATACCAGCGTACTCTCCGTAAAAACAAACAAAGGCAACATCCTGATCGAATTGTTTAAAAAGCAAGCGCCTGCGACGGTCACCAATTTTATTGGCCTGGCAAGAGAAGGCTTTTTCAAGGGCCGCATCTTTCACAGGGTTGTCCCAAACTTTGTCATTCAGACGGGATGCCCGCGTGGCGATGGGTATGGAAGCCTAGATTACTCGATCCGTTCTGAACTGCCACAGACATACTACAACACGGAGGGATTGCTGGGCATGGCTTCCGCCGGCGTACATACCGAAGGAACACAGTGGTTTATCACACATTGCGCCACACCCCACCTGGATGGCAGATACACCCTTTTCGGTCGCGTCAAAGAAGGCATGGACGTCGTTCACAGCATGGAACAAGGAGACAAAATCATCGAAGTCCTGCTGGTTAAATGACCCGTTTATTTTTTGTCAAAACGCAAAAGCAAGGCAGGAAGCAGGAGGAGATCGCAAATCAATGCGCTCACCAGTGTGACTGAGATTAGGACACCAACCGTAAATGTGGGAGGGCTGACCGAAAAGACCATATTGAAAAACCCAAAGAAAAGAATGACAGAAGTGATGATGATCGCCTTACCTGTTTCCATCACTGTGGTGCGTGTTGCCGTGACAACATCCATACCTCTTTGCCTACAAATCTTATACCGGCTCAAAAAGTGAATGGAATCATCCACTGCGATGCCAAAAATGATGGTAAACATAATGGCAACACCAGCCTCCAGGGCGATGCCGAAATATCCGAGAATGGCAGCAGCAAACAGCAAGGGCAAAATATTTGGAATCAACGCAATCACCAGCATACGTAGCGAACGGAACAACAGACCCATCAGAAGACAAATGATCAAAATGGAGAGAAACAAACCCAACAATAAGCTCGAGGTGATGTATTCTGAATTTTTGTCCAGAATGATGCCCGTTCCAGTCCGCTTTACAACCACTATGTCCGTATCCAGCTGTGTACGGGCAAACGTATCCAGTGATAGTCCCAGGCTTTTCACCTTATCGGCTCCGATATCCTGCATGCGACTGGTGATTCTGGTTTTTGACTTGTCGGCATTGATAAAAAGGGACGTCTCCTCCTTCATAAACCTGGTTACCAATTGCCGGTACCTCGTAAACTCTTGCAGCGAATCAGGCATCCTGTAAAATGCCGGGTCATTTCCGTGGTGCATCATGTGCATGCTTTTATACACCGAAGCAATGCTGAGCGAAGACTTGATCTCGGGTGTGGCCTGAATCTTGTCTTCCAGCCTGGCAACCTCTCTGACTACTTCAAATTGATCTGCCTTGTATGGTGGTTTTACCGTAATGGCAAATTCCATGGGGCGGAAACCGGCATAGTTTTTTTCAAAAAACAGAAAGTCCTTCGATACCCTGGAGCCCTTGGGAAGGTTGTTCTCAATGGTGTAATTTGTACCAATCAAACGAATGCCATACAGGAAAAAGATTGTCAGCACGATGGCAATGCCAAATAAAAGACGAGACCTTTCCTTGTTCACCCTGTAAACCCAAGCCAGCAGTGGCGCCCACCTGTTTTCCAGACTCTGCGTGTGGATGATCTGCTCTCTGTCAAAATAACTTAACACCGATGTCGTAAAAAACAACACCGTCACATACGCAATGAGTACACCTGCGGCGGCATCCCATCCAAACTGCTGGATCGTATGCAGACGGGAGGTAGCCAGTGTAGCAAAACCAATGGCTGTCGTAAACGAGGTCATAAACGTGGCCATACCAATTTCACGCAAGGTGACTGCCATGGCTTCAGTCTTGTCCTTGCCCGAAGTCAGCTCATCCACGTATTTTGAGAATATATGGATTACATCCGACGACCCAACAATCAGCATGATTACCGGAAAAAGAGCGGAAAGCGCGTTGAGTTCCGTTCCCTTTGCGCCCAAATATCCCATGAATAAAAGCAAGCCCAGCGCTATGCTGCCAAGAGACACGATGATGCCTGTCGGTTTGCGGTATAATAAGACCATGATCAGGCTCACCAGCAGAATGGATGCTACAAAAGCCATTGCAATTTCCCTCTTCTGAAAATCAATCAACTCTTTCTGAAAAAAGGCCCTTCCCAAAACATGGGCCTTGTCGTAGAGCATGTTCTTATGCAAGAGTGAATCCACATGCCGGACCAATTGCGCTGCCTCTTCTGTCGTTATGTTTTCCTTGGTCGTCGCCGCAATGACCATCGAGGTTCCCGCACTGTCTATCAGATTGTATTTCCAGCGTTTATCCTGCATGATCTGGCGCTTGTCCTCTTCATACAATACAGGATTGGCAAGGTGAATGGCAGGTACAGGTGTGTATCCAAAAGGGGTTTTGACCGGAAGTTCCAGCATGGTCAGGGACTGCACCTTTGTGACCAAAGGAAAGGCGCGCAATTGTATCGAGGCCTCATGCACCCTGGCTAGAAAAGCGGAATCAAAAACTGACGGTGTATTTTCTATGCCAATCAGCAAAAAGTTGTCGTCAGTGCCAAATTCTTTAGAAAACTCCTGATAAAATTCGAGATCAGGGTCGTCCTGTGGAAAAAACTGATCAAAGGAAAAGGAAAACGTCAGCCGTGTCGAAAAATAGACACTGGCCATTGCCAGCAAGGCAAAAAGTCCGATTAGATAGGGCCTGATTCTCAGTAACATATAGCTCAAACATCCTTGAGCCTACATAATGCAGGAAAGCATGGAATGTTGAACCAAATGCGGAATTTTATCGAATAAACGACTTAAATGCATTGATCAATCCATTGGTAGAGGCATCAAATCCACTAACATCATTCTGGTTTTCCAATTCAGGTAAAATCCTGCCAGCCAGCTGTTTACCCAGCTCCACACCCCATTGATCAAAGCTGTAAATATTCCAGATAATGCCCTGAACAAAAATTTTATGCTCATACATCGAAATGAGGCTGCCTAATGTGTATGGGGTCAGCTGGCGTACAAGAATGGAGTTTGTGGGCCTATTGCCCTCAAATACTTTGAATGGAACCAAAGGGGCGACTGTTGCCGGATCTTTACCGGCCTGCAGAAATTCTGCCATCACTTCCTCTTGTGTTTTACCTTCCATCAAAGCCTGCGTCTGGGCAAAAAAATTGGACATAAGCAGGCGATGGTGCTCACCGATCGCATTATGCGAGATGGCAGGAGCAATAAAATCACAGGGAATCAGCTGCGTGCCCTGGTGAATCAACTGGTAAAAGGCATGCTGGCCGTTTGTACCGGGCTCTCCCCAGATCACTGGACCTGTTGCATAGGTCACCTTCCTGCCATTTCGGTCTACACTTTTGCCGTTACTTTCCATGTTTGCCTGCTGAAAATACGCTGCAAAGCGATGCAAATACTGGTCATAAGGCAATATCGCCTCGGATGCCGCTCCATAAAAATTGACATACCAGACGCCCAGCAAGGCCAGGATTACCGGAATGTTGCGATCAAAAGGAGCTGTACGGAAATGACGATCCATAGAATGAAACCCGCTGAGAAGTTCCTCAAACCGATCATAGCCAATGCCCAGCGCAATCGACAAACCAATGGCAGAGGTGAGCGAATACCTGCCCCCTACCCAGTCCCAAAAAGCAAACATGTTGCGGGGGTCTATGCCAAACTCGACCACCTTTTCACGGTTGGTCGACAAAGCGACAAAATGCTGCTGAATGTACTTTTCCTCTCCCGCTTCAGCCAGAAAACGGCCCCGGGCGGAATAGGCATTGGCCATGGTCTCTTGCGTGGTAAATGTCTTGGAGGCAATCAGGAACAACGTAGTCGACATATCCAGATCCTTGATCGTTTCGGCCAGGTGTGTGCCATCAACATTCGACACAAAATGGACATGCAAGCGCGTTTTGTACGACTTTAGAGCCTCTGTCACCATGACAGGACCGAGATCCGAACCGCCAATGCCAATGTTGACAACATCCGTAATCGGCTTGCCCGTATACCCTTTCCAGGTGCCGGTAAGTACGGCATCACAAAATTGCTTCATCTGCCGTTTGACATGACGGATATCCTCCATGACGTTCTGTCCGTCAACCAACAGCGCCTGACCTGCCCTGGTACGTAATGCAGTATGTAAAACCGCCCTGTTTTCTGTCACATTGATCTTTTGCCCTGAAAACAGCTGTTTGATGGCATCTTTGAGCCCGCATTCCCTGGCAAGACGCAAAAGAAGCAACATCGTCTCCTCCGTAATTCGGTTTTTTGAGTAATCGAGAAGGATATCTTCGTGCCTGACCGAAAATCGGGTAAACCTTTCCTTATCGCCCGCAAACATGTCTTTCATGAGTACACCTTCCATGATTTTGCGGTGTCTCGTCAGTTTTTTCCATGTCTTTGTCTTTGAAGGATCAATATTGGGTAATGCCATAACCGTTTCTTATTGGGCACAAAATTAATACATCTTGCTCTCTGTCACTAATAAACAGGCCAAATACCCTTATTGTGGGATGTCAGTCCACGAATTCAAAACATCCCATTGAGGAGGGAATGTGAAAACTGGGTGTTGGCGAATCTGACTTTACCCAACTGATCCAGTGCATTTCCGGAGAGGTTGGAATGCCTGTTGGGTTAAAATCTGCCCTGTACACGCCAATATTTGCTTTTTTGCCCGGAGTATACACACCCATCTCCTGTAACGTACGCAAAGGAATGACTCCTTCCAGCGTGTATCCGTTTTTGGTGAGCCTGCCCCGAAACAAACATCCTGTGCATTCCCATTCCGGATCAATTTTCTTTCCCAAGGAGCCACTGTTGCCCAAATACCGGCCAAGGGCATCGATCTCCAGGCAATAGTATGTCTGAAACTGCCTGTCCGGTGCAAGGAACATCTCTACCCTGTCCTCCCAGATCACATCCATCTCTGATTTCACTGAATCCCAGATGACAACATTGCTATCGGCCACCTCAAACAGAAAATAAAACTGCTTTTCGTCATACAATGCCCGGTACCTGGTCTGCTGCGCCTCTACCGCCTCCCAGTGAAGCGCCAAATCGGTCATGAGTGAAGCGCTTTGCCAGACTGACTCCTCCACCAGTCCGTCAATGACGGGGGGACGGGTGGTTTTTATCACCGAATACGTCTTCACACAACTGTCTTTCACCATGCCGGGAGGAGAAGCAAACCTTTCTGCTGCTTCAACATGGCCAGCCTGTGCTATTGCAATGCACAAACTAAAGAAAATTCTTGTGTATAACCAATTGATACGGTTTGCCTGTGATTTTCCCATAATTCGGCTGTTTAGTGATCGTGCTTTCCCGTTCCTCTGTTTTCCCAACCACTCTTGCCTTCGTCCATATATACCTCCTGCACTGCTTTGGACACTCGGTCGTCGACCTCTTCCACCAAATGTATCCGCA
The DNA here is from genome assembly GCA_032115795.1 of Saprospiraceae bacterium. Classification (GTDB taxonomy): domain Bacteria; phylum Bacteroidota; class Bacteroidia; order Chitinophagales; family Saprospiraceae; genus OLB9. The sequence goes on along the minus strand of JAUMBK010000192.1, from coordinate 6,715 downwards.
AAGGGTTTTTCAGCTTGCGCATCCATTCCTGCGCTTGCTGATAGGGAGATTGTCCGGCTGCAATTTTATAGGTCAGGTAGGCCCATTTTTCTGCAAAAAAATTGCCCTTCAACACGGGAATCATCTGCTGCATGTTGGACGATAGAAAACTCAGAGACAGCGCTCTCGACCAGTATATCCAGGGGCCCCCGGTCACATACATATATGGGTTTAGCATGCGCTCCCTGTTTTCAAGCCCTGTATTCATATATTCCAGCTGGATGCCGGCAAAGGCAATATTTGTTGTATCGTTATATAAAACGATCCAGGGCACATCTGCTTCCATTTTAATATCCGTAAGGTCGGGCATGTGCAAAACGTCATATTCCATGATTTTACCTCTGACTGCGTCGGGCCACATCATTTTATTGAGCAATTCCCGCTTAAACACAATTTCTGCATTTCGAAGCGCCACACAGTGTATGGTCTCATTGATGCGTGTTGTGGTCGAACTGATGATGTATGGTACACCCGGATAAAATTCATAGCGAACAGACGCATCTACCTCGGGTATGCCCCGCATCTGATCATAAATCTCACTCGTCGCCTTCACCGGGCCTGGTATAAACTTGCTGTGCTCGGGATATTTCCAGTCTGCGGTATGTGTCCACGCTTTTGGCGGACTGTATACATCCGGATTCCAGTGGATAGCACCATTCGTTTCCATCCTGTGATACAGAGGAAATTCTGGTGCTTCCTTGAGCGTAATCTGGTCCAGATGGCCTGATGCCGGGTGCAGGACAATGCTATAGTGGGCATTTTCAATCGTCAGTCCCGGCTTTTCCCCCTGAATGCGCAGGTCTGTGGTATAGGTTTTTGCCATCGCCCGGGCATTGTCGTAGTACATCAGGTACACTTTGCTCGATTTGGCACCCACATTCGCCAGGAAGGCCACCCTTACGGTGGTGGTGGGAAACCACAGCGGGATTTGACGTGTTGGCTTTCCCGTTGCATCCGGATCCATCTTGTCCTCCTCCTTGTATGTCATCTGGTCATATACCTGGCTTGGTACCTCCCGGAGCTGAAAGGTAGCTGGGTCCACTTCCATTACCCGGATGTCTCTCGTCAATTGTTGCGCTTCGTCAGGATAAAAGGCGAGCAGCACTTCCACAGGCTCATTTTTACGGTCAATGCCCTCTGTTTCTGTCAGCACCACAGATTTGTACTTTGTCCAGGCCCTGTCAAACACAGGGGCAGCGGCTGGCGCCTGCACTTTTCGTGAAGCTGTTATAATCTGGTCCTTGGGTGATGGTTTTGCATTGGCTTTCAATCGCACAATAATCTTGACATTGTACGTTTTACCAGGCTCCCAGGCAAACCATCCCACTACATCTGGTGTCAGGTATTTTGTGGCATCAAATGAGAGGCCATAGCCGGAGGGCGGGCGGTGTGTCAAAGGCGGCATGTCCATGGTGCCCATCTGGCCTTCCCTAAACAAATCCGTGGCGCGGAGCGTTTTCCCGTCAATGGACATTTCCACTTCTATGATGGATGGTTGTGTCAACGCCACTGTTGCTTTGCAATGGTAAAAAGGAATGCCCGGTTGCGGGTAGCCAAAGTCTATTGAACGGACAATCAGCTCCTCTGAAGCATTTTGGGAAAAAGCCAACGTAGCGGCAAATAAAGAGAATAAGAGTAAGATTTGTCTATTAATCAACATGATGAATCGTGAATTAAGGGCGTTTGCTAATCAGATTTCGGGTTGACAATGCCTGCAGCGCATCCTGCCATGGTCCTCCATTTCCCCACATATAAAACGTAAAATACATGGTTGTCTTTTGGTCTATCGGCACCCACGGTTGAAACTCGTTGTAAAAATAATGAGAATCCGGATTGCGGTCATGGTTCATCCACATGTGCAAAAACAGCGGTTGATTTACAGGATATGCCGCCAGAAAAGCAATATCCTCCTTGGTGTCATATCCGGCATTCCATCCTTCCTTGAGATCAAACAGGTGTCCGTAATACTCCTCGGGGCGCATCCTGTATTCTTTCATCCCCTCCATGTCCGGCACGGTATAGACATCCTCCGTGCCGTGTTCCTTACCCAGCGCAAGGATGGGCTGCGGGCCAATGACGTTCGCCTCCGGATTGATAAAGTCAAGAGCGTACCGCACTTCTACCAAGGGTGAATCACCATACAGCGTATATATTTTCTCCAGCCGGTTTCCGTAATAGTCGGTGCTCATTTTCAACTGAACATAATCGCCTTCTTTTTTTACCACTTCCACATCGTAGACCTGGTGGGTTTCCATGCTCGCCTGCCCTAAGAAATCTTCAAAGCCACCATACGGATAAAATCCCCTCCTTCGGAAGGGCCTGTTGTGGTCTTCCGGCTTTTCGGGCCACAATTTAAAGAGGGCGTTGTCATCCCTGTTTTTAATGTAGTATTCGATCACGCGGGCGCCAGTGGCAATTAGTGTCAAGCGCACACTGCCATTTTCCATTCTGTATTCTTTTATGCCGTCAGCATTGAGGTCGTCTTCATACAGGTAGGTGCTGCCTTTGCTCTCCCCCACGCCTAGCTGGCATGTTTGTTCCGCACCTTGTGCAGACGTCGTCACTGTATACGATCCCTGAGGAAGAGGCAATATAACGTCGAGGTTTCTGTACTGCGACGCGGGTACTTTTACCGACTGCCGGGATGAATATACTTCTTTTCCTGTCTTTGCATCCTGGACTTTGACTGTCACAGGGATATCCTGCTTTCCGGAAAAATTGTGCACGGCCACAGGAAAGGAGACAGAGGGAGCATGACCATAAAGCAATGTATGGGTATTGACTGCTTTGGGCAAATCGAGCATCGTCATGGTTGACTTGGACTGTTTTCCGTCAGTGAACGTAACCACCAGCGGATGCGTCTTACCCATCGCTTCGACAGGTATCTGGAGCTTGATTCTGAGTGTGCGGGACTCTCCCTTGTCTGCCTGTACGACGCGTTCTGCACTTCCCTGCAAAGCCAGGCCACCGGAAAGCCGTACGGATACAGTGCCGCTCACCGACTCCTGTCCATGGTTTGCAAGATGGACGACAAGCTCATTTCCTTCTGTCATCGCTTCAAGCTGAACGCGTTCCTGAAACAGGTTTTCCAGGATTATCCTGTCCAGCATCAGCGCATTCAATGGGGCCCTGAATTCTTTCGGACCCGTCAGCAGGCCCCGTGGCAACACGGCAACCTGGCGTTTGTCCATGATGGCTTTCCACATTTCATCACGTGTAAACGCAGTTCCTTTGGGCACAAACAAGACCATGCTTGTTTCCGCATCGTCTTCGAGGGAGCCGGTAAAACAGACAAACGGCTTCTCGCCCATGTCAATTTGCTCTTTGTTGCCCTCTGTAGCGATATATCCGTCGTAGGTCAACTTGTCTTTGGTCGGATCATATACGGGACGGAAAATATAACCCCCTTTTTCTTTGGCAAACCGAACCCAGCCTTCATCACCGCCGATATCCTGCAGCTGCAGCCCCTTGTAGTCGCGGCAGCCAAACACATTGTAGGTGCCAACATCTACGACCATGGGATTGCCTGCTGTCTTCATCCATGCATTCAATTCGTCCTGGGCCCAAAAATCCATGTATCCGTGGAAAACCGTAAAGGAACAACCTTCATTCATTGCCCTTCCCATGACTTCCAGCGGATGTCCAAACATGCAGGTCACGCTCTTTAACAGTGTCGTAGCCCCAAACCACCCCTTTTTAAGGTCGTACCTGTCAATCGTCTCTTTTGTGAGCTGAATCAGGGACAAAACTTTTTGGCGCTCTGCTTCTGATGTGGATGAGACAACAAAAAGTTTGCCGTTTTTCCCTTGCAACAGGAATGCGTCGACAGGCACATAATTGCGGGCCCTGGACTGGTGGTTTTTCAGCCTGGCAGGCCATGGGTTTTCCTTTGACTTTCTCCCCTGGAGCAATTTGCCCGCATCAGACGCAGGCGAAACAAATACGAGTGCATTGCCACTGCCCATGCGCAATTGGGCAGGGCTCGGATCTTGGAGTACTTCGTATGGTGCCCGAAATAATTCTGAAAGAAAGCCCTCCTGCATATCCAGGCCGGCAATTCCGAGGTCTTCCGCTACATCGGCCTTGTGTTGTGCCAAAGTATAGGCTACGTTGGGTGCGCCCATTTTAAACAAACTGGCATACCTAACCCAGTTTCTGTATGAATTGTGCCAATAATTGGTATAACCATTGAACTGCTCCTGGCGGATCACTGCCTGTCGCTCATAGTCGTATTGTCCGGTGGCGGCAGGCTGGGTATAATCATCAAGAGTGACTTGTGCATTGACAGAAACGGATAGCAGCAAACAAGTGCCTATCCCAAAAAGAATTGTACGAATGACCATAGGAGCAAAATTTTAAATCTACTATGGACAAATATACAACATAGCCCCGAAAGGCGGTAGTACCGGACGCACAGAATTCAACCTCCAGAACGCCCTGCAAGCAAACGCAGGGCCTCAGGACTTATTCGGGCGCTCCGTTTTGAATCCAGCAATCTATCTTGCTGATCAAGACATCCGACAACTTTGGTGCACCTATAGGCATTGCCGTAACGCCGCTTTGGTGCTTGACAGATGCCAGTACCTTGCCGTTCAGGCTGGCTGATTTTGCCTTGGCATACGTGCTCAAATCCAGCCCTTCCGCGGGAAAACTTCCGGCATGACATCCGGCATAAGCACACGAAGCATTGAAAATAGGTGCAATGTCTGCCGTATAGGTAGGCGTCGTGCCTGTACATGTCGAAGAACTGGTGTCATCCTTTGCACAGGAAACCCACATAAGTGCTGTCAGAAAAAGAAGAATCCCGTTTCTCATCGTCGTATTCTTTTGAATTTATTGTGATAATTGCAAATATAAGTGCGAATTAGATTGATAGTACTCAGTTCAAAACAAGAAAAATTGGCAGATTGATCTTATTTTTGCAATAAATTTCAAGGCATCTCCTGCATTGGGACTGGCCAAACTTAATAATTTACCCATGGATTTTAAAAATTTGATTGCCCACAGCAAAGAATATGGTTTTGTTTTCCCATCAAGCGAAATCTATGACGGCTTGAGCGCTGTCTATGATTACGGTCCGTACGGTGTGGAACTGAAAAACAACATCAAGCAGTATTGGTGGAAGTCCATGGTACAAATGCACGAAAATATCGTGGGCATCGAAGCAGCCATATTTATGCACCCAAAAACATGGAAGGCGTCAGGCCACGTAGATGCGTTCAACGACCCGCTTGTAGACAATAAAGACTCCAAAAAGCGGTATAGGGCAGACCAATTGATTGAAGGGTATGCAGAAAAAATCGAAGCAAAAAACCAGAAAGACATAGAGAAAGCGAGAGACCGCTTTGGTGTGGCGTTCAATGAAGCCCATTTTCGCGTTACCAACGACAGAATCATCGAGCGACAAAAGCAAATTGACGCTGTCCTTGGCAGATTGGCCGAAGCCATGAAACAAGGTGATATGGAATCCCTGGGTGCCATGATAGCCGAATACGAAATCGCCTGCCCTGAAAGCGGCTCACGCAACTGGACGGAAGTGCGACAGTTCAATCTTATGTTCAATACACAATTGGGCAATATTGCAGGAGAAGAGGGAAAGCTATATCTCCGACCGGAAACAGCCCAGGGAATTTTTGTGAATTTTCTAAACGTGCAAAAATCAACCCGGCAAAAAATCCCGTTTGGCATTGCCCAGATCGGAAAAGCGTTTCGAAATGAAATCGTGGCCCGCCAATTTATTTTCCGCATGCGCGAGTTTGAACAAATGGAAATGCAATACTTTGTCAGGCCTGGCACAGAAATGGAGTGGTACGAGTACTGGAAACAAACACGCCTCAAATGGCATAAAGCGATAGGCACTGACGAGTCCAAACTCCGCTTTCACGATCACGCCAATCTTGCCCATTACGCCAATGCTGCCGTCGACATTGAGTTCGAGTTTCCGTTTGGATTTAGAGAACTGGAAGGCATACATTCCCGCACCGACTTTGACCTCAGCCAGCACCAGGCTCTTTCCGGCAAAAAATTGCAGTATTTCGATCCGGAGCTGAATGAAAATTATGTGCCCTACGTCGTGGAAACTTCCATTGGTTGTGATCGCATGTTTCTGGCAATGTTGTCGACTGCCCTTAAGGAAGAAAGTGTACCCGATGCTGAAGGCCAGGAGTCTGTGCGGACAGTCATGAAACTTCATCCCGCCCTCTCTCCCGTAAAAGCCGCCGTGTTACCGCTCTTAAAAAACAAAGAGGAGTTGACAAAGGCAGCTACCGCACTTTATGACAAGCTTAAACTGTCCGTCAACTGCCAATATGACGAAAAAGACGCCATAGGCAGACGATATCGCCGGCAGGATGCGATTGGGACGCCCTATTGCATCACCATCGATTTTGAAACACTGGAAAATGAAACCGTGACAATCCGGGAAAGAGACAGCCTGGAACAAAGACGCATCAAAATCGCTGATGTTCGCAAGGTAATAGAGGAAGGCGTCTGTATGGAAACATTGTTGGCGTAGCCAACAATAGTAGTGGCAAATAAATATTTGCCAACACAACAAATAAATATTTGCCAACACAACAAATAAATATTTGCCAACACAACAAATAAATATTGCCACCACAACAAATAAATATTTGCCAAAAAAACGTGTCATCATTTGCCACGTTCACCATTCCAT
>JAUMBK010000191.1:6669-8203 GCA_032115795.1 Saprospiraceae bacterium | reverse complement strand
TGGTGTGCTGACGCTGTATGGCGAAAAAGTCAATGCGTTAGCGGCACCTGATACGTTCACCCTCATCCAGCGCCTGCAGTTTGCTTCCTATGGTTTCTTTTCATATATCGGGCAATTTCTGCTTCCTGTAGGCCAAAGCGCCTTATATCCCTACCCTACACAAGCTCCTGGCTGGGCATGGGCAGGATATCCTGTCGCGCTGCTGGCTGGCCTGGCTCTTTGGATGTGGGCAATACCTAAGCATAAAACCTGGGTCTTTGGCATCGCCTTTTATGCGGTGACGGTCGCCCTGGTGCTGCAATTTCTATCGGTAGGACTGGCGATTAAAGCCGACCGGTACACGTACATTCCCTACATTGGCCTGGCCTTTTTACTGGCTGCAGCCACCGACGAGCTTTTAAAAAAACAGAAAGGGTTCCCCTCCTGGCTGGCGCCCCTGCTGGGTGGCGCATTGCTGATAGGCTGGTCTGTCAAAGCGCGTGCACAGGCAGATGTCTGGCATGATAGCGAAAAGCTGTGGACCCAGGTGCTCTCGTTGTATCCCACCGATGACGTTGCGCTCGCAAACCGGGGCAATTACCGGGGGAAAACAGGCAACATTGAAGGGGCCTTGGCAGATTTTGAACTGGCCATTGCCGATGGATGTCGCCGTGCCGACGTGTACGAAGGACTGGGCAATTGCTATGGAACCATGAGCGAACAGCAGCCGGCACAAAAACTAGCCCTGGTGCAAAAAGCCATCGAAGCCTATCAAAAAGGCCTCGAGATCGAACCGAACCGGGGAAACATTCACTTTAATCTGGGCGTAGCCCAACTGACAGGCAACCCGGCAGCATCCGCCCAGTCGTATAAAAAAGCGCTTGAAATTATGCCTTATAAGGAAAAAGAAATCCTGCCACCCCTCGGTCTGGCACTGCTGAATAGCGCCCAGTATCAGGAGGCAGTGTTGACCCTTACAAAAGCCATCAACCTGAATGGCGCCAGTGAAGGCATGCTGTACCAGCGGGGACTGGCATACATCGGCCTCTCCAAACCTGTAGAAGCCAGAAAAGACCTTACCGCTGTCCTTGCACTAAATCCGGCCAATCCGGAGGTTCCTTCCCGCTTACAATACCTGGACCAGCAATTTGGACCCCAATAAAACCATAAAAAATGGGTGGGTCTGTTAAAAGTTCCTATTCCTGTTGATTGTAAATGGAACCACTACGGTAAAAACCGGTGCATCCTGAACCTTACCTGGTAAACAGGTCGTACCATCGCCAGCGGTAATGCCAGTATTCCTCCCTGACTGCTCCAAATCCCAGGTTTCTGCGGGCAATAGATGGCATACCGGAGCCAGTAAAATCAAACCATTTGTACTTACCCCCGGCAAAATCTGCAAGCAGGTGGTCGATCAGAAGGTACATGGCCGCAGCCTGTTTGCCGGCAGGACTGGATTGACATAAGAGAAAGTATACCCTGTCGCCATACACTACTCCATAAGCAGCCGCCTGTACTTCTCCTCCCTGTTCCGCTGTCCATGCAAAACCTCCCT
>JAUMBK010000191.1:0-6659 GCA_032115795.1 Saprospiraceae bacterium | reverse complement strand
TGGCTTCGCGAATATTGTTCTCCCACTTCGACAGGAGGGATGTCGTGTCGTACCTGACAAGGAAGGGCAATATCCTGGGATGGCATGCTTCACTATGCAAAGTAATGCCTTTGGCGGTGGCCTTGTCGATATTTCTGCGCACATTGCGGTGGTAGCGGCTGCGTACTTGTGCCTCGGTGTCGCCAATAGGCAGCAGGTGATTGGTCCGGACAAGTGCACCTGCCACGTTTGACGGCATAGTGTGCAGCATCAGATCGATTTTCCAGCGGCCTGTCTGCAGCTTGTGAAGGAGTCCGGGTATCTCTGTCTCGTTGGCTTTTTCGCCAAACAAACCCAGCTGCTGACAAAGAAAGGGCTGCGTAACATAGGAGATACCCAGTTTTGCTTTGGAGAAAAACGGAAAAACCTGCTCATATTCACCCAGAACATAAGCTGCCCATTTTCTGTCGGTGAGAGCATCGAGCCATGGGGACGTTGCGAAGAGAAGGGGTGAGCGTGACCTGCTGATGGCCTGATCCCATGCAGCGGCGTCCAGATTGCTTCGCGTTACATACCGCCAATCATCCTGTATCAACCCCTCACCGGCTTTCATCCTGTTGATCGTGCGCGTCAGGCATACAAGGCGTCGATATCCGCCCTACACTTGTCCTCAATGACGCGGCGCTTCAATTTCATGGTGGGTGTAAGTTCAGCCTCGGTGCCATCGTGGCGGCTTGCCTCCCAGGTGGTGGGCAGGACAACAAATTTCTTGATTTGTTCGATATGCCCAAAGTGCGTATTCACCTTGTCGACAAGAGTCTGGTAATGCGCCAGCACACCGGGATGATGCAGCATATCGTCGAGGGATGTCCATCCCAGGCCGTGCTCTTCACACCAGGCGCGCAGGGCATCCGGTGCCGGAATGAGAATGGCTGATACAAACTTGCGCTGATCGCCGACGACCATGGCCTGTTCGATGAGAAACTCTTCCTTGAGCAGGCCTTCGATTGGGGCAGGAGCAACATATTTCCCGCCGGATGTTTTAAGAAGTTCTTTTTTACGGTCAGTGATCTTCAGATATTTCTTGCCGTTGGGCCCGTCAACAAAGGTGCCTATGTCACCCGTTTTAAAGAATTTTTTTTCGTCGACATCCTTGAATACTTCTGCAGTCATTTCAGGCTGTTTGTAGTAGCCCTGCATAATGTTGGGGCCAGCAGCAATGATTTCACCTTCACCGTCATTGTATTCGCCTTCAGACCTGTCAATGCGCAAGTCGACAATATCAAGGGTAACACCCACCGTGCCGATCTTATTGCTGCCATCGAAGTAGTGGTTGAGTGTCAGCACGGGCGACGTCTCAGTAAGGCCATAACCTTCCGTAATGACAATGCCTGCAGCCGAAAACACACGTGCAATCTTGGCAGGACAGGCGGCTGCACCCGTAGCGATTGCCTTGACGTTGCCTCCCAAAGCGGCCCTCCATTTGCTAAAAATTAGCTTGTCCGCAATGTTGCGCTTCACTTTTTCACCAAAGCTGTAGGTCTTTCCGTGCTCGAAATTGTCCGTGAGGCTGAGTGCCCAGAAAAATAATTTTTTCTTTGCTCCCGACAGCTGAAGACCTTTATTGTAAATTTTTTCATAAACCTTCTCCAGCAATCTTGGCACGGTGGTAAAATAATGTGGCTTGACGGATGCCAGGTCGCCGGTTTCTCCACCCAGGTTGTCCGTACCCGTAAAATAGATTTCTGTACCAATCACAGTGTACACATACAGAACAGCGCGCTCAAAAATATGACAAAGGGGCAGAAAACTGAGTGTCTTTTCACCCCGAACGACAGGCAACAGGTGTGAACAACTTTCTACCACGCTGATGATGTTGGCATGGGTGAGCATGACCCCCTTGGGATTGCCCGTCGTACCCGATGTGTAGATAATAGTGGCTAAATCCTCGCTTTTGACCTGCTGGCTCAGTTCTTCAACTTTCTCCAGATTGGTTTCAGAGAAAAGGTCTTCCCAGTATGGGCGTCCTCCCTGCCGGTCAAAGCAATAAATATCTGTAAGCAGGGGTAAGTTGGCCTGGGCTGCTGATACTTTATCATACAAATCATTCATGCCTACAAAACAAAGCTTTACTTCGGCCTCCTTCATGATGTATTCGTACTCTCGTGCACTGATGGTGGGGTACATAGGTACGCCAACAGCCCCGATATACTGGATGGCCAGGTCAGCTATGACCCATTCAGGACGGTTTTTGTACACAACGAGGCCAATTTTATCCCCTGGCTGTATACCTGCATCCACCATTCCGGATGCCAATTTTCTGGAAAGAGAGATGACATCACCCGTAGAATAAAAATTCCAGTCCCCCGACTCTGTTCTCGCACCTACAAAACGAGAGAGCGGTCCATCATCATATTGTTTGGCAATGTAATCGAATAATCGTGACGGTTGCATGCTATTGTGATTTTAACGTGGCAGAATACGGGGGGAATGCAAATATACAATGGAAAACCATTTTTGTTGGATGATGGCGGATATTTTTCGAATTGTTGGAAAAATCCTAATTTCTTATGGGATGTTGGGCATATTGGGCATAGTATAGCCCTGGAAGGGCGATATACCCTAGCGAGGGAGAATTGGCCCTCGCTGCAAAAGTCTAGCGAGGAAGAATTGGCCCTCAGATTCAATGGAAGAGATGGATTCAATTGATTTAAATGAATACAATTGATCCAATAGAATAATTCAATAAATAATCAACATGTACATTTTTATTCCATTTACATATTACATTAAGACAATCCAATATTTTATCCTTCATTTTGCCCTGGGCTATGCTCGGGGCAGTGAGTATATCGCCCTTCCAGGGCTCCATCCAAGCCCTGGAAGGGCGATATACCCTAGCGAGGGAGAATTTCCCCTCGCCACAAAAATCTAGCGAGGGAGATTTGGCCCTCGCATTGAATGAAAGGAATTAAATCAATTGATTTAATTGATTTATTCAATCAATAATCATCATATATATTGTTTTTCCATTTACATATTAAATTATAACCTTCCAGCATATTCTCTTTCAAATGGCCCAGGGCTGCACCCTGGGCCAAGGGTATGGCGCCCTTCCAGGGCTTGTTAAGATACATCACAACATCATCATGACCTTCAAAAATGACAAACGAACACTGCATGCCAATCCCGAAGGGATGACATGATTATAGAAATGACCATTTAACAATAAATCAAAACCTGGAAGGGTAACATGATTTTGTCAAAATGATAACTACTGCCAAAAAATCAACATTTGACGATCACCACAGCAAAAGGAGGTGTCCACCCCGATGTAGCACCCGATGCATTGCGCACCCGAAACCGGTAGACGCCCGGGGCAAGGCCCGTAATGGTGTAGGTACTGCCTGTGCCGGTGTAGGACTGGGATGTGGTGCCGCTTTGCTCGATGATCCAGCTTCCTGCAGGCAGATTGCCAAGTGTCACTGAGCCGAAGGCGGCCCCGCTGCAGCCTGGCTGGCCGACGCTGATGACATCGGGGATCGTGCAATCGGAAAAGGTGATGGCCTTGCTGGCCGTTCCCGTACAACCGGCGCCATCCGTAACAGTGACGGTGTAGGTGCCTGCGGTCGTCGTGCTGATGTCCCTGGTGGTGCTACCTGTACTCCACTGCCATGCTGTACCTGCCGAGGCGGTCAAGGTAGCGGTGGCACCCAGGCACAATGCGCTGTCGCCGGCAATGGTAGCGGTCACGGCACCGAAGCAGGCGTCCTTGCGGCCCAGGGCCCAGAAGCTGTAGGCCGACATGGATACATGTGATGACGTCGTTACAGAACCTTGTGCTGTCGTGCTGCTTCCTCCGTAGATGGAGGCAGCATCAAGGCTTGAGGCGATATCCTCCCATCTTTGATTGGATGTGTTGTAGGCTGCGATGGTGAGCTGGTCGAGAGAGGGCACGAGCGACGCGATCTGGCTGGTGCTGCGCCAAGACAGGGTCACGGTGGCTACCCCTCCGGATGCCAGGTGCCAGTATTCATTGGAAGCGAGGGCCGTCAGGCTGGCACTGCGCTGTGTATTTTGGGGCGGTGTGCCGCGCCAGTAGGCTGCATCGATGGTCTGAATGCTTTGCGGCGCGACGTTGACGGGCGCATAGAGGGTATCATACCCCACAGGAAAAACGAAAGGCACGCTGCCCGACTTGCGCACATAGCCATCGACGAGCTGGTGATGACCAACCCCGCTGACGGTGGCGCTGGTGCCCAGGATGAAAAAGCCGCGTGGCTCCTGCCTGTGTGTGATGACGTGGCCTCCGGGATCAAAATCCACATGGGCGTCATTGTAGTAAGTGTAGGCTCCCGGGCCAATGTACAACTGGGTATTGATTTCCAGCTGGCTGAACCCCGAAAGGGACAGACACAGCAGAAAGGCCAGGGCCAGCCACCGGTGAGTTGACAACATGCGTTTCATCGGCAGATTGTTTAGTTGGATTGTGGACAAGGCACAACAAGCAGCTTCAGGGCCCCATTGTCGACCGTAATCTTATAGCACTTGCCGTCGGCCCCTTTGAGAATGATGCCCTTGTCGGGGTTGTCGAGGTATACAGAACCATTGGCCACATGCAATTCACTCAGCGGCTGGGTGGTATTGATACCAAATTTATTGCCCGTCTCACAGGCATCGCCAACGCCGTTGCTGTTGAGGTCAACCTGGTTGGGATTGGGATAGTCGGGGCAGTTGTCGGTAGTATCGGGGATGCTGTCACAATCAGCGTCGGGAGCATCGCAAGCATCTCCAATACCGTTGTTATTGCAGTCGGCCTGGTTGGCATTGGCAGTGTTGAGGCAGTTGTCACAGGCATCTCCTATGCCGTCAGAATCGGTATCCGTTTGAGCTGCGTTTTCTACCTGGTCACAATTATCACTGGCATCTGGAATGCCATCACCATCGGTGTCTTCGGGCAAGACAGTGATATTTTGTTCGTGGGTGATGGTGCGATTGCACTGATCTGTGTATGCCCAAGTTTGTCTATACGCCTGTCCACAAACGAAGGGGTCGGCATTGAATGTACTGAGTGCAATCCCAATGTCTATGCAAATAGAATAACCAGCAGTGGTGTATTGTAGATAAGATGGCGCCAATTCTGCAGCCTCACCACAGCTTATGGTGATGTCGTTCGGGGCATTGACCCAGGAGGGTGCAGGTGAGGGCAGCACGGTTATAATTCGTTGGTGGTCTATCGTTCTTGCACAGTCATCCGTATATGTCCAGGCCTGGGTTAGTGTGCCACCGCACTCGGTGTAGGTTCCTGCTATAGTTCCCAATACTGATCCTTCAATCAGACAACCGCCAAGGCCGTTATTGGTATAGTTAATACTCGATGCTGCAAAGCTCGTCGCCTGATCACAGCTAATTGTAATATCTACCGGCGGATTCACCCAGGCCGCGATCGGGGCGGGCTCGATTGTAATCGTTTGACTATGATCTATCGTCCTTCCGCAGTCATCGGTATATGTCCACATCTGTGTCAGCGTGCCCCCACACTCTTCATAGTTTGCAGTGATGGTTCCTGTAATAGTACCCGCTATCATACAATTTCCCGATGCGCCATTAGAGTAACTTAGAGTTTTTGGGCCAAAGGCCTCCGCCGCATCACACGAAATGGTTATGTCACCAGGAGCGTTGACCCAGGCCGCGATCGGCGTTGGCTCAACCGTTATGGTTTGCGTATGATCCAGTGTCCTGCCACAGTCATCGGTAAATGTCCAAGACTGAATTAGAGTACCGCCACATTCGGTATAACTGCCCGAGATATACCCAATCACGCTGCCTGAAATCAAACAGCCCCCTACCCCATTATTAGTATAATTCATACTTGACGGAGCAAAACTTAGCGCCGCATCACACGAAATGGTTATGTCACCAGGAGGATTGACCCACGCCGCTTCAGGTGCTGGCTCGACCGTTATGGTTTGCGTATGGCTCAGTGTCGTCTGCTCGGAAGCGTACGTCCAAGTCTGGGTTAGCGTACCGCCATTGCATTGGTCAGAGGACCCGGTAATGACACCTGTCACGCTGCCAATGACAGCACAGGTGCCCGTTTCAGCATTGTCGTATGCCAGTTCAGAGGGACTGAGCGCAGCAGCCTGAGCACAGGAAAGGGTTATATCAGCTGGTGCGTTTACCCAGGAAGGCAAGGGACATCCGTTGTATAGATCTGTTATTTCTTCTTGGGTGAGGGCACGGTTCCAGATGCCTATGTCATCGATGCTCCTTTGAGGTGTGTTAGGAAGGGTAGGATTATCCCAAAGACTAAATGCAAGTAAATTGTTTTGGGAATTAATTGACCCACTAAAATTGCTTGTAGCTACCAATTGTCCATTCAAGAAAAATTTAATTGCATTACCATTGTAAACACAAATCATATTTGTCCATTCTTGGATTTGGCTAAACGGAATAATGACATTTGCACTTGTATTAGCAATTAAAAAGCCAATATTAATATTTCCAAATCCATATGCTGCATCGTTTAAATCAATAAATGCAACAAATCCATTTGAATAAGTGAAAACTTGCGTAACTTTGGACAGTTCATAATTTGAAAATCAAAGTTAAAGGAGTTTTTCACATTTCAACGATGAAAAATCCCTCAAAGATTTTTCGTTGTTGGAATTGTTAAAAAC
>JAUMBK010000190.1:0-9441 GCA_032115795.1 Saprospiraceae bacterium | reverse complement strand
AATCTTTGACGAGTAAAATGATCATTTTGGTTTGTGAGTGAATGATCATTTTTCTCATGTCGATTTCATATCATTAAGCATCGATGCTCACTGTGCAAGTGATTTGTGAATAATACCGTGCGACACTGTGCGTTAAAATACAAAATCCGGTCAGAAAACCTGATATCCTACACAAATCATGTTTTCTCTTTCTAAAAACGGTCAAAAATACAATTTTATTGGTATCCGAAAGTGACTGAAACAGGTATATTGCGACATTTTTAACAAAAAAACACCCCTTATCTTACTTTTTTGCAGATCAAATTCCCTGATATGCACATTTTCATCCGCTATATCCCATTTTCTTGCCGGGTTAATTTAACGATAGTTTAACGCAATGTATCCCTTTTAAGCTGGTATGTTAGCTTGCATATCCTGGGGAATCCGATGTATGCTGGTCCTTGCCTTCGATACTTTTTGCTACCTTTGGGGGTGTCAACAGAAATAAATCTCAATACTGTTTATGCAGGAATTATACATTGACGGAAGAGCCCTGGATGCAAAAGAAATTTATCTCGCTGCCAGAAACCAGCACCCTGTCCGAATCAGCGATGCTGTTAGAAAAAAGGTCGCGGAAAACCGGTCTTACCTTGACAAAAAAATGGAAGATCCGTCTACCGTCATTTATGGGATCAATACGGGTTTTGGCTCTCTGTGCAATATCAGAATATCCGATGCAAATCTCAAACAACTTCAGGAAAACCTGGTGCTGTCGCACGCCTGTGGCATGGGGGAGCTTGTTCCTGATTCCGTTTCGAGGGCAATTCAAGTATTGAAAATTGTCAATTTGTCGCATGGCTGTTCCGGAATCCGGCCGCTGTTGCTGGACCAGATGAGCCTTTTGTACAACCATGGGCTTTATCCGGTTATCCACCAGCTGGGGTCGCTGGGTGCTTCCGGTGATCTGGCTCCTTTGGCCCACCTGAGTCTTCCCCTGCTTGGCAAAGGGTTTGTCCGGTCAGAAGGGCTTGTCCAGCCAGCGGAAAGTGCCTTGAAAAACAAAGGACTTCAAGCCATCTCCCTGCAATCAAAAGAAGGACTTGCTTTGTTGAACGGCACACAGTTTTCGTTGGCCTATGCCTGTTTTCTGGTGACTGAAGGGCTGGCGCTCCTGCATTTGTCCAACACGTTGGCAGCCATGTCGATGGAAGCATACAACTGTGATATTGCTCCTTTTGACTCGCTCATTCACCTTGCCAGGCCTCATTCCGGCCAGGTGCAGGTAGCCGCCGAGGTGTGTGCAATACTGTCTGGAAGTGGCATCCGTGATATGGAAAGATCCAGTGTGCAGGATCCCTACTCGTTTCGCTGCGTGCCGCAAGTTCACGGCGCCAGCATGGCAGCAATACAGCACGCCCTGGATATTGTCAATACTGAAATAAACTCTGTCACCGACAATCCTCTCGTCTTTAGCGATGCAGACCTTGTGCTCAGCGGAGGGAATTTCCATGCACAACCGTTGGCCTTAGTCCTGGATTATTTGTGCATTGCCCTGGCCGAACTGGGAAATATCTCTGAACGAAGGGTTTACCAGCTGATCAACGGAGACAGAGGCTTGCCCTCCTACCTCACTAAAGAGGCCGGCCTGAATTCAGGCTTTATGATTGCGCAGTACACGGCTGCATCCATAGTAAGCCAAAACAAACAATATTGCAGTCCTGCCTCTGTCGATTCGATCGTTTCCAGCAAAGGACAGGAAGACCACGTCAGCATGGCATCCAATGCGGCAACGAAAGCGTTTCGGGTCATGGAAAACCTGAAAATGTTGCTCGCCATAGAGTGGCTGACTGCTGCGCAAGCCATGGAATTCCGGCGTACGGCGCGCACATCCCCGCAACTTGAGGCAATGATTGAACGATTGCGGGCCGTGGTAAAGCCGCTGGAAGCTGACCGCTTCATGCACGCAGATTTGCAGGCCACCCAGTTATTGGTTCAATCATGGCTGGAAGAGACCATCTGCTGAATTTTCTGCCTGCCCTTGCCGGAGTTTTGTTTGTTACAAGCTTCCTACCTGCACAGCAAAACACAAATCCCCGGTTGTCAACAATTGAGTTTAGCCTGGGAGGAACGCACATTTTGCGTCACTCTGATGCATTATTATTCCCTTCTTACGGACCTGGTTTTTCCATTCAAGCGGGCGTAAGTCAACCCGTTTCGGGTAAAGAACCCTGGCATTCAAGCTGGAAACAGGCAGCGCTGGGTGCCCATGTCATCGTAGCACACTTTGGCAACAACCGTGTGCTTGGACAAGCTGCAGGTGTTTTCCCCTCGTTGCGACTGCCCGTTATGTCTGGGCAAAATCTCTCTCTGGATTTCGAGATAGGGAGCGGCATTGCATATACAACGAAGTTTTACAATAAAATTTCAAATCCATCCAATAATGCATTGAGTACACCCTGGAACAATGTGACCCAGCTCCGCTGGATTGTCAGGCCTGTCTGCTTCCGCAGGGCCTCCTGGTTTTTCACTGTACAATTGACACATTTTTCCAATGGGCACATCCGGCTGCCAAACAAAGGAATCAATCAGGCAGGCCTGTCTTTTGGGTATGCCCTCCCTTTCCGCAGGATACTCAAAGACCCGGACTACCGGACGATGAGAGGAACAGACACCGTTTATGTCAACCCAACAGCAGAGAATGACCCGTCACAAAAAAGAAGATGGAGAGGGGAAACCCTTGCAGGACTAGGTTTTACAGAGTACAGTTTTCAGGGAGGCCCTTCTTACCGGACCTACTTTTTTGCTGGAGCGGCATCATACCGATATCAGCCCCAGCTTAGCCTGTTGGCCGGGGCAGAGTTTGAATTCAATCAAAGTACCTACCAGTTTTACTACCTTGATTTTGAAGAAAAAACGACTGCTTTACAGAGGGCAATTCGCACCTCAATTTTCAGTGGTGCCACTGTACACTTGGGGAGGGTCTCTTTGCGCGGCATCATTGGGGCATACCTTCCCATTCCGAAGAAGAGTGTGATTACAGCACCCATTTACATTAAATTGGGCTTACAGGTTGACCTTTTGAAAGAAAGCCGGCGAATCAGGCCATTTGTTGGCATTTATTTGAAATCACATGCCGCTGTAGCACAATATCTGGCCCTCACGACAGGTATCGGTTTTTAAAAGCCTGCATTTTCATCTTTTTGTCAATAGGTTTGTTTGAATGAAGTTCGTCATAGAGTGCCAATATTTGTATTTTTGCAGCACCTTAACCAACCTTGAAACCAACCAAAGATGACTGAAGAAGCTGTTTTTATCCCCGAAAATAAAATCCGGATTGTCACCGCTGCCTCTTTGTTTGACGGCCACGATGCAGCCATCAACATTATGCGTCGCATCATGCAGCGTTCAGGGGCAGAAATTATACACCTTGGTCACAACAGGTCTGCCTTGGAAATTGTGGAGACAGCCATCCAGGAAGATGTCCAGGGCATCGCCATCACGTCTTACCAGGGAGGACATAATGAATTTTTTAAATACATGTATGACCTGCTTGAATCCAGAGGTTGCGGCCATATCCGGATCTTTGGCGGCGGCGGCGGCACCATTTTGCCCTCCGAAATTGAAGCACTGCATCAGTACGGCATTGCCCGGATTTATTCTCCTGATGATGGGAGAACAATGGGCTTGCAGGGCATGATCAATGATGTGCTCAGGCAATGTGATTTTCCGGTTGGTCAGGCCCTTTCCGGAGAAGAAAAACAACTCAGCCCACACCATAAACACAATCTTGCCCGCGTCATTTCTTGCCTGGAAAACTACCCTGACCAGCACGTATCTTTGTCTGAAGACCTCAGAAAACCAAATAAAAAAGTGCCTGTTTTAGGAATCACCGGTACCGGGGGTGCCGGAAAATCCAGCATGGTAGACGAGCTGGTTCGTCGTTTTCTTCTTGATTTTGAAGACAAAACCATTGCCATCGTTTCTGTTGATCCTTCCAAAAGGAAAACGGGAGGGGCCTTGCTTGGTGACCGGATCCGGATGAACGCCATCCATTCAGAAAGAGTGTATATGCGCTCGCTCGCCACGCGACAGTCAAATCTTGCCTTGTCAAAGTATGTCCAGGGTGCCGTTGACGTACTAAAAGCAGCGGGTTTTGACCTGATCATTCTTGAAACATCGGGCATTGGCCAGTCTGATACAGAAATTGTCGACCACTCTGACGTCTCTTTATACATCATGACACCTGAATACGGTGCTGCCAGTCAGCTGGAAAAAATTGACATGCTTGATTTTGCAGACATCATCGCAATCAATAAGTTTGATAAGAAAGGAGCCCTTGATGCGCTGCGCGACGTGCGGAAACAATACCAGCGTAACCACAATTTGTGGGACGAAAGCACTGATTCCATGCCCGTTTTTGGAACCATCGCCTCTCAATTTAATGACCCGGGCACAAATCTTCTGTATTTCCGGCTCATGGAAAAAATGGCAAAAAAAACGGGGGCTGACTTCCAATCTACAATGCAACTTCCCACAGGAGAAAGCGAAAAAATCTACATTATTCCTCCAAATAGAGTGAGGTACTTGTCTGAAATTGCAGAAAACAATCGACAATATGACCATTGGGTTGCCCAGCAAGCCTTGATTGCGCGTACGGCGTATTCTTTGCAACATGCAGCAGAAGCGATGAAAAATCACCCTGAAACTGAGGCAATTCGTCAGGAATTTACACGGGTCTGGGACGACCTGAAAGGCGAAAACAAACGCATCATCGAAGGCTGGGATAAACGAAAGACCAGCTACCTGTCAGAAACGTTCACTTATCAGGTACGCGGAAAGGATATTTCTGTCGCCCCCTATACCACATCCCTCTCTCAAACAAGGATTTCGAAAGTAAGCCTGCCCAGATTTCATGACTGGGGAGATATCCTGACCTGGAATCTTCAGGAAAATGTTCCGGGAGAATTCCCATTTACTGCCGGAGTTTTCCCTTTCAAACGGGAGGGCGAAGACCCTACACGCATGTTTGCCGGAGAAGGTGGTCCTGAGCGCACCAACAAACGGTTTCACTACGTCTCGCTGGGCATGCATGCAAAAAGATTGTCAACCGCCTTTGATTCTGTGACGCTGTACGGTGAAGATCCCGACCTTAGGCCAGATATATATGGGAAAATAGGCAATTCAGGTGTCAGTATTTGTTGCCTGGATGATGCTAAGATTTTGTATTCCGGATTTGACTTGTGTGATCCGTCCACATCGGTATCCATGACCATCAATGGTCCCGCTGCCACCATTTGCGCGTTTTTTATGAATGCAGCCATTGACCAGCAATGTGAAAAATATATCCTTGAAAATGGTCTTACTTCCCTTGTAGAACAGAAACTGAAGGAAAAGTACGACAGCAAAGGCCTTCAACGGCCTGTGTATAAATCGGCCCTGCCGGAGGGAAATACAGGATTGGGCACATTGTTGCTGGGGATAACCGGAGACGAAGTGCTGCCACCTGAAATTTACGGCAACCTCAAAGCAAAAGCCCTCAGTGCTGTCCGAGGTACTGTCCAGGCAGACATCCTCAAGGAAGACCAGGCGCAAAATACATGCATCTTTAGCACTGAGTTTTCGCTGCGGCTAATGGGCGATGTGCAGGCATATTTTATCGAAAATGCCGTCAGAAATTTTTATTCTGTGTCCATTTCCGGATACCATATCGCGGAAGCCGGCGCCAATCCAATTACCCAGCTTGCATTCACTCTGTCGAATGGCTTTACGTTTGTAGAGTATTACTTGAGCCGCGGAATGGACATCGATGATTTCGCACCCAATCTTTCCTTTTTCTTTTCCAATGGGATCGACCCGGAATATGCCGTAATAGGAAGGGTAGCTCGTAGAATCTGGGCAAAGGCCATGAAATACAAGTACGGCGCAAATGCACGATCTCAGATGTTAAAGTACCACATTCAGACATCCGGTCGCTCGTTGCATGCACAAGAAATTGCCTTCAACGACATCCGCACAACGCTGCAGGCACTCTATGCCATTTATGACAATTGCAATTCCCTGCATACCAACGCCTACGATGAAGCCATCACTACCCCCACGGAAGAAAGTGTGCGGCGCGCGATGGCGATTCAACTGATTATCAATAAGGAACTGGGGCTTGCCAAAAATGAAAACCCCCTGCAAGGGTCTTTCATCATTGAGGAACTGACCGACCTTGTCGAAGAAGCCGTCCTGCTCGAATTTGACCGACTGACCGAGCGAGGAGGTGTTTTGGGCGCAATGGAAACCATGTATCAGCGCAGCAAAATTCAGGAAGAGTCTCTCTACTACGAGACACTCAAGCATACGGGGGAATTGCCCATTATTGGCGTGAACACCTTTTTGTCCCGTGATGGCTCTCCTACTCTGGTTCCCTCTGAGGTCATACGCGCTGAAGAAGAGGAAAAACAGGCCCAATTCAGTGCGGTCATGCAATTAAAAGAAAGAAATGCAGACAAAGGAATGGCCGCTTTACAGCAATTACAGGCGAAGGCCATCAGCAATCAAAATCTCTTTGCAGAGTTGATGGAAAGCGTCAAATATTGCTCCCTTGGACAGATCACAAACGCATTGTATCAGGTGGGAGGGAAATACCGTAGAAATATGTAACCGGCCTTATTTTAAAAAGGTAAATCGTCAAATTCCGCAGGAAAACCACTATCCGGACCACTTGCTGGTGGCTCAGACATGGGGAATGAATCGATGGGGGCAGCCGGTATCGAAGAAGTTGATGCTGCCTGTTCGATTTTCCAGGCATTCAGGTTGGTAAAATACTTGCCCTGCCACTCTCTTCCTCGCAAATCAAAGGAAACTTTTAGTTTTTGGCCTTCCTGAAAACTGTCAAGGAGACCGCATTTGTCTTGTGTTAGCTGAAATTTGACAAACTGCGGATATGTTCCTTCTGTGGTGATCACAAATTCTCTTGTCTGAAACGAACTGGATTTGCTTTCCGTTTCATATTTCTTGTGCAAAAGACCTTCTATCTCAAATGTCATAGGTGCTGTTTTTTGATTTAATATGCTTTGGCAAAAATAACTCTTCTGTTTGACGGCTTACCTGAATATACGCAAACTCCCGATTCCTCGGGTGCATCAAGCGGAATGCACCGGATGGTCGCCTTTGTTTCCTCCTTGATTTTATCCTCAGTCTCCGATGTGCCATCCCAATGGCAGGAGAGAAACCCACCTTTTGTTTCGAGAACGGATTTGAATGTATCAAAATCGTCCACCACGGTAATGTGGCTGTCTCTGAATGACTTTGCTCTCTCAAACAAGTTCTGCTGAATTTCCTCCATCAAGGATGCAACATGTTGAACTACGGTATCCAGGGATACACTCTGTTTTTCTTTTGTATCTCTTCGGGCAACCTCGATGACATTGTTTTCCAAATCACGCATTCCTAGACCAAGTCTCACCGGAATGCCTTTCATCTCATATTCGGCAAACTTAAACCCAGGTCGTTTTGTGTCGTCAGTATCTATTTTTACTGAAATACCAAGGGCTTTCAGTGCCTTACTGATGGATTCTGCCTTTTCCAGCAACACGGCTTCAGGTTTGGGGATAGGGATAATGACTACCTGAATCGGTGCCAGTTTTGGCGGCAATACGAGACCGTCGTCATCGGAGTGTGTCATGATCAAGCCCCCAATCAGGCGTGTCGAAACCCCCCAGGAGGTTGCCCAAACGAATTCGTTTTCATTTTTTTCGTTGCTGAACGTGACTTGAAATGCTTTTGCAAAATTCTGACCCAAAAAGTGAGAAGTGCCTGCCTGCAAGGCTTTTCCGTCCTGCATTAATGCCTCAATAGTGAAAGTATCATCGGCACCGGCAAATCGCTCATTTTCCGTCTTAAAGCCCTTTATTACTGGCATGGCCATGAATTGCTCTGCAAAATCGGCATACAAATCATGCATCTGCCTTGCCTCCTTGATTGCTTCCTCTTTTGTGGCGTGGGCTGTATGTCCCTCCTGCCATAAAAACTCCGCTGTACGGAGGAACGGCCTTGTCCGCATTTCCCAGCGCACGACATTGGCCCACTGGTTTATCAATATAGGCAGATCGCGGTACGACTGGATCCAGTCCCTGTAGGTATTCCAGATAATTGCCTCGCTCGTTGGACGGACCACAAGCTCTTCTTCCAGCTTGGCGTCCGGATCTACGATCAGCCGGCCCTTATTTGCCGGATCGTTTTTCAACCTGTAATGCGTCACAACGGCACACTCCTTGGCAAAGCCTTCCGCATTCTTTTCTTCTGCTTCAAAAAGGCTCTTTGGCACAAATAATGGAAAATAGGCGTTTACATGCCCCGTTTCTTTAAACATAAAATCAAGCTGATCCCGTATTTTCTCCCAAATAGCATAACCGTATGGCTTGATTACCATGCAGCCCCGCACTGCTGAACTGTCTGCCAGACCCGCTTTCTTCACAATATCATTGTACCATTGGGAATAATTTTCCTCCCTCGCTGTGATTTCTTTTGCCATTCTTCTAAAATCAGATTTGTTTGCTCCTAAAGGAGCAATTTTATTATTTTTTTAACAATAAATTTTGTGCAAATGTAATAAATTGCAGTCTAATTTAGGGGCTTTGGAAAGGGAAAGCCTGAATCTTAAGAAATAAGAAAATTAAAAGTCATGAAATCTTTACTGATAGGTTTGTTCGCCGGATTTGTCTTGCTGCTTTTCTCAGGCAGTATGCATGCCCAATTTGATGATGTGTATTACAGTGCAAAGCAAGACCAGGCCTTTGTCGCCTCATTCAGAAATACGCCTTCCGTTTCTGATAAGACAGAGGAGAGGTATGCTGGCTCTGAGGAAAATGAGAACCTGGACGAGTATAGCTATTCTTCCAGAATAAATCGGTTCCACCGCAACAATCGCAGTGGGTGCAATTACAACAATTTTGATACCTGGTGGGGAGGATCTGACGCTTATTCTCCGTATTATGGGTATGGTCACTCTTTCGGCACAGGTATGTGGGGGCACTCCGGCTTTGGGTATTCTCCATTCTCAAGCTGGGCTTACAGTCCCTGGAATAATTTTGGCTGGAACTCCTGGAATCCCGGATGGGGCTTTCATTCCCTGAATAGCTGGGGATATACGCCCTATAGCATGTACAATTGGCCCTATTATGGTGGATATGGAAATAATTATTTTATCAACAATTATTACGGGTTTGGTAGTCCGTGGGTAAATCATGGTTGGAATGGCTTTAATGGCAATGGTGGCGAACCATCAGACAGACGATTTGAAAGCAGAAAGGGAGGTTCCGTCTCTTCCTCTGTAAAGGGGCGTGATGCTTCTCCCAGACGGGTGCTTGTATCCGGCGACAACCAAAAAGAAGAGAGAACAAGTGTTGGCAGTGATGCATCGACAACTGCGCGCACTTCCAAGGAAGACAGAGTGCGAAAGTCCGGCTCTTCTTC
>JAUMBK010000189.1:0-6563 GCA_032115795.1 Saprospiraceae bacterium | reverse complement strand
TGTTGTCAAAAATGGATTCTTAGCTGATCTACCCAGCATAAATCCATACGGCCAAGCTTTGCAAGACTATAAATTCAGCCAGTAATTTGCCTTCAGAACGATCGCCCTGTTTTTATTGACGATGGGGAAATCAGAGAAATAATTGTCGCTATAGACCAGAAACAAGTCGCTCATAGGTCTGTATCTCCACTGAATACGGCTGTTTATGTTCATATTCTCTGCCTGCGTATTGAGCTGGACAAACGTTGTCCAGAAAAGGGCATTGGTAAAGTTGATTTCTATTTGAGGAGCCACAAGCCAAAACTCCTGGTTGCCATAGGGAGTCGGAAATGCAAGGTGATTGTATTCTGCGTTGAGTGCCAAGGAAAAATAGGGCTGCCGGCGGGCAGTCACTGAGGCTGTCAGCTTATTGTAGTCAGCATTGTAAAATTTACCAAACGCCCCACCCACACCAAGAACGAGGTTTTTTCGGACGTCGGACGTCATCATGAGTTCTGTGACCTGATAGCTGTAATCGCCGGCGGGAAGGGGTTCAGCCACCTGGCCAGACACAAAGCTGAAAGGGAATAGCAAATGTACCTTATTGAATGTGTGCGAAACAGTAATATTGGCTGCATTCCTGAAATCAAATGAAGTCAGCCAAACAGAGGAGAACTCATTGAACTTTCCAAATCCATCAAAGGCCAGAAAGTTATTGACTCCCACCATATATTTATTGAAGGGGCCTGTTTTGGGGTACCATGTATACCCGGTCTCATTATAAAAAAAATCCGAACCTACCCTGACAACAGTATCTCTGGCAGCATCGTAGTTTTCAATTCTGTTGACAAAGCCCATGTCTGCATAATAATTCCTGCCCAGATGAGTAAAATCGAGGAAGCAGGTAAAATTTTGTCCAAAATGGCCTCCACCAGCGTTGGCAAACACATTTTCGCCACGTATGCCGGGCTTCATGCTGACATTCATGCCTGCCCACGCCTGGGTCACTCCTGACGACGAGTTATATCCAAGTGAAAGTCCTGCGTTCCTGCCATAGGCACCCAACGGGTCATTCGCTCTTTCTGCATCTGTCTGAAAGCCTTGCCTGTTGTTGAAATAGCCGCTGATGACTGACCGTTGGAGGATTCTTTTGTTGAATGTAATACTGGTAAAATTATCCGCCGCATTATTGCCTTTTCTACCCGTCTGTATATTCATGATACCGAAACGAAACTGCTTTGCCAGGTTTCCGGTGATTCTGGCACCTGCCAGGATTGGCACTGATTCGCCATTTTTAGATCCCAGTCGACGCGTATAGAAAGGTCGTGCCGGAGGGATGCCGTAGCTGGAAAACAAGTCGTCATTTTCCAGAAAAAACACCCTCCTTTCCGGAAAAAAGATGGAAAACCGCGTCAGGTTTGTCACCTGCTGGTCCACATCGACATTGGAAAAATCCGGATTGACAGTCAGGTCGAGATTGATGGCAGAACTCACAGCTACTTTGGCATCGACGCCAGCGTTTGCCTTGCCCTCCGTAGTCCGATTCAAGTCATTTTCTACTGACAATGAACTACTTACATATGGATTTACCGACACCTTGCTGCCTCCTTTCGGCGGAGCCTGATCCCAGACCAGCTGCCCGGTATAACCCAGATCAGTCCCTCGGAATTGAAGGGGCATGTGGGTCCATGTGTGGAACTCGTTTTCAGACCTGGCAGATCGTATGAAATTAATACCCCAGACCTGCTTTGACTCATCATAGCGTAGTATAGAAAAGGGGATAGCTATTTCGGCAATCCAGTACCCTTCGTAGACCTTTGTTTCTGAGAACCATGTATTGTCCCACGTAAATGTGATATCATCATAGGAATTGCCTATGAGCCCTTCCGTTTGTGAATTGAATGGTGTGAGAGAAAAGTAAAACCCATTTGTCTTCAGATTGACCGGATCCAGGACAATGCCCAGACCATCACCCAGCCGAAGACCAATATCGCGTTTGAGGGATTGGACAATGTTGCCCTGTTCAGTTTGCTCAATTCGGGCCCCTATATAGAAATATTTTTGATCATAGGTCAACCAAACCGTGGTTGCCGGGTCCGCCAAGGTGTCATTGCTGGGCGATTTCATCCAGAACTGGCTGTGTGCTTCTGCCCTTTTCCAGGCATCTTCGTCGAGCTTACCATCCAGGTTGATGCCGTCGGCAGATTTATAAATGTGGATGAGTTTTTCGCTGTTGTCAAAAGTTGTCCCTGCATCCTGCCCTTCAACAATATTCAGGTAGCTTAAAACCAAAAAAAGAAGATGAAAAAAACGAGCCATGCCACTATTTATTCGCCCAAAGGTAGTAGATTCCATTCACTTACATTGGCAAACCCTGATTTACGGGAGAAAGTTTAGAAATGAAGGTACAATTCATCGACAAAAACGCAACAGATGCGCATTCTCATCTGCACTACTTTTCCGCATGTACATCAACGCGCCTGGTGAAGTACATACATTCTTTTCGGCTGGCCAGCGCAATGCATTCACCTGCTGGTCATCAGGCCATCGCGACTTTACTTATGAAAAATATAACTACATCTGTCTGTGGACTGGAAAAAGCAAATGAAATTACAACCGTCTGTCGTTTGCGTTTCAGAGGACCCATGTGTACCATCTACTCTACAAAACAAAGTGTATCTTTGTGTTATAAGAGCCAGAATTATGTACAAAACCACCATGACTATCGCATTCGTATTAGGATTCTCCATGTGTTGCTGCAGCCAAAAGGTATTTTCAGTTGATTATAAAAATCAGGCTGATGTCAATGTCTTTATTGTGCCTTATGAAAACCAGGCCGACCTGCTGGTGTACAAAGTAGAGTATGCAAATCAAGCCGGAAAAAATGATGGCAAATGGTTTTTTACGCAATATGCAAACCAGGCTGAAAAAAAAGTGTATTTTGTACAATACGCAAATCAGGCTGACCTGAAAATCTTTTTTGTCAAATATCAAAACCAGGCCGGCTGGCGCACCAGGTCTAAAATGCACCTGATGTACTGACAAATAAATAGGCCTTTGAAAGGAACTTTTTTAATGTAAAAAACGTTTATAGCGCTTTTCTGTGGCTGCTGATGGCCATTATCTTCGCAGCAATGACACCATTTCCCTGGCAAAGGCAGCCCCCAAATCAAGGTATCCCTGGCTATCATAATGCCATGGGTCGCTGTATCCATACCGTTCAGTATCCCTGACAATACGGGCACGGATATCCTTTCTGACAAATTGCTCCTGGGCATGTTGCACCAATTCGCCATACATCCACACCTTTTGAAGGGCATTTTGCCTCGAATCTGAAATGCGGCCGATGACAACAGGCAAGTCGTCCTGGCGCAATGCGGCACGAAACAGATCAATCAATCGCTTGAGGTTGGCTTCATAGCCTTGCGCTATAGAGGCTGTATAGGCCGCATCACTCTCTCCCTGCATCCAAAGAATCCCTGTGGGAAGTAGGAAATCCTGCACACCATCTTCATTGATGTCAAGGTCGTGCAGACTCAAATTCAGTGCATGCAAGAAATGATCGTATTGGTTTACACCGCCGTTGCCCTTCATATCCGGCTCCCAGCAGCCCATGCCGCCAGCGGCCAACGAATCAATCGATGTGCCTCCCCGTGCGTATTTCAGCAAGGCTATCTTTTTTCCTGGAAAAGCTTCCTGCATCGATTTTGCAAAGCTTAGTTCCACACCAAACCTGTCTGAAAGCTTATTTGCCCTCCCATTAAAGGCAAAACCAGACCCATTACCAGCTTGCAACGGTGCCCACATGCCCTGGCCACCGCCAGTATCCCCATCTTCAGCTGATTGACCGGTGAAAATCCAAACATCTTCCATCTTGCCCGCCATTGGCTTAGGCAAGTCCCTGTTATAGCCGAAGCCATCCATATTCGACTGGCCACCCAGATAAAATAAGAGAAACGTATCCTGCTGAGCAGACAACGACATCGCGCTCGCAAAAATAGAAATGACAATGAGTTTGCATCGAGACATCATGAGGTTCATTTTTACAGATTGAATGGATTTATAGACGAAATATACTCACTTTATCCAAAATCCATCGATTCTTGTCTACAATGCCCGCTGAAAAAAGACGAATGGTGGAGTGCTATAAACGATATGTCAACCTGGTCCGTACCCGGTGCAGGGCTTCTCCCAATTGGTCAATGTCGATGGGCTTCAGCAGGTAATCCGCTGCATTAGTACGGAATGCATCTGCCGCGTAATCCCTGTACGCTGTGACAAAGATGGTTTCAAATGGACGATGGCCCACTTTTTTAAGCAAATCAAATCCCGTGTGTCTTCCCAGTTCTACATCGAGAAAAACAAGATGCGGGTTGGTCTCTTTGATCAGTTCAGACCCTTTGGTCACACTGCCAGCCATGCCAAGGACACTGACCTCCGGAAAGAAATTGGTCAAAATGGCAGACAGATTTTCCCGAGCTGGCTTCTCATCATCAATAATGACAGCCCTTAGCCTGTTGGTTACCCGTTTTTCGATATCCTGCCAATTTTCAAAGCCACAAAATTTGGCAATGATATCCAGTGTATGCAAATACGGTTTGCTATCGGTCGTATTTTGTATAAAAATGCGATACAGCGTACTTTCCGACAACCTGTGGCCTGTAGCTTCCTGGATGAATTTACTGATTTTGCGGCAATCGGACTTCACCTTCATATGAATGCCTGTCTTCAGGCCAATATAGCGCCTGGCCAGTTCCAGTGTTTGCTCCGAAATGTGATGTAGTTCTTTTCCCAACCTTTTCTCAACAATCTGTAGCACACACATGTACGTGCTACATCCATAAACAAATCCAATCCAAGCAAATACCCTGATGGTCCATTTCCGGCAAACATAAGTTGTGTACTCAGAATTTTCTAGAACAAACTGGTTTAAACAGAAATAAACAAAAATTCAAGCCGGTTTTCCTCTTGCGCAATACTGAAAATAAATATTTACAGGCTTCCCGGTTAGGTGAGAAAGTAAATAGTCGTATTTTTGCCGCGTGCCTGATTAGGTCAGTAAATTATTCATTTAAACCCATTGCTGTATGTCTACACAATCGAATTTCGGTAAAAAAGGTGCTTTTTTTGGTAAAGTGGTTTTGACGATCATCCTGTTTATCATTATGCTGATCTGGATTTACCAGAAAAACGGACACATGGTCCCACAAGCACAATAAGGGTCATTCCGGGCACCAGGAAAACCGCTTATGTACAAAAACAAAAAAGTCATTGTCGTCCTACCGGCTTATAATGCTGCAAGGACGCTTAAAAAAACAGTTGGTGAGATACCACTGCCTCTGGTGGATGAGGTGATTCTTTGTGATGATGCCTCTACTGACAATACCGTAGACATAGCCAAAGAGCTGGGCATTCGGCACATCATCAGGCATGAAAAAAACAAAGGATACGGTGGAAATCAAAAAAGTCTGTACAACCTTGCAATGGAAATGGGAGGCGACATTGTCATTATGCTGCACCCCGACTACCAGTATACGCCGTTGCTCATCCCTTCCATGGTCAATATCATCGGCGATGAATTGTACCCGGTCGTCCTGGGGTCCAGGATTCTGGGCAAAGGGGCACTGAAGGGAGGAATGCCACTGTACAAATATGTGGCAAACAGACTCCTCACGCTCACACAAAATATCCTCATCGGCTACAAATTATCTGAGTACCACACCGGTTACAGGGCTTTCAGCAAAGAAGTACTTCAATCCATTCACTTCAATCAAAACTCCGATGATTTCATTTTTGACAATGAAATGCTTTCTCAGATCATTTACAAGGGATTTGACATAGCTGAAGTGACTTGCCCCACAAAGTATTTTGAAGAAGCGTCTTCCATCAATTTTAGCCGTAGTACCAAATATGGACTGGGTGTACTGGCAGTATCGCTCAACCATCTGCGCTGCAAGCTGGGATTGGGCAGATCGCGCTTGTACGCCTAAACCTCTTTCTCCTTTCGTCTTGCCTACTTCTTCCTCAGTAAAAGTCTACTACGCCAGCCATACTCGCGGCTGACATTGTACTTGTCCTGCAATGCCTCCAACTCTTCCACCTGTGTATAATAAAAGAACGCATCGGAGTCTTTTTGCAATTCTTTATGGTAAGGCACAAGCTCGACTGCATCGGGGCATTGACGGGCCACATGGTAACTCAATGAGGGATAAAAAATCCAGTGACAATTGAGCTTTACCGGCTTGGTCAGCTTTTCTGTTTCAATCATATAGGTGATATCCCTGATGACATCGTAGGTGTTTTCATCGTAATACCATTCATATATTGACTTTCCATTGTATCCCCTTACAAAGTGCTGGATACTCAGCACAGAGACCAGCATCACAAGTACATAGCCAGTCACAGGTTTTACCCTGACCCATGCAGAAAGGCCCAGCACCATGCAAACGGATACCAAAGGGATGAAAAACAAAGCCGTACGCGCATTCAGGAAAGGTACGTCCATCACCCAAAACTGCATGTGATTGTATATCAATGTCAGTCCCAGCAGGCCAAAAAACACCCATGTCTGTTTCTTATCTTCC
>JAUMBK010000188.1:0-20844 GCA_032115795.1 Saprospiraceae bacterium | reverse complement strand
ATTTTTTTATGCCCATTGTGGATGACCCATATGCGTTTGGCAAAATTGCATCGGCCAATGCTATCTCCGATGTTTATGCAATGGGAGGAAAGCCAATTTTAGCCATCGCCATCCTGGGCTGGCCAATTGACAAACTGGCACCGGAAGTAGCCAGGCAGGTCATCGAAGGCAGCCGTGCAATTTGCCATGAGGCGGGTATAGCCCTGGCAGGCGGTCATAGCATTGATGCTCCGGAACCAATATTCGGACTGGCCGTCAACGGAATTGTCTCCATTCCACATATCAAACAAAACAATACAGCTAAAGCTGGTGACCATTTGTTTTTGACCAAACCCCTTGGCGTTGGCATTCTGACCACCGCAGAAAAAAAAGGCATCCTGGCCGAATCGCACAGGCAACTGGCAGCACAACAGATGATGCAACTCAACACTGTGGGTGAACAGCTTGGAAAATGTGCCGGCGTCAATGCCATGACTGATGTAACCGGTTTTGGCTTGCTGGGGCACCTCACCGAAATCTGTCAGGGCAGCGGTTTGTCCGCAACAATTGATTTGCCCAATATCCCTTTGATCCACCCTGATATCCACTCATATCTTGATCAAAAAGCAATACCAGGCGGTACTCTGCGAAATTTGAAAGCGTACGGCCATCATATCAACGTAGACAGCGGACTGGATATGCAAAACACCCTTCATATTCTGGCCGACCCTCAAACCAGCGGCGGATTACTGATTTCGGTTGGAGAGGAAAGTGTGCAGGAGGTCAGCGAAATCCTTGCATCCTCTGGACTTGAGCGGTTTGCTAGCCCGATAGGCAGGCTTCACGCCCCATCCAGCCAACTCATTTCTGTTCAATAAAACTGACATTTCATTTCGTAAGAAAACATGATTGAGTAAAAATATCGCATGACTGAAACAAATCACCAATTCATTGCAATCATGGCAGGTGGTGTCGGCAGCCGCTTCTGGCCTGCCAGTACAGAAAACATGCCCAAACAATTTTTAGATATTCTGGGCATAGGTCGCAGCTTGCTGCAGATGACCTGGGACAGAGCCAGGCAATTGGTGCCGGCATCCCGGATTCTTGTTGTGACCAATGAAAAATACGCACCACTTGTTCGGAACCAGCTTCCCGACATTGCGCCTGAAAACATTCTTAAGGAACCCGCTATGCGGAATACGGCTCCCTGTGTTGCCTATGCAGCCTTACGTATTTTGGCAGTTGACCCTGAAGCCTCCTTTGCTGTTTTGCCTTCTGACCACGTGATCTTGAAAGAAGAAACGTACATTCGCCTGCTCCAGAAGTCCTTTGATTACGCTGCCTCCCACGATGCTTTAGTCACACTGGGCATCAAACCTACACGTCCGGATACAGGCTATGGATACATCCAGTTTGATGCAGGCACAGACCAACTCCACCTGGACAGCCCGCCCGAACACATCTGCAAAGTGCGCTCATTCAAAGAAAAACCAGACCTGACGACAGCGCAAAAATACCTGGATAGCGGCGAATACCTATGGAACGCAGGCATGTTTATTTGGAAAGCAGAAACCATTCTGAATGCATTCCGGAAATTTGCTCCTGAGATCATCAATGCGCTCACCACCCAGCCAAACCCATACAATACGTCCGATGAGCAAGCATGGATAAATCAAAGATACCCGGAAGTCAGTAGGATTTCCATTGATTATGCCATCATGGAAAGGGCAGACAACGTGTACACCATCCCGGCGGATATCGGTTGGAGCGATCTGGGTACGTGGCAAAGTCTCCATGCCTATCTGGCAGGTGAATCTGACGCAATTGCCATCGGCAATCATGTGTATTTGTCCGATTGCAGTGATGTCCTTGTCGTTTCCAATAACCAAAAACCTGTGGTTGTCAAAGGATTAACGAATTATATCGTTGTGGATGATATCAATGCACTCCTCATTTACCCAAAATCAGATGAGCAGGAAATACGGGATGTTGTTGCAAATTTGTCAAAAGAAGACACGCACTGATGCCCTCAGGCGTAGATAAACCGTGCATTGCTCTGGTGGCAAATGCAACGTGGAATATATACAATTTCAGGTTGGCATTGATCGACGCACTGCTTTCTTCCGGGTGGAAGGTGGTCGTGGTGGCACCGGTTGATGAATTTATGAAATACAGGGATGCCTATCCATCAATCGAACACTACAATCTCAGGCACCTTGTTCGGGATGGCATCAATCCGCTCCGAGATGGATTGCTGGCATGGGAGCTTGTCGGATTGTATAAAAAAATCTGTCCCGATATCGTCATGCACTTTACGCACAAACCCAATATTTTTGGCGGATTGGCTTGTTACCTGACCGGGCTCCCGTCCATTGCAGTATTGACCGGACTGGGATACCCTTTCATTCAGAAAGGATGGTTGCAGTCAGTCATAAAAAGATTATATGCGTGGAGCGCTCGCTTTCATACACTCTTGGTATTCGAAAACCAGGACGACAAAATCTATTTTCAGCAGGAGGGTCTGGCTAGAGGCGAAAAAATGGTGTCCGTACGTGGTTGTGGCGTCAATACCCGCTACTACACTCCCCAAATCACTGACTCTGAAAGAACAGGCTGTAACTTCTTATTTCTCGGCAGGTTATTGTACGATAAAGGAATAAAAGAATACGTGGAAGCTGCCCAAATTATCGTACAAAAACACCATGATATTCGGTTTCTCGTAGCTGGTGAGCTTGATCCACACAATCCCTCTACGGTTTCCAGAGCAGATTTGCATACCTGGATTCAGTCCGGGGCCATTGACTATCTGGGAAACCTGCAGGATGTGCGTAAGGCCATTGGCTCATCAGATTGCGTTGTATTACCCTCCTATCGGGAAGCCATTCCCCGGTCACTTACCGAAGCAATGGCGATGGCCAAACCCGTGATCACGACGGATACGGCCGGTTGCAGAGAAGCCGTCCAGGAGGGTGTCAATGGACTCCTAGTACCTGTTGGAAATGTCCGAGCTCTGGCTGATGCCATGCTTCGCTTTGCTTCTTTTCCGAGGGCAACATGGATCAAAATGGGCCAGGCAGGCAGACTCAAAACCGAGACAGAGTTGGACGATTGCCTGATTGCCCGGCAATTGACTGACATCATCAATCAAGCCCGCGGAAGCCATCAAAATGACTCACCAGCCTAAAGAAACCATCTTACTGGTCCATTACCATTA
Source organism: Saprospiraceae bacterium (assembly GCA_032115795.1). Taxonomy (GTDB): domain Bacteria; phylum Bacteroidota; class Bacteroidia; order Chitinophagales; family Saprospiraceae; genus OLB9. The sequence continues at coordinate 17,651 of JAUMBK010000188.1, read as the reverse complement.
CCCTCCGATGCGCAACAGCGGGGTGTACAGAAATTACTTTTTATCCCATGCCTTTGCAGCTGCCGGCATGCAAGTCAGAATTCTGACAACCTCAAACGTATTCAGGTTGCCCGCAGAGGAATTGCCTCCACATCCTTCGATCACCATTCAAACTATACCTACGTTCGATTACAGGACGCTGGCCTCTTTTTTCAGCACAAAAAAAAAGCAGGGGGCTCAATTCAGTGAAACCACAAAAAAAGGAAAGCTGGTTCGGTTCTTTATGAAAATGCAGCGCAGCTTTCCATTTCATCTCCTCCTTGGAGAAGGGGGACTGGTTTACATCATTGCCGGATTTCTCGCTGCAAAAAAAAGCATTCGGCAACACAACATTCAAAAAGTGTACACGTCCTTTATGCCCTACGCGGATCACTGGATTGGCTGGTTGCTAAAGAAATCAATGCCCCAGGTCCAATGGATAGCAGATTTCAGAGACTTGCACGCAGAACCCATTTATAAAAACATCATCTGGCCTGGCTTGCAATGCCGCTTTGAAAAGACAATATTGCGCCAGGCAACACTTCTGACTGCAGTCTCCGATGGCATCGCATCCAAATTAAGGAATCTTCACCCACATGTGATTACTGTCACAAAAGGGGTTGACCTGCGGTCCCCAAAGCCACATTATTCGAAGTTTACAATCGCGTATACAGGCTCTTTATTTCTGGAATACAGGGATCCCTCACCTTTATTTTCAGCCTTGCAACACCTGCTTAGTACAGGAATGATAGACGCCCAGCAGATCCAGTTTATCTATGCCGGAAAAGACCAGCAAAAAATGGCATACTGGGTAGAAAAATACAAGCTGGAGCACATTGCCGTTTACGCCGGTTTCGTGTCCAGAAATCAGGCGATGGAAATTCAGGACAAAAGCCACCTGAATCTGCTTCTCACTGCCGCAACCCCAGAGCATGCAGGTCTGATGACAGGGAAAATGTTTGAGTACCTCGAAGCAGGAAACCCCATTTTATGCCTCATTCAAGGCAGCTTTGATGCGGAAATTGAAAACATGATAAAGACGCTCAACGCGGGCTATATTGTCTATGATCCTCCCGGAAATGGCATCACGTGTGAACAAATTCTTAGCAGCTGCTACACTGCATGGAAGGAGGATGGTCAGATCTCCTCAAGTGTAAATATTGCCATATTGGAAACGGACTACACTTGGCAGTCCAGGGCAAAAAAGATGCTTGATGCCCTCGGCTAGAACATATAACGTGCTCTCAGTCGTAGGCGCCCGCCCGCAGTTTATCAAACTCGCTGCCATTGCCGCTGCCCTCAAAAACCAAACCCGCCTGGTACATCAGGTAGTGCATACCGGTCAGCATTATGATTCGGCATTGTCAGCTGCATTTTTTGCCGAATTTGGGCTGCCAGACCCAGATTACTCCCTCAGTATAGGGTCTGCTTCTGCCAACAAGCAGTTGGCCGATTGCATTCTTGCACTGGATGCCGTTTTTGCTAAATCAGTGCCGGACCTGGTGCTCATTTATGGCGATACAAACACCACCGCCGCCGCCGCTATTGCCGCTGTAAAACGAAATATACCCATCGCCCATGTAGAAGCTGGCTTGCGTGAGTTTGATAAATCCATTCCAGAGGAAACCAATAAGCGCATCGCAGACGTCCTCGCAGATATATGGTTTGCCCCCACCTTGACTGCTTTCGATCAATTGAAAAAGGAAGGGCACGATCAGCACGTCATATATACGGGAGATGTCGTGCTCGATATCCTCTGGAACAAATACCCGCAGCATAAAAAACCTGCACTCACCGGGACTGAATACCTCTTTTTTACATGCCACAGAGCCGCAAACACCGACAAGCCGGAGAACCTTTTGGCTATACTCCAGGCAATCCAACAATTGCCCTATCCAGTGTATTTTCCTGTGCATCCCAGAACGCGCAATGCCATCGATAAACATGGCCTCGCATCCTACCTGCAGTCCCCCAATCTTCACACCATGGAACCCTGTTCCTTCTGGGAAACACAAAAACACATCAGAAATGCCAGCGTGGTCATCACTGATTCAGGTGGGGTCATTAAAGAAGCGTATTTCCATCAAACCCCTTGTGTCGTGGTAGACAAACAAACAGAATGGATTGAGGCTGTGGAAGAGGGCTGGACTATAGTCGCCGGCCCAGATACAAAAAAGATATACAACGCTGTGATGACCTTAAAAGTTCCCCAAACTCACCAACAACGCCTGGGCGATGGAAAGGCAGGGCAGCGAATCGCACAACATCTAATCGCATTTCTCGATGGTAAGTAACAAACGTATTCTGGTACTTGCTCCACACACGGATGACGGTGAATTGGGTTGCGGTGGCTTGATTGCCAGGGCCCTGAGGCAGGGGAGTATCGTGTGGTATGCCGCTTTTTCCACAGCGGATGACAGTGTGCCGGCAGGCTTTCCGACCAACCAACTGGAGACAGAAGTTCGGGCAGCCACAAAAACCCTGGGTATCCTTCCGGAAAATCTTATCGTGTACAAACACGCTGTCCGAAAATTAGGGTACGTCCGGCAGGAAATTCTCGAAGACATGATTGCGCTCCGGTCACGCATACATCCCGATCTGGTCTTGCTCCCTTCCAGAAAAGATATCCACCAGGATCACCTCACCATCACACAGGAAGGCATCCGGGCGTTTAAAAATTGTGCCATGTTGGGTTATGAGCTGATCTGGAACAACCTTTCCTTTTCAACTGATTGCTTCCTGGAACTCGCCGAATCCGACCTGCAAAAAAAACTGGAGGCGCTGACTGCCTATACTTCCCAGAAAGGAAAACCGTATATGGATCCTGACTTTCTAACTTCCCTTGCCCGAGTGCGTGGCACACAGATTCAATGTCAATACGCAGAAGCGTTTGAAATTATCCGATGGATAGACAGGCTGGGAAATACATTGTAAGTCTCAGTTACCTGATTTGCGGATGTTGACGCAGCGCATCGTGGCGGTACACCAACCGAATTATATTCCCTGGCTGGGCTACTTTCTGAAAATGGCGGCAGCGGATTGTTTTGTCTTTCACGATCAGGCGCGCCTGAATGTGCGTGGTTATACGCGTAGGACACGCATCCATGCGACATTGATGCCCGATCACAGACGTTGGCTGACCGTGCCCTTACAGCACTTTCATGATGGCACTCCAATCAAGGATGTACGCATCGCGCACGATCAGCCATGGGCGCGAAAACACCTTGCTGTCATTGCCAATACATACAACAAAGCACACTACTTTCAAGAGCTGATGCCCTTTTTGCAGACAACCTATTCTGAGGTTGACAGATTTTCCTTCCTCGCGGAATTGAATGTGCATATTATTGACGCATTTTGCCAACAATTTGACATTCATTTGCCCATCCGACTTTCCTCTGCTGAGAATGTGTCTGGTCCTCCTTCCGATGTGAATGCCTTGCTCGTTAAGCGGTCGGGCGGAACACATTACCTGAGTGGCAAAGGGGCGGAGGCCTACGACCGACCAGAGGTATACCACAATATGGGTATCTGCCGGCTCCAAAGTGATGCCTTTCATTTTCTGAGCGAAAGATTGCCGGAGGAGACGGAAACGCAACGGATAGGCCTATCCGTCATTGATCTATGGATGCGGTATGGTGCCGACTGGGTGAAACAATTGATACTGGATTGGAGGACGCACGTAAGAGAAAACCTGTCTTAGTATTTTGCCACATGGGCCTGTCTTCCTTTGTAAAGACGGATATGGCCCTGTTGCGGGATGAATTTACGGTGATTGAGTTTCACTACAAACGTTCAAAAACATGGTCTGGAAAAACGTGGATGATGATTTCCGCATTCATACATGCCTGCCGGTATATGCCGAGGGCACAAAAGATGTATTCATTTTTTGCCGGATTTCATAGTTTTGCACACCTGCTCGTAGCCAAAGTGCTTCGAAAGCCCACCCTGATTATGGCTGGAGGATTTGATACTGCATCCATTCCGTCATTGCAGTATGGCGTTTTCTATAAGAAAAATCTCTTGCAACTATGCGTCAGAATGGAGTACAAATTGGCGGATGCCATAGGCGTTGTTGACAAATCGCTGCTGCATTGTAAAAACACCTATGCTGATTCTCGGGGCATTGGCTTTGAAACGGGGCTGCTTGCATTTATGCCCTCATTGTCGTCAAAAGTCAGCGTTGTCGAAGGAGGTGCCGACACTGCATTTTGGCAGCTTCCCTCCGAAGAAACGACGCGGGAAGGAGTCCTTTTTGTGGCCGTAATCAGCCAGTTACCGACATTGCAAGCCAAAGGAGGCGACCTCCTTCTGGAGATCGCAGCGATGCATCCTGACATCGCCTTTACCTTTGTTGGTTTGACTGTATTTGTGATGCGTGAAATAAAGAAACGAAACCTCCAAAATGTTGTACTCCTGCCTTCTCTTGGAAGGGAAGAATTACGCACTGTGTATCAACACCACAAGGTGCTGGCTCTTCCTTCCTATTCTGAGGGTCTGCCCAATGTTTTATGTGAAGCCATGCTTTGCGGCTGTATTCCTCTCGTTTCTCACGTCAATGGAATGCCCGCCGCTGTGGGTGATGCAGGGTATGTGCTCGACCGCCCTGAGGCAGACAGTTGGACAACTGCCTTGAAAACTGCGCTACTGGCACCAGCAGCAGACGGCCTGAGGGCAAGGCAGCGCATTGTGAATGGCTATTCTCTTATGCAACGGAAAACCAAACTTACCAGGTTTGTCAGTCAGGCAAAATAGCGATAAACATCCCTTCTTTACGGTTGTGATTCCGACTTACAACCGCGCACACACCCTGACACGCGCCGTAGAAAGCGTTCTCAAACAGACCTTTTCCAATTGGGAACTGGTTGTCATAGACGATGGCTCGACAGATGGGACGGAAGCATTGATGGCAGAATGTACAGACGCCCGAATTCAATATGTAAAAACAAGCCATGCCGAACGAAGCCAGGCGAGAAATACGGGCATTCAATTGGCAAAAGGCGCCTTTCTCTGCTTTCTTGACAGCGATGATCAATTTCTGCCAAACCACCTTGCCGTGTTGGATGCATACATTCAGCAGCAACCCAACGTGCATGTTTTTAGAACTGGTGCGTGGTTGCTACTTGAAAATCAAGGAGCTACGCAATGCCTGATGGAAGAGGGGGGAGAAAAAGAGCCCTTCCCTTTTGAATGCATTCAGACCTTTGCCTTCCACCGCAGTCTGTTTACCAAATTGGCCTTTGACCTCCGTTTTGCCGGGTCGGAGGATTTGCATTTTCTGGTTAGGGCCGGATTGGCAGCGCCGGTTTTCCCCATCCCAGTCTGGACTGTTGTTTACCACAGCCGCCAGGAAAAAGAAAGTGTGTCTTGCCAGGCTGGGTGGAAGAAAACTATGGAAAAACTCACTTGCATTGATGATATCCTGACATGGAACAATCACCTGATTGTGCCCTATCTCCAGAGGCACCGGTGTCTTTCATCCCTTCTTTTATTGCGATATGCGCACTTCCGCTTTCCTGAACTGCCATTCGCCCTCAGGCAAAATACAAAAAGCCTGGGCAATTTTCCACTTACGTATCTTTCCCTTCTGTCCCGAATTCTGGTTGTGAAACTACGGGAATGTATTCCCGGGGCGCATGTGTCTCGCCGTTTTTAAATAAAAGAGAATAAATCACAGCCGGAAGATGAAGTATTTTTGTGACTTTTTTATTCCTTTTGCTTTCTCCATGGTGGCGCAAATGGTGGTATTCTGCATATAAAAACAGAAATTTCCAGCAAAGCAGCAATGAGCCATAGCCCAGTGCCATAAAAAAGAGCTTTTTGTACAACTTTTCCCTGTACAGCAGAGCTTCCCCGGCATGAAATATGGTGTTGTTCCTGTGAATATTGTAAATCGCCTTGGCTTTGGACTGGTCGGAGGAGTAGAGGTCTCCTTTCATCATCAACCGGTATAAAAATTCTATGTCCTGGCCTTGCCTGAGTGACTCGTCAAAATGCCCTATTGTGGCGAGGAAGTGCGTTTTGACCGTGATTCCATTGAGATGGATGCCATTGGCGCGAAACATCTTTGTTACATCCACCTTTTGAAATGACATGGCGTAACCAAGCATCATCCCATGGCGAAACAAGCAGTTGTATACTTGCAAGTCTTGTCGGTTCCATGTGCGTATTTCCGTACTATTCCATACTCCTATGGCTTTGGGATATCGGGAAAACAGCATTTTATCTTCTCTGAATCTGCCCCTAAAATAGTAATCATCTGCATCCAGAAATGCGACAAATGGTTGATTTACATGACGTAATCCAAGATTACGAGCCACCGCTGCCCCACTGCTGCGCTGGTCGGCCCCTGCCTTGGCTGTATGCAGCACCTGAACCCGATCATCTTTGCCCAACCATCGGGCACAAATTTCCGGACTGCGGTCTGTTGACTGGTCATTAACCAGGAGCAACTGCCTGACTTCGGCTTGCAGCAAAGCGGAGGAAATCGCTGATTCCAGACTGTCTTCAGCATTATAAACCGGTATAATGACGGACACTTTCATACGGTTTCGTGTTTTTGTTCCCACATTGGATACTGAAAAAACGAACCAGATTTCTTGTCTTCCATGATGTGCTCCCTGTGCACGATTTGTATGTGTTTTTTCATAGTTCAAAGGTGATTTTTTATTAACATCAAGCATTATAAAAAATCCAGCGACCGTATATGTGATTTTAAGTGTAAAAGTACACCTTTTTTAAAATATATGTTGGTGTACAAAGTTACACCTCGAATTACAAGCTACGACAAATGTCAAAAGCAGGGGTAAAAAGTAGTAACTGATCAGTCAGGCCATTGATTACCCTATGTGTAATGGGCATGCCTTTTTGTTTGCAAATGCGAATCAATGCCTGGCCAGTCTCTCTTTCCCCCCATCTGTCATAGTCATCGAGCAGGACCATGCATTCCGTTGATGCATCCCACTGTCTGGCAATTTCACAAATGGTAAACCGGGAATACCTGTCGGTGCCACGAGGTCCGTCGATCAGGTATAGCTGGAACGGTGTTTCCACTACGTCCTTTGGCAGGGAAGCTACCGGAATATCTCGGCCAAACGCCCGTACTTGCTGCTTATCCGGCACACAAAGGATATGTTGAAGGGCGTGGTTCTGACAGAAATCGGTCACCCACTTTTCGTCTTCTTCGACAATAACATGCCTGACTGGAGTGTGGCAATGTACATGAAACTGGTTAATCAACAACGAGCTTTGCCCCAACCCAAATTCCAGAATGGACTGCGGTCGCGCATCTCGTAGGATACGTACCAGAATATATAGTAGGGAATAATTGGCAGCCATTCGCCCGGGCGACAGGGCAAGTTGTTGCAAATGAGTCATTTGGCGGATAGTATCGTGGTAGACTTCCGCCCAGAGTAGTTCCTTTTCCCACCGGTACCTGTGGAATTCGCCAAGGCCCATCTTGTGCTTCAATTGTGAAAAGAATCGTTTCATGGCTGGCTGACAGTGTAGGTCAATAAAAGGTCTCCCTGGCCAGGGGGTGTTCGCTCGTATGGATGAAAAACATCACCGTAGGAGATCGTAAATGGGCAAACATTCCGAAGCCAGTCAGCAAGTCTGTAATTTACTTCAATGTAAATATTCAAATCGTATTGCCCGGGCTTCAAAGGGATGCTGGGCAAGTGAAATGCAATTTCTTCTTTCCCCGCGTCAAGGGTCTGGCCATTGACAACGCTGCTCAGCCAGGCTATACGTTGGCCGGATTCATTGTTTATACCAATATCAATGCGGCTTTGGGCCATCTTGCTTTGTTCCTGAATGGCGTACACAATGTGGATGACCATCTCCTGTAATGCGACAATATTTCCTTCACTCCCCGGACGATGTACGCGCACATTGGTCACCCTGATGGCTCCGTTTCCTGCGCGTGCCATTGTGTCCCGCTGTGTTGACTCTTGCAGAATCGCCCTGTATTTTTGGCTACATTCCTCCATGGTACCCAAGTGGGAGACAATGCCCTGATCAAGCAGCAATCCCTGGTTGCACAATTGTGACAGCAATGCCATATCATGGCTGACAATGATGGCCGTTTTGCCTTCCTCTCTTCCCAATTCTTCCATCTTACCTAGGCACTTTTTTTGGAATTCGGCATCTCCAACGGACAGGACTTCATCAATGATGATGATGTCAGTGCGAAGGTGCGCCGCCACTGAAAAGGCCAGGCGCATCTGCATGCCGCTGGAATAGTGCTTCAAAGGCTCATCCACATACGTGCCAATACCTGCAAAGGCAATGATCTCATCCAGTGAGCGATTGATTTCCCTGGTTTTCATGCCCAACAAAGAACCATTAAAAAATATGTTCTCCCTGCCACTGAGTTCGGGATGAAAGCCCGTACCGACCTCCAGCAGTGAGCCGGCGTTGCCTCTGATGACTGCCTGCCCCTTGGTTGGGGGCGTGATGCCCGCAAGAATTTTTAAAATGGTTGACTTACCAGCGCCATTTCGGCCAACAATACCCAGTGAATTGCCCCGGGCAACAGAGAAACTGACATCCTGCAAAGCGTGAAAGCTGCCTGTTGGCACTGAAGCCGATGCGTTTGGTGAAAACAGCTGCTGCACCTTGTTTTGCAGGCTCTCCCGCAGGCTTTTATACCCCCTCTTTCCGGAGAGGCGATATGTTTTCCAAATGTGGGCAACTTCAACCGATGGCTTCATGCATCTGTGTTCAGACTGGATTGCGTCATATACAAAGGTAACCATAATCCAATGGCTGTAACGCATATTCCGGTCCTGTTTTGAAAAACCTACCTCCGGGGAAGCAATGGCTTGGCATGAAGCGTGTCGTTCAGGGTAATGGCACCTGGAAAGGTGGGCCTGGCCGGCTTCTCAGGAAACAGGATGGAGTCTGAAATCCGGATCTGAATTTCAGCAGAAATCAGGGAATCCACAAAATCGTCAGCCTTTCGGACTGCCTCTCTGCGGCAGTTTGCCATAATATCCGCAGCATATTGCAGTCGACGCCTCTCAAGGGCCTCTTTGATTCGGGGATTTTGCTCCGTATATTGTTCGGGTCCGTTTTTGCAGGCCACCAACAGCAGAAACCAAAAGAATGTCAGGTACCATCGTTTCATTCCGGTAGTGTTGGTTCATTGAGTAGCATTTCAATTTCTGCGAGACGTTCCTTCTTGAGTGAATCGACTGCCATGAAAAAGAGTGTATCACTTTGGTGCTTGCAAAAGGAGTCCAGTTCTGTTCGCCAACTGATGATTTTTCTATTGTAAATGGTATCCACGGCATATTTTTCTTCCGCTGACAACGCACTGCTATCATTGCTGCAGGCCCATTGGCCGCAAACCATGCAGAGGAGGATGATGGCTACGCTGCACAACTTACGCCTCATCAAAACGCAGGATTTTCTTCTTCAATTCAAACTGGCTTCCCAGATATACTTTTCTCACAACCTCGTCCTCCGCCAGTTCTTCGGCGGTACCTGCTTTGAGGATGTTGCCTTCAAACATCAAATATGCCCTATCAGTAATCGATAACGTTTCCTGCACATTGTGATCGGTAATCAGGATGCCGATATTTTTCGTTTTCAGCTTGGCAACGATGTATTGGATGTCTTCTACGGCAATGGGGTCTATGCTGGCAAACGGTTCGTCCAGCAGGATGAATTTTGGACTCGAAGCCAGAGACCTCGCTATTTCAGTTCGCCTCCTTTCACCCCCGGAGAGGGAATCACCCACATTTTTACGTACTTTTTCCAACCGGAATTCCGCAATCAGCGACTCCAGCTTGTCTTTTTGCTCTGCCTTGCTGAGCCGGCTCATCTCAAGCACTGCCTTGATGTTGTCCTCTACAGACAGTTTCCGGAAAACACTTGGCTCTTGGGGCAGATATCCCAAGCCTTTCTGGGCCCTTCGGTACATGGCATCGCGTGTCACATCCTCTTCGTCAAGGAATACTTTCCCACTGGTGGGCTGGATGAAGCCGACCATCATATAAAATGTCGTGGTTTTACCTGCGCCATTTGGTCCAAGTAATCCCACAATCTCTCCCTGGTTTACGTGAATTGACACAGACCTTACGACCTCCCGACGGCCATAGATTTTGACGAGATTTTCAGATCTGAGAATCATTTTTTCTTTTGTTGAAGAGGATTGCTAAAGGGTAAACCTGCCTGGCCTGCTTTTGGTTCAACACCACTTTCTTTCCTGGCCGAAAGGGATACCTTCATTTCACTGTCCCAATTCTCCCGCAATTTATCACCTTTGAACAGGAAATACGGCTCCGCCTGGCTTTTTTTCCAATAATTTGCCGGATCCCAGCGACCATTGCCGTTTGTATCCCGGATGATTTCAACATTGTATTTGTCTGGTGCCAGCCCGGAATAGGACAGAGAGTAGGATGTGACCCCATTTACGGATTGCTGGCTGAGGCGCATCTGCTCCCGCAATACTCTGACGACATATTGTGCTGTTGAGTCCAGATCTTCGATGATAATTTTCAGTCCGGATGTTTTTTCCACGGGTAGAATCGACAGATCCAGGCTGATGCTGTCATTCCACATGCCATACATGCTCTGGATCCGCTGGGCGGGCATCTTTAGTCTGTACCGACCACCCGGCTGCCATGGATAGGAGACGATAACTGCCTTTTTATCTTCGCTGAGGCGTATTTTTACCCCTTCGAGCAGGCCGATTGAGTCGGTGACCGATACCTCTGACTGATCAAACCGGCCAAGCGGCTGGGAAAAGCCAATTTCCACTGAATCCCTTGCCGGGAAATTGCTTACCTGGCTGGTATATTTTAAGGCAAACCGACTTTTCTTGAGGAAATCAGCTTTCCCTTTTGGCTTGACTTTGAATGTGTCCAGCCCGACAAACAAATGAAAGGAATCGGCAGCCGTGTCATAATACACATTGAGCGAATCCTGCACCTTCTCTACCGCAAAAGGGATGTTGGGGTCTGAAATCCGAACATCCAGTGTATCAGGCGGCCTGGCATTATAGAGGAAGTTTACTTTTCCATACGATTTGGCGTTCCAGGCCAGTACTTTCAACCGGGGATCAGGCAAGGACGCGAACAAGGTTTTCGATGGCTCCGAGGCACGGCCCAAAATAACCAGTGAATCAGAGAAGGCGATTTTTTCCGTTTCCAGATCATACCGGTAGTTTAGGTTCTCGTCCTTTATGGCCAGAAGCCGGAATGTATCCGATTTGATGTTTTGAAAGAGGAACTGCCCATCCTTGTTCAGCCTGGTAAAATAGAGCGGTTTTTCTTTTCTGACAATGGAATCCTCAAGGTTGTCATACAGGAGTACAATCATCTCTTTTTCTGCTTCGCCAGTCCGTGCATCCATCACGTTTCCTTCCAGATTCAGGCTGTCAAGAAAGGATCCGGTCCCAAATACATACGAAAACGGGCTGAGTACATTGCCTTCATGGTAATCCACAATGGCATCACCAAAATTGATTGTATATGTGGCGTTGTCCTTCAGCACTTCTTTTTCATCAAACTGGAAGGTGACTCTTTTTCCCCGGTGGACTACCTTGGGTATATAGGTCAGTGGAGGGGAAACCAGTACCTGCTTGATTGCGTCTTTTACCTCCACAAATTCGTCAAAATAAAACACCAGCAGTTCCGGTCTGACATTTACCTGCTTGTTTCGGCTGGAACGGATCGTATCCAGCACTGGGGGGCGCGTATCCCTGGGGCCTCCGGTGGGTGTGCCCGTGCTCGCGCATGACAATACCAACATGACCAGCAGGGAGAAGAGCAGAAAAAAAAGAGGTTGCCTATTACAGGCGTTCATTGTCGACATCAATGTTGCTTGGTTTCCACGTGCAAAAGTCAATATATTCAAGCATAAATCAAAACAGAATCAACCATTTCGGCAGGAAACTTGCATTGCCTGTCATCCAGCGGAATGACAAAGTGGCGAATATAGGCGGGGTACAGAAAATCAATTTTCAATCTGTCCAACAAGCATGCCCACTATTTTGTTATACTGCCATCTCTTTGCTTTATTATCTAGGGAACGCATGAGTAAAAAAGTCATCTGGGGCATCATTGTGATTATGTCACTCTCTCTTGTTGGGGTGGGCATGATTCAATATTTCTGGATAGACAGGGCAGTGGGCCTGGATGAGAAAAATTTCAATGACAAAGTCACCATTTCACTGAGCAATGTAAAAAAACGCCTGCAAAACGACGCCGAAACAGCAGCAGAGCAGGATTATTACAACCAGGTGCAGGCAACTGTTCCGGGCGACGAGCAGGAGTTGCAACAGCGGATTCGGCAGCTGGAATTGCGCACTGAGGTGCTGGATCCCGATGCCTTGCTTGAAAACATCGATATCTCCAGACTGGATAAGTACATTCACGATGAGCTTACTTCAAAAGAAATCGAATTGCGATATGAATATGGTGTCTATTCCAATAGGGAAAAGGCATACATCATTGAAAATGGCAATTATACGGCAACCATTGGCGATACCACCAAGTCAAGCAATGTAGCGGCTATGAATCCGCTATACAAGGCAGAATACAAAATTCCTCTCTTTGATGATGACCTCAGTGAGCCAGGCCATCTGAATTTGTACTTTCCAGGAAAAAAACGTTTCTTGTGGTCCAACGTCAGGGGCATCCTGGTGAGTTCCGTCTTGTTTACTGGTTTAATCTTATTTTGCTTTTCTTACACCATCTACATCGTGTTTCACCAAAAGAAGGTGTCTGAGATGAAGACCGATTTTATCAACAATATGACACACGAATTTAAGACGCCCATCGCCACCATTTCCCTGGCTGCCGATTCGATTGCCAGCCCAAGCATCTTAACCAACCAGGATAAAATTATCCGTTTCATAAATATTATCCGGCAGGAAAACAAACGCATGCTGAGCCAGGTGGAAAAGGTACTGCAAATGGCCCAGATTGACAAGGAAAATGTAGAGCTAAAGTATAATGAAATCAACCTTCATGAGCTCATCGAAAGTGCCGTCGTCAATGCAGAATTGAAAGTACAGGCCAAGGGTGGGGTGATCACAATGCACCTGAATGCCACACGCCCGGTGATGAGCGGAGACCAGACCCACATTGCCAGCATCATCAGTAAGTTGCTTGACAATGCAGAAAAATACACACCTCAAAATCCGCAGATTGTCATCACAACCCGAAATGCCAGAGGTGGTGTAGAAATGTCAGTGGAAGACAATGGCATCGGAATTTCAAAAGAGGCACAAAAAAATATTTTTGAAAAGTTTTATCGCGTGCACACAGGAAATCTTCACGATGTGAAAGGTTTTGGGCTGGGCCTCAGTTATGTCAAGGCCATGGTAGAAGCCCATCACGGGAGAGTGTCTGTCAAAAGTGAACCGGGAAAGGGAAGTGTATTTACCGTATTTTTTCCCTCCAAACGGTTTGTATAATATTTTAAAAGAAAATTCAGTTATAAGAAAAACAACACGTATGGCCAACAGGATTTTACTTGTCGAAGATGACCAGAATTTTGGAGATGTACTCAGATCATATCTTGAAATGCATGATTTTGACGTTGTATTGGCAACAGATGGGGAACAGGGGCTTGACCAATTCAGGAAGGGAGGATTTGATCTTTGCATCACCGATGTTATGATGCCCAAGAAAGATGGCTTTTCGCTTGCCAAAGACATCAGGGGCATTGATGGAGCTATTCCCATCATTTTTCTTACCGCCAAAACATTGAAGGAAGATGTATTGGAAGGCTTTAAACTGGGGGGCGATGATTACATTACCAAGCCGTTCAATTCGGAAGAATTGTTGTTGCGTATCAAAGCTGTCCTTCGTCGGACATCCAAACCAGAGGAAAATCAGGAGAACCAGCGCGAATTCATCATTGGCAAATATCACTTTGACTTTCCCCTTCGCATCCTTACATTTACGCCAGATGGGAGTGCAGAAAAATTGTCACCCAAGGAAGCACAACTGTTGCGTTTGTTTTGTTTTCGGATGAATGATGTGCTGCAACGCTCCGAAGCATTAACCAAGATATGGGAGGATGACAATTATTTTACTGCACGAAGTATGGATGTTTTTATCACTAAAATTCGAAAGTACTTGAACAAAGATGAAAATATTGAGATTGAAAATATTCACGGCAACGGCTTCCGGATGTTTGTAAAATCTGCCTGAAGCGGCGTTACAACATGGAGGATGAATGAAAAAGCCCGGCCTTTTTATCAAAATAGCCGGGCTTTTTGTTCTTGCATATATCCACCTTTCCTTATGGAGGAAAACGTTCTTTGTCTTCTGCCTGTCCCTGCTGGCGACATCACCTACCGGATGCCGGCACGCGTAATCTGAAGCTGCTCTGCCTCCTTCATCTTTTCCTTGGAAACCCGGATTACCAGCTTGGTCGTTTCCGGTTTGATCAACACAGGAGTGTCAATCCACAACTGATGGCCCTCGTATTTCTTGTAGTTGAATCGATTGGCCTCGCCGATATAGTCCAGTTGATTGTGGAGGCTGTCATACTGCCACACTTCAGTAATGCAATGCACGATAGATGCATTTGAGGCTTCGATCCAATAGCCAATGGTGCGCTGACCAGCCAGTGTACTGTCGATGGGCAGATACGCTTCGTAGCCCCATCCCTTAGGCCCCTTTGCTTTTGAAAAGGACACTTCTTTTACAGTGGTTTGTGGTATGCGTTGCAGGGAATCGGTAAATTTTTGAACGATGGAATCAAATGATGCCAGCTCCAGGCGGCGTAGGCGGAATTCCTCGTTCTCAAAAACTACGGGTGCCTCTTGCGTCCAGTGGCGGAGCCTGCACCGGTGTTCGTGCACGTCGAGCTTGGTTTCTGCGACCAGCAGCGGACGAGTATCTTTGGCAGCGATTAGCTTGATGATTTCAGGTACCCGGTATGGCTGGCAGACCAGTTCATTCAATAAAAATGACTCCCTATGCGAGGTGCGGCTCAGATTGACTCCCATGGTGGGTAGCTTTAAGCGGTACGACAACGCAAAATTCTGGTTGACATTTTGTCCCTGCTCCCACCAGGCAAACCCTTCTGATCCTACACTAAAATAAGGATCCGGCAGCAATGCCTGGTATTCTTCGGCTTTTACAGGCAGGTTTCCATAGGCCTCTGTGCAATAATATGCATGCAATTCGGTCTGCTGGACGGGTTTTGTGTAATACATCATCACTCCTTCCGCCAATGCAATGCCTGGCAAGGCAAAATACAGAATTGTCTTTTTGGGCCCTTGCTGCCATTTTGTCCACCAGGTGTAAAAGGTTGGAATTGCCAGCAGGTTGATAGCATAAAAACTAATCCAGGCAACGCGTCCGATGCTTCGGAACTGCTTGAAGGGACCAGTGAAATCCAGCATACCCTCCAGGCCCGAGATCGTAAAAGGATAGCCAAATGAGATCAGTGCCGACAGTATAAAAATTCCCCACAAAAACTGGTTCCGGCCACCTGGTAGGGCAAGCGATAACGCCCCGCTGGGCCATGCTTTCCCAATAATCGACTTCACCACTTTAGCTCCACCATTTCCTATCTGCCATAAAACAAACACCACAGCCAGGATGCCCACATAGTATTTACCCTCCACATCCAGATCGCGTACAGAAATGAGATTGGTATTGATCAGATTGAACAAGGGAAGCCTGTAGCTGAAAAATAGCCCCTCCCATGACGAGTGAAAGGAGAAAAATCCCCACGGATCTGACGGTCTGTCTGTGACAACGTGAAAGCGCGAGGTGAATTGGTATAGCACAACAAAGGGCACAACAATTTGTATCAGGAAGCTCCGCAGGGCTGGCAACAGCGTTGGTTTTTTGTCTTTATCCAGAGAAAGCATGAACAGACCCAGTACGGATAAAATGCTGCCTGTAATAAAATAATACATGTGCAGGAACCCACTGCACAAGATGATGGTGCCAATGACCAAGTCATAGCGCCACCGGATGCCCTTATCGAAAATGGATAGCCAAAGCAGAAACAGCCAGGGCAATACAGGGTAAAAAAGTGCAAAATGGCCGTGAATCCGGTCAGCCTGGGGATGCATCAACATCAGCCCTGCTGTTGCAATCAAGGCAAATCCAGCCGCAACTCCCCGTTTCAGAAAACAAAGATACAAGCCAAAGGCCCCCAGGATCAGTCCCCCCAGCAAGGCAAGGTTATGGATCGCAGGCAGGTAGCATAGAATGCCGGGGAAGACATGACTCAACCATTTGACCGCATTGGCAAACAAGGGCTGGTTGTCTGTAAAAATGATGTTTTCTCCAAACGGATAATTCATCCCCTCAAAGCCCATGTAGGTGCTATCCTGAGCAATATGATACATGAAAGTATAGTAATTTTTCATACCGTCCCCTCCGGAAACCAAAAATTGATTGGGATGGTCCAGGATGTTTCGATACACCAGGCTGAAAAAGAGGAGAAGGACGAAGGCAGCCAGCCAAATGTTTTTTAATGTCAATTTCCGTATAAAAGTAGGCATAACCTGAGAATGTGTAAGCAAAGGTAGTACAATCCTGCCTTCATCGTACTTCTGCCTCGCAATTCTGTCTCCCTTGCACAGTCATGGATACGGGAAAATCATTAGTTTTGTCGCAGAATGAAAGGTATGCATTGGTTCCCTACAGATAAATCAGGGTATGGATGGCTTGCGTTGGGCCTGCTTTTGTTTTTGCTGGTGGCAGGCGAAGCTGCCCGTGTACCTGTGACCCATGATGAAGTCAATACCATTGCCCTTAGCCAGGCTCCTGTCTGGGATATTGTCACATACAAGGACCCGATTCCCAACAACCACATCCTCAACACGCTGCTTATCAAAGCGGAAATGGCTGTTTTTGGCAAGGGTCTTTTTGTAAGCAGGCTGCACAATCTACTGGCTTTTTTGCCTTTTTTCCTGTTTGCGGTGGCATTGGCAAAGCGCTTGTTTGCTGATACCTGGATGCAATTTACTCTTGTGGGACTGGTTTGCTTGCAGCCCTATATGCTTGACTTTTTTTCGGTTGCGCGTGGCTACGGATTAAGTGTTGCCTTTGAAGTGGGGAGCTTGTACTTCCTTGTGCGGCGGATACAAGATGGAGGGCATCGTGCGTTTGTCGCCTCATTGGTATTAGGTGCAGTGGGTGTGTATGCCAATTTTACGCTGCTCAATTTCTTTTTTCCCCAGTTGTTTGTTCTGGCTGTCGACAGCTGGACCAGGCACTGGAAAAGCAAGCCGGCTCTTTGGTGGCGCGATGTGGCTATTGCTACCGGTATTTCCGGAGTACTGGGTGTCTTGAGTTTTTTGCCTTTTTTCAGGATGATGGAGACCAAGCAATTTGTGTATTGGGGAACAGCAGGATTTCTGGAGGATACTGCCCGACCTTTGATTTATGCCATGCGATCCGGAACGGAGTATTTTCACTGGTCCAACGAAGTAGTGTATGTTATTGTCATGGGGCTGATTGTTTTTTTGGTAGGGTCAGGCATTTTCTTTTGGCGTTGGATGGAAGATAAGAAACAGGCATGGGTGTTTTTTGGCCTGCTGGGACTGACATTGATATACAATCACATGCAGTTTTGGGTGATGGACGTACCTTTCCTGAATGCGCGTACGGCTTTGTTTTTCATCCCTTTGGTATCCGTTTGCA
>JAUMBK010000187.1:1858-2305 GCA_032115795.1 Saprospiraceae bacterium | reverse complement strand
AAATGATTCCTGACAACCACCCAGTCCGGTTGGTTAATCATGTAGTGGATCAGCTGGATATCAGCAGGATTATTTCCAGATACAAAGGGGGTGGCACGAGCAGTTATCACCCCAGAATGATGCTGAAGATTCTATTTTACAGCTACCTTTCCAATATTTACTCTTGCCGTAAGATGGAAAAGGCCTTACTGGAGAATATTCATTTTATGTGGTTGTCTGGTAGGAGCACACCTGATTTCAGGACAATTAACTATTTCAGAGGTCACAGACTTAAGGGAGAGATAGATACACTTTTTGCTTCGATAGTAAAGATGCTGGTGGAGTTGGGTCATGTAAGCCTGGAAAGGCAGTATATCGACGGCACCAAAATTGAGTCGGTAGCGAATCGATACACGTTTGTATGGAAGGGTTCAGTTGAGAAAAACAAAGCTAAGCTGGATGAAAAGA
>JAUMBK010000187.1:0-1848 GCA_032115795.1 Saprospiraceae bacterium | reverse complement strand
TTAAGACAGTTAATTAAGAGGTAAACGCACCTGATAAAAGTATGGTAATCAACTCAGAGGAGCTGAGCAGGAAGATATCTGAACTTAATGAAGCGGTAAATCAAAAGGGAAACTTCAGCAAGGAAGTGATTAAACAGATTAAGAAAATAGATAAGGAGTTGCTGCCAAAACTGAAGGAGTATGAGAAGAAGTTAGATACGCTGGATGGTCGAAATAGTTACAGTAAAACTGACCCGGACGCTACGTTCATGCGCCTCAAAGATGATCATTTGCAAAGTGGTCAGTTGAAGCCGTCATACAACGCGCAGATCAGTACGGATAATCAGTTTTTAACACACTACAGCATGCACCAGACAGCCGGTGATACCACCACGCTTGAAGAACATTTAGATGGCTTTGAGCAGCAATATGGAATCCAAAGCAAGGAGGTTATTGCGGATGCAGGCTATGGAAGTGAAGAAAACTATGAGATGATGGAAAGTAAGAAAATCGATGGTTACGTAAAGTACAACTACTTTCACAAAGAACAGTCACGTAGCTGGAAGAACAATCCCTTTTTGGTTCAGAATCTATATTATAATGAAGCAGGTGATTATTATATATGTCCGATTGGGCAAAAGATGA
The DNA here is from genome assembly GCA_032115795.1 of Saprospiraceae bacterium. Classification (GTDB taxonomy): domain Bacteria; phylum Bacteroidota; class Bacteroidia; order Chitinophagales; family Saprospiraceae; genus OLB9. The sequence continues at coordinate 1,224 of JAUMBK010000187.1, read as the reverse complement.
AGCGCATTGGAAACAAGACTAAAAAAAGTACCAATGGCTACGAGAGTCAAATTACCATGTATCAGGCACAGCGATGTCAGGGATGTCCCATGCGGGGGTTATGTCACAAAGGGCAGGACGACCGGAAAATAGAAATAAACCATAGACTAAACGAACTTAAGGGACGAGCCAGGGAATTACTCAATAGCGAAAAGGGGCTTATGCACAGAAGCAGGCGCTCTATTGAAGTCGAAGCTGTATTTGGCCAAATGAAATCCAACAATCGTTTTACAAGATTCACACATCGGGGGCTCGACAAGGTCTCGATGGAGTTCGGATTAATGGCCATAGGGCATAATTTGAGGAAATTGGCGGCAAAAATTGACCAAAAAGCCAATATTGTCTTCATTTTTAACTACAAGCACCTATTAAAGCTGACATGGAGTAAAAAACAAAGATCGGAAGGTAATGTCGTACCCATTTACCCTCATGCACACACAAACAATAGGGTAGCATAAAACGTAAAAGCATTCCCTTTTAGACACCCCCTATTTAATGATTGCAACGCATGCTATTACATACGACTCCTTCGGTGACATCAATCTCCTTTCTTTTCGAAAAAACAAATCGCGTAGCGATGAAACATCGGTAGCACGTTCCCAAATAAAAAAAGAAAGTCGCGTAGCGATGAAACATCGGTATATTTTACCATTTGTTACAACCATGTAGAGACGCGATTGATCGCAAAAATGCGGGCGATCACACAGAAAAGTGAAGGCATGCGGAGTAGAGACAAGGCATGCGAAGTAGAGACAAGGCATGCGGAGTAGAGACAAGGCATGCCTTGTCTCTACTTCGCATGCCTTGAACCTGACCTAAGTTGGTCTGGTATACACATTTATTTACTTGCAAGCCAGACCACTATGCAATATGATTGTTTTGAACCTTCCTCCTCCAAAATCTACGAAGGCAATGCTTATATTTCGGAAGGTCTTTATGGTAAATCCCACGGCTCCCGGTACATAATAATTTTCTCCAAAGCCGTGGCCGGTATACAGGTAATCGCCACTTAAAAAGATAACTTTTCCGTCTTCAGGGGATACCATGTATTTTCCATCTTTGACCCGTCTGACCTCCTCAACCTGTATATGAAAAACATAAATATCTCCCTGATGAGAATACACAATGGTATGTCCGTCAGTCTGGTCGGCCGTTAAAAGCAATGTCTGGGCCTGAAATCCTTCT
>JAUMBK010000186.1:47363-49718 GCA_032115795.1 Saprospiraceae bacterium | reverse complement strand
CGGCTATTCGCTGATGGAGGCAAACGTGGTTAAAACATGGGTCATTCTGATATACACCGCTCTGGTACTGGCTTTGTTTGCCCTGAATGGTATGGTCAACTGGAAAGCAGGACTGGTTATGGCCGCCGGTCAAGTTGCCGGGGGATTTCTGACGGCCAGATATGCACCTGCGATCCCGGAAATAAATACGTGGGCATATTATTTGCTTGTCATCATTGTGTTGATGGCGGTGTTGATTCAGTTTAAACTCATTTCGATCTAGGTATGGGCATACGTATTACTTTGTGCTTTTTGGTTGGTTCAGCCTTCCTCTTATCCTGCAACCGGAAGATGGTGCATTTGGAAAAAACGATGGCAGGTGACCCTTTTCTATCGTCAGTGGCATATGATTCCGTGTATGAAGTGCAAATCATCTATACCCGAGTGGATCAAAAGAAGAAAAAATTCCATTCCCAGTATTTTCGGGTGAATGAAAACAACTATTTTTACCCTGCGAGCACTGTAAAGATGCCGGTTGCGATTCTCGCCTTGCAAAAAATCCATGCTTTGCGGCAAGAAGGAGTGACCTTATTTCCATCCGATGCCATGCTGACAGCGCAGGGAAATGAACGTTTGACTGCTGCTTTTTCCGACCCTACGCAAGACAGCGGCAAGCCCAGTATTGAGCGGTATATCCAGAAAATCTTTGCTGTCTCTGACAACGATGCCTACAACCGACTGTTTGAATTTCTTGGCAGAGATTACATCAATGACGAATTGCGAAAAAAAGGGATGCAGGGGGGTACGTTCATTCGCCACAGGCTTAGTATTCCCGGCTTATCTGAGGAAGACAATGCCACTTACAACAACATTCGCTTCTTTCGCGAAAAGCAAGTGGTATATGATCAACCTATGACACGGGCAAAGCACGATTGGAAACATGCTGCTGCACAGTCCATGAAAGGACGGGGATACATTGATCAAAACGACAGCCTTGTCCTTGCGCCCTTCGATTTTGGAAATAAAAATTTTTATAGCCTTCGGGACATGGAAGGCACTTTGCAGCGAATTTTGGTTCCCGATTATTTTCCACCTGCTTCCCGGTTTGATTTGCATCGCGATGACTACCATTTTTTGCGGAAGTGCATGTCTGATTTGCCGTCTGCCTATTCTTTTTACAGTGATAGTACGGTATATTATGATAGTTATGTCAAGTATTTTTTGTTTGGTGACAGTAAGGAGCGCATTCCGTCACATATCAAGATCTACAACAAAGTGGGTACTGCGTATGGATTTCTGATTGACTGTGCATACATTGAGGACACGCAGCATGACATCGGTTTTTTTCTGACGGCGGTCATTCATGTCAACACGGATGGCATTTACAACGACAACCGGTATGACTATGATACTGTCGGCATACCTTTTTTAGCCAGGCTGGGCAGGGCGATCTATGCCGCCGAGCTTGCCACTTCCAAAAAGGCAAAATAAGTTTTCAACTATCATTTTGTGGTATTGTCCTGCTTTAGAGCGGGTGTAACGGCTGTTTGTCGGCATTAGTGCCGTGTTTGTCTATTTACACGTCTATAAATAGTACTATGTAATGCATGGTACTATGTTTGTCTTTATTTTTGTGTGACAATCACCATTAAAGGTGAGGACACACAATGGAACTGAAGATTGAAAACACAAAAGCGCAGATGCGAAAGGGAGTGCTTGAATTGTGCGTCATGGCCATCATAGCACAGGAGCCCGCGTATCCTACGGACATCATTAAAAAACTGAAGGAGTCAAAGCTGATTGTTGTGGAAGGGACGTTGTATCCTTTGCTGAACCGGCTGAAAGATGCAGGATTATTGAATTATACCTGGCAGGAATCGCGCACGGGTCCGCCGAGAAAATATTATCAGTTGACAGCAGATGGGGGAAGTTTTCTGTCGGGGCTGAAAGAAACATGGAATGAGCTCAATGAAGCGGTAAACCAATGTACACAACCACAAAATAGTTAATACAATGAACAAGACATTTCAAATCAACCTGGGTGGATATTTATTCTCAATCGATGATGAGGCCTTTGACTATATCAATCAGTATCTTTCTTCTCTCCGCAATCACTTCAAAAATTCGGAGAGTTGTGACGAAATCCTGCAGGATATTGAGGCACGCATGGCAGAACTTTTTCAGGAGCAGCTAAATGGAAAGCCCATTATAGGAATGAAGGAAGTGGAGGAAGTGGTGATGGTCATGGGAAAGCCCGAAGATTTTGGCGCGGAGCCGATCGACCTTCGCCAGTCATTTACTGCTGAGCAGCAAGCGTCACCTGGTTTTACACCAGGCAAACGATTTTACAGGGATCCTGATGATAAGAAGCTGGGT
>JAUMBK010000186.1:38317-47353 GCA_032115795.1 Saprospiraceae bacterium | reverse complement strand
CTGGGTGGGGTTTGTTCTGGCATGTCGGCTTATCTGGGTATTGATGATCCTCTTTGGATACGGTTGTTGTTTGTCATCCTCTTTTTTACCTGGGGTCTGGGCTTAATGACATACCTGATTTTGTGGATTCTGGTACCCAAGGCGAATACAACCTCAGAGAAGTTGTCCATGCGGGGCGAGCCGGCTACCTTTGAAAACATTGCCAGGGTAGTTGAAGAAGACATCAATGAACTCGGTGGGAAACTCAAGCAGGATGTCAAGGGAAACAGTGTTGGGGGAATTCGCGGTTTTCTGGCAGGGGTCATCAATCTGATTTCTACCTTGCTGGCAACCTTGGTAGGGTTTGTTATCAAATTTTTTAAAATCATATTGGTTGGATTTGCCATTATTCTCACTGCTGTCCTTGCTATGTCGTGGGTAGCCACCATTATCGGAATGAGCGTTGCTTCTCCGTTGCTGTACAATTTTGGACCTTCTGATAATGGATTGACTACCATTGGAATCATTTCTGCCTTCTTTTTGCTGGGTATCCCGGCAATCATGCTCATTCTGGGAGTACTCCGTTTGCTTTTCCGCTACAGGATCAGTCGGATATTTTCGATGATTGCTGTGGTTGTATGGTTTGCAGCCCTGGTTGCCGCAAGTATCGTAGCCAGCAAGACAGTCCAGGAGTTCCAGTCATATTCTGAGACCACTTCCACTTCAGAGCATAGATTGACGGGAAATGAACTGGTGATTGATGTGCCTGAAACAGAAGACGGAGAGGGCGAATTTGGGGTTTACCTTGGTGGTGCACACATGGATGGCGATAAATTCAAAGTGGATGACGTTCATTTCATCATTGAAAAATCAAAGGATTCACTGCTTCACATTACCAAGGAGATTAGTGCCAGGGGACGCAACCGAGGCGAAGCGGAACTCCGGGCATCCAACATACTGCATTCTCTGGAGGTAAAAGACAGTGTGATTACGTTACAGCCATTTCTGGAAATACCCCAAACGGACAAATACCGGGCACAAAAAGTAGAATATACGTTTTATATACCTGAAAATAAAACAATCACGTACAAAGGACAGGGCAAGCACCTGAAATCCCGATCTGATTTTGATCGTGGCCAGATTCAATTGAGACTTGACGATACAAACATTGAAATTCACTGATGTAGCATGTTTATTTCAAGAGGGTATTAAAAAAAAGGGAGGTTTGGCGCCTCCCTTTTTTATTCACTCAAATTTACTAACTAACCAATCAGGCTGCCAATTCAGTCTCAGCCATCATTTTTCTTAAATTCATTAATGCATAACGCATTCTACCCAGCGAGGTATTAATGCTTACTCGTGTCATTTGGGCTATTTCCTTAAAACTCATGTCAGCATAGTGTCTTAGGATGACCACTTCCCTTTGTTCGGCGGGCAACTGGTCAATCAAGGCCCGCACCCTGTCATGATTTTGCTGGCGGATGATCTCAGCTTCCCTGTGGTCGTCTTTGCTTTCAATGACATTGAAAATGTCAAAACTCTCAGAACCTGTAACCATGGTCATGCGCTTTGACCTTCGGAAATGGTCGACGCACATATTGTATGAAATACGCAAGGCCCAATGAATAAATTTGCCTTCATTGTTGTATTTTTCTTTGCGGAGGGTATCTACGATTTTGATAAACACTTCCTGAAAAATATCTTCGGCAAGTTCGGTATCTTTTACAAACAGATAGATAGACGTATAAATTCTATCCTTGTGCCTGCGCAAAAGAGTTTCAAACGCGAATTGATTTCCATCAAGGTAAAGGGAAATGAGTTCCTGGTCATTCAATGTTCTTAATTGCATATCTACACTAGATTTACGGGTGAATAAAATCTCTGATTTCTAAAGTGTAGATGTAAGAACTATAGGCGACTCAATTTTTGAATAAAAAAAGTATATAATGCAAAAATACGTCATTTTTCACTTTTGTCAAGAGGCAAACGAAAAAAATGTGGGTTTTTTACGGAAAGGTTTTTTTCAATGTGGAATATATGTACTTTTGTATCTCGTTTGAGCCGAAGTGGTGAAATTGGTAGACACGCACGTTTCAGAGGCGTGTGACGCGAGTCATGCGGGTTCGAGTCCCGCCTTCGGCACCAGAAAGCATCTACGGGATGCTTATTTTCATTTATAAAAAATAAAAAGGGGAGGCCAATCAGCTTCCCCTTTTTGTTTGTCCCAGGTCCAGTTTATTGAATTTCGATGAGTCTGGTTGTTTTTTGTACGTTTTCCTGCTTTTTGGGCAGAATTACGGTCAGTATTCCCTGCGCATACCCCGCTTCAATGTGGTCTGCATCAATGTGTTTGTCAAGGTGAAACGTTCGCTTGAACGAGTCAATCGCAAATTCTTTGCGAATCCACCTGCCCTCTTCTCCGGACTCCGCTTTCTTTTCTTTTTCTACGGAGATCACCAGCAAGTCTTTGTCCACAGAAATCTGAAAATCCTGTTTTTCCAGTCCCGGGGCGGCCAGATGCACTTCAAATTTACCCTCTGCCTCAACTACATTGACTGCCGGCACGGCATGCGTGTATTCCAGTGCAGCATTGTCCATCCTTACTCTTTTGAATACTTCATCAATCATGCCTGGAAAAGAGGAATTTGGTCTGGTTGTCACGAAATGCCTTCCTGTGAAGGGCTTGTAAACGAATTGTGTCATGGTTCTATTCTTTTTTCAACGAGTACGGCAATCCCTGTACCACAGGGCATTTGCAGAAATTATGGCGCAAAATCGTCAAAGATAACTGCCATTATGGCGTATTATATTGAACAAGCATGACAATATGGCGCAATACATGATTGTAACATGGGCCAACTTCGTTAAGTCTGGTCAAATGTCTATATTTGCCCCATCGAATCATTGAATAGACCCATTGTAGAATGAAAAGCACACCATTGACCCACATCCATGAAGGCCTTGGAGCGAAAATGGCCGATTTTGCGGGGTACAACATGCCCATACAATACACTTCCATTACGGATGAGCACCATGCCGTGCGCCAAAGGGTGGGTATGTTTGACGTTTCCCACATGGGCGAATTTATCGTCAAGGGAAAAGAGGCTCTTGCCCTGGTGCAACAGGTGACGAGCAATGACGCTTCCAAGCTGTTGTCCGGTGAGGCCCAATACAGTTGTATGCCTAATGCCAGTGGCGGCATTGTCGACGACCTGCTGGTGTATCGTCTTCCGGAAGACATGTGCAATGAGGGCGAACAGGCGTTTATGCTTGTCGTAAATGCATCCAATATAGAGAAAGACTGGCAATGGATTGCCGGCCAGAATCGCTTTGATGTCCGGCTGTCTGATATTTCTGACAGGACAGGATTGCTGGCGGTCCAGGGACCCAAGGCTACCCAGGTCTTGCAAACGTTGACGGAAGTGCCTTTGCAGGACATTGCGTACTACACCTTCCGCAAAGGCGTTGTTGCCGGCATTCCCAATGTGCTGATTTCGGCGACAGGCTATACAGGAGCGGGTGGTTTTGAGCTGTATGTGGACAATAGCCAGACAGAAGCACTATGGCATGCTGTCATGGAAGCGGGCAAGGAATTTGACATCAAGCCCTGTGGCCTGGGAGCAAGAGACACCTTGAGGCTGGAGATGGGCTTTTGCCTGTATGGCAATGACATAGACGACACCACATCACCTCTTGAGGCTGGACTGGGTTGGATTACAAAATTAAAGAAAGCGCATCCGTTTACCTCGCAGGAGTTGCTTGTAAAGCAAAAGGAAGCTGGCCTGGCAAGAAAGCTGGTCGGATTTTCGATGGAAGACAGGCGGGTACCCCGACACCATTACCTGATTGTAGATGACCAGGACACCCAGATAGGTTTTGTTACCTCAGGTACACAGTCACCCTCACTTGACATGCCCATTGGTATGGGATATGTGCCGCTGGCCATGGCTGAACCAGGAACAAAAATCTGGATACAAATGGGATCAAAAAAGCTCGTCGCTACCGTTTGTCGATTGCCATTTTACAATACCGAAAAATAGTCAATAGTCATGTGACACATTGCCATCAAAACCTTATCATGGTGGTGCTGTTGTACATTCTTTTTTCACCACCATGCTGCATTACCGTCAATTTATCAAGGAAACCCCAGCCGAATGGGTTGTATTTATCCACGGAGCGGGTGGGAGTTCGGCTGTATGGCACAAGCAATTGAAAGCTTTCCAGGCACATTTTAATTTGTTGCTCATCGACCTTCGAGGGCATGGACAATCGTCCGCCAATCCAATGGAGGCAAGCGTGGCTCCCTATACATTTGAACTCATCGCCAGAGATATCATTGAAGTGCTCGACCATGTCAAGCTCGCGTCGGCCCATTTTATTGGGGTCTCCCTGGGTACATTGGTTATCAGGCAATTGGGCGATATGATTTCCGAGAGGATGAACTCCATGATCATGGTGGGCGCCATCACGCAATTTTCGTTTCAATCAAGAATGTGGGTTGGTCTGGGGCGAATGTGTCAGCACGTCATGCCCTACATGTGGTTATATAAGTTGTTTGCTTATGTGATCATGCCTGCATCAAATCACCGGGAATCCCGAAATTTGTTCATTCGTGAGGCCCGTCAGCTTTGCCAGAGGGAATTTTTACGCTGGTTTACGCTCACTGGACAATTGTCGTCATTGTTTTCGCGGTTTCATGTCCACCTGGCTGTGCCCACCCTGTTTGTCATGGGTGACCAGGATTATTTGTTTCTCGCCCCTTTGAAAAAAAGCATTCGGCAGATGCAGAACGCTGCCCTGCTTGTGATTGAAGAATGTGGCCATGTGGTCAATGTAGAAAAGGCAGCCGAATTCAACGAAAAAGTGCTGGAATATTTACTTGGATTAAAAAAACCAGGAATTGTTCCCTGCAATATTGCGGAATTGTAACACAGACAAGGCATGATTGCAGATGTCGATGTATTCTGGACTATATGATACAATAGGTGAAATTTTAGTAAAACCAAGGTCTCCCATGTTTCAGAAGCGGTATACTTTTTAGGTAAAATTGTATCCTGGAACATTCAGCGAAATGAAGAAATTCCATACTTTTGTTTTATGATTCGTCACCATTCCACATTTACCGCCATATGCTGTAGCTGTTATTTCCAAGAAATAGAGTAACGGGGCTTCTATGTAAATGTGTCAGTATATTTTGGGAGTTCTGTGACGCACAGGCTCCCTTTTTTCTTCCGAATAAAACGATGCGATGAATCCCTTTTTTACACATAAAAAACCCTTGTTGATTGCCGGTCCCTGCAGTGCAGAGACAGAACAGCAAGTGCTGGATACGGCTTCCAGGTTGAAGGCCACCGGAGAGGTGGATATTTTCAGGGCAGGCATCTGGAAGCCTCGCACGCGCCCGGGTGCGTTTGAGGGTGTTGGCGAAAAAGGATTACCCTGGTTGCAGCGGGTGAAGGCAGTCACGGGATTGCCCGTGGCGGTTGAGGTTGCCAAGGCTGCGCATGTGGAACTTTGTTTAAAAGCGGGCGTAGATGTCTTCTGGATAGGGGCACGTACTACTGTCAATCCGTTTGCAGTGCAGGAAATTGCTGATGCGCTGAAGGGCGTAGACATCCCGGTATTATTAAAAAATCCAGTCAATCCTGATTTATCGCTGTGGCTCGGTGGCATGGAACGATTGCTGAATGCCGGTCTGGTTAGACTGGCGGCGATTCACAGGGGATTTTCTTTTGCAGGCGAAAAAATCTACCGCAACCGGCCGCAATGGCAAATCGCGATTGATTTTAAAACGGCGATGCCCGACATCCCAATGATTACGGATCCAAGCCATATCTCTGGCAACAGGTCATTGTTGCAACGCGTGGCACAAAAGGCGATGGACTTGAATTTTGATGGTTTGATGTTGGAATCCCATGTCACGCCTGACGAGGCATGGAGCGATGCAGCCCAGCAGATTACACCGGAGGAGTATGCTTCACTCATCCATTCCCTGATCATACGGGAAGTCAAGCCTGCTGGAACAATAGAAAACGAGCAGCTGGACCGGCTTCGAAAAGAAATCGATTTGATTGATGAAGAGCTCATGCACATTCTTGCTTCCCGTATGCATGTTGTACGCAAAATAGGGGCGTACAAACGAGAAAACAACATGACCATTCTACAGGCCAGTCGATGGCAGCAGATCCTACAAAAGTTTATAGAGCAAGGTGGGCAAAGCGGATTGAGTGAAGAATTTATCACCCGGTTTATCAAAACTATCCACGATGAAAGTATAGACCAGCAGGTAAAAGTAATGTCAAATGACTAAACCGGCAACAGTTTATTCTTCGATGCGTTCAATCTGCGCTCCCAATGCATTCAATCTGCCATCAATGTTCTGATAGCCTCTGTCAATCTGGGAGATGTTGGAAATGATGCTTTCACTTCGTGCCGACAATGCTGCAATCAGCAGGGAAACACCAGCACGAATATCCGGTGAACTCATGCGGATACCCCGCAATTGCGCCTTGCGTTCCAAACCAATGACTGTGGCTCTGTGCGGATCGCATAATATAATTTGTGCGCCCATGTCGATCAGCTTATCGACAAAAAACAGCCTGCTTTCAAACATTTTCTGATGGATTAGAATGCTTCCTTTTGCCTGGGTGGAAACAACGAGGATGATGCTCAACAGATCCGGGGTAAATCCCGGCCAGGGGGCATCATAAATGGTCATGATAGAACCATCAATGAAGCTTTGAATTTCGTATACGTCTTGTGCTGGAATGTATAAATTGTCACCCTGTACATCGATTTGGATACCCAGCTTTTCAAATGTGGAAGGAATGATGCCCAGATTGGGTACGGACACATTTTGAATCGTCAGACTCGATTGTGTCATGGCCGCCAGACCGATAAAACTGCCTATTTCAATCATGTCCGGCAGAATGGTGTGGTCAGTTCCGCCAAGTTTTTCCACGCCTTCAATGGTCAGTAAATTTGACCCGACACCTGTAATTTTTGCACCCATTCTATTCAGCATCTTGCATAGCTGTTGCAGGTAAGGCTCGCAGGCAGCATTATAAATCTGGGTTGTCCCTTCTGCCATGACAGCTGCCATGACGACATTGGCTGTCCCGGTGACAGAAATTTCATCCATCAGGATGAAATTGCCTTTCAACTGTTCTGCCCCAATAAAAAACTGGTCACCTTTCTCATCGTACTGAAACTCCGCACCGAGTTTTTGAAAGCCAAGAAAATGGGTGTCCAACCTGCGGCGTCCGATTTTATCCCCACCAGGTTTGGGAAGATAGGCTTTTTTCAGTCTGGCAAGCAACGGTCCCAGCAACATGACAGAACCACGGATTTTTTTTGCGTTTTCCTGATAAATTTCAGAAGAGAGGTGGTCTGTGTCAATATTGTCTGCCTGAAATACATACTCATTCTGGCCCAGTTTTTCTACTTTGACACCCAGGCCTTTCAGCAACTCAATTTGCTTTCTGATGTCTAATATGTCAGGGATATTCCGGATAACCATTTTTTGTTCGGTCAACAATACGGCACTGATGATTTGTAGTGCTTCATTTTTGGCTCCCTGTGGTTGAATGGTACCGGATAACCTGGCGTTGCCCTGGACTCTGAATGCTTGATTTGACATGACTGACACGATCTGTTTGATGCAGGGCAAATATATTATATATTATCATTATATAAAAACATCTGTACAATAAATCTATGCAGAATGCAATTCCTTCTGCCGGCAATCGGTTGCCATTGGATGCTTATACGTCACTGTGTCTTTCCCAATAGTTCTGGTCTTCCACTTCTTCGATGAGGCTGAGGTAATTCTGGTACCTGACAGGGCTGATGCGGCCATCCTGGATTCCGGCCTTGACAGCACAGTTTGGTTCGTTGCGATGCGTACAATTGGCAAAGCGGCATTGGGGTGACAGGGCAAACATCTCCCTGAAGTTGTGGGCGATGTCCTGGATTTCCAGGTGGCTGAAAGCCAGTGTTTTTATGCCGGGGGTATCGATAATATGGCCTCCTCCGGACAAAGGGTGCATTTCCGCAAAGGTGGTTGTGTGTTGCCCTTTTCCGGAAAAGTCCGAAATTTCCTCTGTCTTAAGTTGCAGGCCGGCTTCGATATGGTTGATTAGAGTCGATTTCCCAACGCCGGACTGCCCTGCGACCAATGTCACTTTTTTTTCCAGGATTTGTTTTAGTGCTGCCACTCCCTCGCCAGTAACGGAGGACGCGGCGATGACATGATATCCCAGCGATTCGTACAGCATTGACAATGCGGCAAATGCTTCTGCATCATCGGGGGTAAATAAGTCACTTTTATTAAAGACCAGAATGACAGGGATGGAATACGGTTCGGTCATCATCAAAAAGCGGTCGATAAACCCAACTTTCAGGTTTGGTTCCCGCATGGTAATGATCAGAAGGGCCTGGTCAATATTGCTTGCAAGAAAATGCAACTGATGTCGTTTGCGGGGCGACTGGCGCAACACATAATTTTTACGAGCATCCACACTTTTGATGATGCCCTGAAAATCTGCGTTTTCTTCCAGTACAATTTGCACTTTGTCGCCTACGGCAATCGGATTGGTTAATTTTAGTCCGTCCAGTTTCATTTTTCCAACCAGTCGGCAGCGGATGACTTTGCCATCTTCAAGCAACACGTTATACCAACTTCCAGTGGATTTTATGACTGTGCCTTTCATTGAATTGTCATGACTTTGCTAGATGCGTGATGAATTGCCCTCGCGATCTCTTTCAGCAGCCGGGGTTTTTTTTCAAGGATATTTCCAATAACAACAACATCTGCTCCCGCATGGACTGCCTGACCGGCCTTTTCTGCAGAATCGATGCCACCACCCACAATCAGGGGCACATGGATTGTTTTTTTTACGGCAGAGATGGTATGTTGGGGGACGGGAAACAAGGCCCCACTGCCCGCTTCGAGATAAATCAGTTTCATGCCCAGCCATTCTCCGGCTTTGGCTGTCTGTACAATGAGAGACACATCATCCCTTTCCATGCCCGCTGTCTGACTTACTTTCTGGACAG
>JAUMBK010000186.1:0-38307 GCA_032115795.1 Saprospiraceae bacterium | reverse complement strand
CTGCCACCATCGATGAGTATGTATCCTGTGGGAATAATCTCCAGACGGCCATTCATCAAAAACGGCACTGAGGCCACATGCTGGCCAATCAGGTAGTCCGGATTCCTGCCCGAAATCAGGGATAAAAACAGCAAAGCATCCGCGTTGTGGCTCAATTGGTGATGGTCGCCCGGAAAAAGCAACACAGGCAGGCTGCAATGACGTTTCACAAAACAAAGAAATTCTTCCAAATCCGTTTGCAATGGCTGGCTGCTTCCCACAAATACCATGTGCACACCCTCAAGATGGGCAGTTTCCAGCAGGGCCGGTATTTTATCGAGGGCAATCTTGTCAGGGTCCAGCAACACCGCCAACAAAGCCTTTTGGTCCCGGGTTTGTTGTTGAATGGTGTCTAAAATTGAATGAGTTGCAGGCATACGGCTTGTTCCGGTTGTAAAAATACAATTTCTGACAACAACACCGGGAATTAGCGGCAGAATACCCAGTTGCCATGTATATATTACGCTATCAGCGCCACCTTAGTTAGTCTGGGTGAAGGATACCCTCTTCGGAGGCAACATAATCCAGCCAGTCACTGAATACCAGGTTTTGTTTCATGAGAGTCGGATTGCCGGTGATGATGAGTTGTTGTTTGGCCCTTGTCAAGGCTACATTGAATTTTCGGTCAATGACCACATCATCGTCCACAAAGGTACTCGTCAATTGGTCCAGCTGATCTGCACTGTTCAGGCAAAAGGAAAACAGGATGATGTCGCGCTGAGATCCCTGGTATCGCTCCACGGTATCTATCGTGATGCTGTCCGCAATGACAATTCCCGCCTTGCGGAGTTCATTGCGTATCAGGGCAATCTGTCGGCGGTAGGGTGTAATGATGCCTACGCTGAGGCTGCCGGGGGAAGGTGATTCCGAAGCGGCGAGTTGGAGAGCATTTTGGTTGCACAACAATTCAATTTCGCTAAGGCATCGTGCAATGATGGACGCTTCCTGTGGATGTATTTTGACGTTTTGGCTGCTTTTGTAGCCAGGCTGTGGCTCTCCGGTGGAGGGAATAAACAGAATTCGTTTCTGAATTAGTGCTTCCTGCAGCCTGGTTTTTGGAATTTCTGTTTTGAAGGGCAAATCGCTCAGCTGCAGTTGCGTAGGCACAATTTCCAACTGACCACGGTAGAATGCCTGGTTGGGAAAGGCTGCAATATGGTCGTGCATTCGTCCCTGTTTTTGCAGCATGGATACATTTGGAGCGTTTTTGTCTAAAAGTCTGTGCCACCTTTCAAACAGGGATTCTCTCCGGTCCCGGAGCCCAATATTCAATAGGGATTCCTGTTGAATGGCAGAGGCGGTGCCCTCTTGCAGTACAACCGCAGGCAGTTGCCTGGTATCACCAATCATGATGATTTTACCAACCGCATTTTGTCCCTGTGGGTTTTTGGCACAAAGGATGCCCAATAGGGAAGGCTCGAGGATTTGTGAAGCTTCGTCAATCATCACGACATCAAAGCTGACTAAATTGAACAAACCTTGCTTGTGATTCACTGATGCCACAGTGCCCGCAAATATGCGGTGTTGCGACAGCATGTTGCGAACCTCCTCTCGTTTTTCAGTTTGTGCCAGTTTAGCATCCAGCAATCTGTGGTGAAAAGCAGGATCACAACTTAGCGCATTACCGATCCGAATGTAATCTGGATTGCCTTCCATTTTTTCCAGCGTCTCACAAATTTCATCCACCGCCCGGTTTGTATAGGAAAGCAACAGGACACGGTGGTTTGGATCGCGTTGTATCCAGTCTTCCACCAATGCTTTGAGCGCTTTTGAAGTTTTACCAGTGCCCGGAGGGCCTGACAAAAGAAAAAGACTGCTGGCTTCACGTGCCTTTCGAACGATGTATTCCATGTCTTGCACGTCTTTTTTGTCGGTTTCGTACCTGGATTCAGTGCACCCAGCTATGGGTGAATTGGGGTGCAGGATCAATTCTTTTCTGTCCTGGTTGGCCTGCAGAAACGAGTACAGGGCCCTGAACATAGAAAGCCCGGACGCATCCATGTAGTCATGTTCGACTGCGTATTTGCTTTGCAGAGGGAGGACATTCGGGTTTTTTTGCCTGAATTTCAGCACTATATGAACGTTTGCCTGGTCAATGGAGGCAATGGTGCCTTTGAAGACCTGTTTGTTGGTGGCATTATCCGATGGATTGTTGCGTTCGTAAAACAGGATGATGTCTCCGGCCCGAAAGTTGGGAAGCATTTCCCTTTCCATTGCCGGAATGCGGAATGTCACTGAAGGCGTTCCTTCTGCACCGCTTACTCTGTGCCCTTCCGGCGCAAAGTCGAGATCGAAAAGGATATCACCCGATTCTTTTTTAGACGAAAAATCGGTCCAGTAGGAACCTTCGCGAACATCTTCCAAACGGTGTATCTGTAATTTTGCGAGAAACTGTTCTCGCACGACAAACGTGTAGAACGCATAGAAATAATCCAGCTCCAGGGGGCTTGCCTGTTCAAATACCTTCTTAAATTCCACTATGCCGGGTGCAAGGTAGCGATGCCAGAGAGCGTTGTCCAGCTGGAAAGTGTTGAGCTGGTCCGGATAAATTTTATCAATCAGTGTCCGGGCAAATCCTTCATCCGAAACAGTCCTGTATTCATTTGCGAGCATGCAATTACGCAAATTGATGGCCCGTTTGAGGATAGAAATATCAGCTGATTCCTCCGACAAGCACGGATATTTGGAGTAAAAAATAAATGCCCTGATTGCGTCCGGATCTTTGCCCAGGGAATATCTCATCACCGCCAAATAGAGGAGCAGCTGAATGTAATGGTTGTGCTTGGTAGACAAGGCTTTATTAAAATCGTCCGCCCTGCCCGCTTTGAGTTCAACAAGCGCACTGTAATCACTGTGGATAAAGTCCATTCTGCCCTGAATTCCCAGTTTTTCGCACAGGAAAGTCGGCTCAACGATGGCTTTGTCTTTATCAAGTCCGTATTCCCCTCCCTGAAACCAGGTCTTGACCGCAAAGGCAATGTGTTTGTACTGCTCTTTCAATTGTTTAAAAAATTCATCACTGGTTTTCTTTATCTCTAATTCCCTGCATGCAGTCAAATCAAATGCGCTTTGGCGAAACGATTCCTTCATGCAGGCAGCAAAGCTTAGTTCGTCAGCGCTTCCCCCGGAAATGAATTTGTCAAAAATGTGGTTTGCAATGGTTCCCTTGATTCTGTGGATGTTGGTTGATACGGGCGAAAATCGGTCAAGAATGGCATTCAGGGGGTGGTAGCCATAATCTTTGTGTGTCTCGGCAATGCTGGTGATGTCAAACAGGTAATCCGGTTCAAGGACGAGCATTTTCGGAATCAACACGCCTTCGGAAGTGATGGTGACGTCCAATAAGTTAATCTGACAACCGGGCCAGACAACGTCAAATGTGGCATTGAATGCATCGTTTGTTCCCCGCACATGGCACTCCACACGCCATTCCTCTCCCTGTGGATCGTCAGCGTCGAGAACAAATAAGGTATGCCCCTCTTTTCCTGTGACTTCTCCTCTGACGACCTCTTTCCAGCGCGCCAAATCCTTTTTTTCGGGTGACGTCGCTTTGGGCAACCATGCATCCAGTTCAGAGGGTATGGGGTAGGAAAACGTGAGGGTAAAAAAATCACACAACGCTCTCAGGTCCTGTAAGTATACATTTTCACTGGGCTTCAGATCTTCATGCAGGACATTGTTGGCTCTGATTCTGAGGCTATTGATTCGAAAGGTGGTGTTTTTCCCTAATTGCCGTTTCCTGCATATAAAATTCAACCGGCTAAACAGGTTGGGAAAATAGGTGAGCTCCTGGTCTGTAAGTTCGCGACACGCTTTTTCCAGCAACCGGCGAAGAGAGACATACCCACTTCGAATGTCTTCTTTTTCTGCATGTAGTTGCATTACCCATTGAAAATAGGCAGCTCCTTTTGATTGGTCCATGGAAGTTCTGTCCAGATTTGGTTGGTAAGATACGGTATTTTTCCCATCCGGGTTTCCTGTACCTGTCAGACGATAAAGTGTTCATTTCTGGGTGTGGAATTGGGCCCAATATTCCCTGTTAAACCTGGAATTACCTTCCATACTGTTGCACAAGACGCCTTACCTTGCCATTGAAGTCTTCGGCACCCAGCAGTTTTTCCATAGGTATGTGGAATCGGAATTTCCAATAATGACGCGGATTGCTTGGCTCATTGATTTGCTCAGAGGCGGCATTTTCCTTCCGGAGCTCTCCAACCATGCCCACCAGATCTTGCAATGGAAAGATAGCGAGCATGCTGGGCGATGCCAGGTGGTCTTCAACGATGGCCTGGACAATGGTGGGTTCACATGTTTCAGGCGCCTGTCCGTACCAGTGCAGGTAATCATGATAAAAAGAGGAAGCAAGCTGGTAATCCGACTCCCACCATCCCCGGATGGTTGACATATCATGGCACGATGGGCTACAAACAGAGAAGTAAGGATATTCGCCCACTATTCCAAATCGACCGTGCCCTTTGGGCATACGCTGGATTTCGAGGGAAATGATATTCATGTCCCGCATGACGCCGGGAACGGTAGCCGGAATCATGCCCAGGTCTTCTCCACAGATGAGCATATTGCTGGCATCCAGGATTGCAGGCAGTTTCCAGAGTGCCTGCTCTTGCCAGAATGTGTTGTGCCGACTGAAATAGTATTCGTTGTACAGTCTGTCGAAGGCCATTTTTTCATCGTAGGAAAGTTGTTGGTATCGGTGGGTTGTCTGCAGTGTGATGCGTGGGTTGAAAAATCGGCCATTGGATTCAGGCTCCTCCAGGAGCAAGACCTCTGTTTTTAATTTTAGCAACGACACCTCATGTCGTTTAAATTCTGTATTCTGGGCGCAAAAGTGATGGATGGTTTGCTGATCTGGGAACGCACTCCTGAAAACAAAATCTCCTGATTCTGTCTGCCGGAAAAAGACATGGCAGATTTCGTCCGTATCCGGTCCAAAAAGAGAGGAAATGTACCCTTTGGAAAAATTTGGCTGGGTGTATTTGATGAGGTCACCTTGCAAACCAAAATGACGTAGATCCTGCTCTGCGAAGGGTAGCCTTGGATTGAACATGCCCAGCGTACCTGAAATTTGGGCGGTTGGGATCTGCCAGATTCTGAAAAAGCCCAAGATATGATCGATGCGCAAGGCATCAAAATAGCGGTTGAGTTGCTGCATTCGCATCTTCCACCACCCAAACCCGTCTTGTGCCATGATTTGCCAGTTGTACGTGGGGAAGCCCCAGTTTTGGCCATCTACCGCATAGTCATCCGGGGGTGCTCCCGCCTGTTCTTTCATATTATACAATGCCGGAGCTACCCAGGCATCACAACTGTGCCGGTAAATTCCAATGGGCAGATCACCTTTCAGTACCACGCCGTGCTGTCGCGCATATTCACGGGCCGAAGCCAGTTGTTTGTCTGCGTGGTATTGAACAAAATACCAGAATTGCACATCCTCAAATGCCTCATATCCGGAGTCTGCCAATTCGTTGACGGCCCGTTCGCTATATGATGACCAGGTGGGCCACTGGTTAAAATTGCACGTGTTGTACTTGTCTCGCAAATGGCAAAAAACGGCATACGGCTTCAGCCAGTGCGCGTTGCTGGTGACAAAATCCTGCGCCTCCTTGTCAGCTGTAAAATGCGCCCTTTGTTGCGTAAACAGAATGCGCAAAAAATGCATTTTTGCCGACAGCACTTTCTCAAAATCGACTTCCTCAAGTAGGTTCAGGCTGGTTTGCATCTCTTTATACGCCAGGACATCGCTTTTTTTAGGGAAAGGACCTATTTCATCAATTCTGATATAAAGGGGGTGAAGTGCAAAAACAGAAATGGCAGCATAAGGGTAACTGTCTGTCCAGGTTTTGGTAGCCAGTGTGTCATTGACGGGCAACACCTGAATGACAGCGAGCCGAGTTTTTGCAGCCCAGTCTGCCAGCGGCTTCAGGTCAGCAAACTCTCCAATGCCCATCCCCTGTTCGCTACGCAGTGAAAAAACAGGTATGGCTACGCCTGCTCCCCGCCACGGTCCCTTTGCTTCATGCGTATTTTCTTCCGTGAGAACGATGACTTCCTGCTTCGTCCCGCCAGTTCCTGCGAGAAACTTCCTGTTTTCGCCGGCTTCCCATTCGATTATTTCTCCGGTTTGCGCATCGCAAACAACATATTTGTATTCTATTAAAATTTTTTCAGAAGGGAGTTTCAGGCTGCATTCCCACAAAGGAAAAGCAGTATCATCCATTAAAATGGCTTTTTTCCACCCACCGAGCTGAGGGATATTGCCCGTGATGCCACAACAGTACGAAGCCAATACATCTGCCTTGCGAAGACGAAAGACGAGGGTTGATTCGGATGTCTGCTTCTTTTTGCTGTTTGACTTGCTGCCTTTGCTTGATTTTCTTGCGAAAATGGACTGGGTAAATGCCGATGATAAAAACACATTCCTTTCCACTGCCCGGGGTCTCCAGCTGTCTGCCAACACCATGCGAACACTTGGCTGTATTTTGACTTGTCTATCCTCCCCCCATTCTGTGAGTACGACGTGACCATCCCTGAGCAACACATATTTGTAATGGAAATCCGAAGGCAGCGGGGCGGTTAGTTCGCCAGTCCAGGTCTCCCCATCGGTTGTTTGCAGGGGAAAGAGCATGGCTGTTGCATCCTGGCCGGCCAAATACTGCACTGCAAGCTGCTCTCCCCAAACGGTTCTGTAGTGCAGTCTAAAAAAAACAGACATAGAAAACTAAGTTGTGGCTGTCATGAAATCGAAACCCTTTTTCACACCCGGCAACCATCGCTTCCGGGAAAGGTAAGGCAATTAGTGGCAAAGATACACTAAGTGGCAGTTTTGCGAAAATGCGTGGTGTTTTTTTCTGCCTGGATGAAGGGAAGCAGTGGTCCAGAATTGGAAAACAAACCTCATTCTTATTGTCTGCAAATGTTGGTTTTTATCTCAGCAGGGTTCTCCTTTCAGGAGATTGGGCGCCATGTAGTCACGAAAAATGGCTTTTCTTCCATACGTAATCCATCCGCTTTGTCGTTATTGGAGGGCAGGTAAGCCAGATGTTCCAAATTAGGAATGGTTTTTGCCTAAGATGAATTGAGTTAATGAGATTGGTATGAATCGGTGGATTTTCATCATCATGTTTGGCGCAGTATATTTTCTTTTCACGTCATTTCGAATCGATACGGCCAGGAAGGAAGCTGAGGCATACATTGACCAATATAAGGCCATTTGTATTGAAGAAATGCAGCGTACGGGTATCCCTGCCAGTATCAAATTGGCGCAGGGCATGCTTGAATCAGATCTGGGCCGTAGTCCGCTGGCGGTGAATGCCAGGAATCATTTTGGAATAAAATGTGGCAAAGACTGGGAGGGAGGGTCTTTTTTTAAAGTAGATGACGATACCGACGCAGAAGGTAATGTCATCGAAAGTTGTTTTAGAAAATTTAGTGAGCCCGAAGAATCGTTTATGGCACATTCGGCATTTTTACTGAATCCGGCAAAACAGAAACGGTATGGATTTTTATTCAAAATACCAACCACTGATTATGTTTTGTGGGCAAAGGGCTTAAAAGAGGCAGGGTATGCTACAGATCCGGGCTACCCGGCAAAACTGATCCGGATTATTGAAGAATATGACTTGCATGCCTTTGACACAGAAACCAAACCAACGTCGGCTCAACACGAGGTAACGCAACAGGAGATAAACCGACGCTCGAATACGAAGGGGTCCGGGCCCACCGTGACAGGGACTAAAGTTCTGCAGCAAAGATACCTGGTTACACTGATCAATGGATTGCGGGCAGTGCATGCTGCAGGTGGCGAATCAGTGCAGCAAGTTGCGCTCAGTACAAATTCAGATGTCTATGCACTGCTGGAGTTTAATGAAGGGTGTGATTCTCCGTCAACGGTTCTTGCCACGGACGCAATTATATTTTTGGAGCGAAAAAAGAAATCACCCCAGGATCCGTTATTGACATTTCATGTGGCCGATGGCAAGGAAAGCCTCTTTGATATTGCCCAGAAATACGGCATTCGGTTACAATGTCTCGTCGACCGAAATGGCATCACTGAACAGAGCATTCCACGGGAAGGCAGTCAGGTAATACTGTGGAATTCAATGACAAAGCAAACCGTTCCAGCCTATAAATATCCTTAAGCCACTTTCAATCCTCAGCAACGGACATACAATTATCAATGGAAAAGGAGCACATAAGCTTAAACAAATACATCAGCGACACGGGATATTGCTCTCGCAGAGAAGCAGACAAGTTGATTGAACAGGGCAGGGTATGTATCAATGACGTGGTGGCAAGAAAAGGAAACCGCGTGAATCCGGACGACAAGGTGTTTTTGGATGGTCAGTTGCTCAGGGTGAAGCCCAAACCTATCTATATTGCCTTATACAAACCTGTGGGCATTACCTGTACTACCGATCAAAAAGAACCTGGCAACATCATTGATTACATGGCATTTACCCAACGAATCTTTCCGGTTGGCCGACTGGACAAAATGTCGGAGGGATTGATTTTGCTAACGAATGATGGCGACATAGTTAATAAAATTCTGCGGGCAGGCAATTACCATGAAAAGGAATACATTGTGACTGTGAATAAACCGATTGATGGATCATTTTTAAAGACAATGGCTGCCGGCGTTCCCATCCTGGAAACTGTGACCCGTCCCTGTAAGGTAAAAGGGATCGATGCTACCACATTCAATATAATTTTGACACAGGGGTTGAACAGGCAGATACGACGCATGTGCGAATTTCTGGGGTATAAGGTCAATACACTTAAGCGTGTCCGTATCATGGAACTGACACTGGAGGGCCTGGAGTATGGTAAATGGCGATTGCTCAGCGGGGAAGAAGTAGATCGTTTGATGACCCTGGTCCGGCATTCCCGAAAATAGGTTTGGTTTATAGTTTCTTTACTTTTTAAAGATAAAATAGACAGCCAGAACCAGAAAAACGAAGCCAATGAGATGATTGGTTCGGAAGGTTTCTGTTTTAAATACCAGCAGTGTAAACACAGTAAAAACGACCAGTGTGATTACTTCCTGGAGGACTTTCAGTTGCCAGATGGTAAAGGGGCCTCCATTTCCCTGAAAGCCCATTTTATTGGCAGGTACCTGAAAACAATATTCAAAAAAAGCAATACCCCAGCTGATGAGAATGACTGCAAACATGCCCAGGCTGGCCGTAGATTTCCACGAACCAAATTTTAAATGGCCATACCAGGCCAAAGTCATAAACAGGTTTGAAATAAGCAATAAGCCGATGGTTAAAAGCGATTTCATATTGTTCTTTATATATTGTTGTTCAATGAGTTGTTGGTTTTTAAAAAATCATTTCCCTGTGCAATCGGTCACCATCAATCATGGCGAATTACTTCCCATTCACGCAAGGAAGGACATTGGTGTGCCTGAGACACAATGGCCTCAATTTGCATGATAATGTCCGGCCTGGAGTCTGCCAGGTTTGATTGTTCTCCCTCATCATCGGGGAGATAGTACAGTTCCCAGCCTGTAGGATTGCCATGTAGCAAGTGCCGGCTTACCGCTTTCCATCCTTGCCAAAACACGGCTAACTGGCCACCATATTCCGAAAACTCAAAGTAAAGCCAGGGGTGCAGTCTTTGTGCAGCATCATCGCCCAGGAGTGTAGGCAAAAACGAAATGCCGTCTGTTGTATCAATTTCCTGGCCAGTAATTGCAGCCAGGGTAGCCAGCATATCAGACTGGGTGCAGACATGAGAAGAGAGGCTTCCTTGCCTGATTTTGCCTGGCCATCTGGCAAGCATGGGTACGCGGATACCTCCTTCGTAAAGGTCGCCTTTAAAGCCTCTTAATGAGCTATTGCTATTAAAAAAAGAGCTGTTTGCCGCTGGATGAGAGGCAGCACCATTGTCGGAAGAAAAAAAGACAAGGGTGTTTTCATCCAGGCCATGTTGGCGCAAGGTTGACAGAATCAGGCCCACTTGCTGGTCAAGGTATGTGATCATCGCTGCATAGCTTGACTTTGGAAATTTGCATGGCGCATAACCATGCTGACCATAGTATGGTGTTTCGTCAAATTGCCCCCTGTATTGGTCTGCGTAGCTTGCTGGAACTTGCAACGAGAGGTGGGGAAGCGTATACGGGATATACAGAAAGAAAGGCTGTTCTTTGCTGTTTTTAATAAAATCGAGGGCTTTGGCTGTCATACGATCAGGGGCATAGGTGTTGCCTTCATACCTTTTAAAGTCATCATCACTTGCAAGGGTAGAATCAATGGGGCTGTGCACGTACACATATGAATTGTTCAGTGTGTCCCAGTGATCATTTTCCCAGAGATGGGTGGGGTAAAAATTATGGGCTTGCTTTTGGTCCAGGTAGCCGTAGTAATAATCAAAGCCATGCCTGAGCGGGCTGCCGCCCGAAGAGACAACACCCAGGCCCCACTTGCCTACCATGCCGGTCCTGTATCCACGCTGGCGCAACATTTCAGCCACAGTATAGACCGAATCGGGTAGTGGGTGCTGACCGCGCTCCTCTGCATCGCCGAAACCACCATACTCACGATTGGCCCTGATGGCTGCATGTCCGGAATGACTGCCCGTAAGCAGCATACATCGGGAAGGGGCACACACAGGCGCTCCGGCATAGTGTTGTGTAAACCGCATACCCTGCGCCGCCATGCTGTCGAGATGGGGTGTTCGTATTTTGCTCTGGCCGTAACATCCGAGTTCACCATAGCCGAGGTCGTCAGCATAAATGTAAACGATATTGGGAAGCTGGCTTTGTGCAAAGGCAGAAGGGGCAAACACACCACCCAAAAACAGACTGGCAATACAATAAAGCCTGATGATTGTCATGGAAGGACGAATGGAATTTTTGATGTGTAATATAATCATTGTGTCTTGTCTTGATAGTCTTATACTTATATTATTTCTAAAAAGCCAGTTATGTATCATAAACAACCAATCAACATACAATAACAACCAACTGATTTATTCGGACAAAATATAAGCTTATAAAAGGAAAATATACACTTATATTTATAATGATAATTACAGTTTTTACTAAAAAAATACCTTAAAAATGAAAAATTTGAAATTAATGAAAACAGTTACCGTTTGCGCGGTTTTTGTACTATTCCAGGTTAGTTGTACTGACCAAACTGATTTAACTCCTGAAGTCAGTGAGACTGAACAAAGAGGTGCAGGCGATAATGGTCACATTAGGCCGTATAATTGACAATCTAATCATCCATAATTGGCTTTCTTTATCTCTATTTTTACCTAAATATCGAATTTAAATTCCTCTGTCCACTAGAAAATTAACTTGACGATTGAAAATTGACTCTAATTTATCATTAATATCGCAGTAGATTTCTGAGTACTCATTTAAGTTAAAATAATTTAATTCGGTTTTTGCTTCAAGCACGCATTGACGCATTAAATTCACAAAGAAGTCGCTACCGTATAAGTAGCGCTGAAATAGCCGCATAATTGCCACATGTTAAAATTGGTATTAGATGGGGCCGGCATGTTTGGCTAAAGTTGATCTGTAAATACAGGAAGCTTCTTTATTTTAGGTTTGGTTTATCGCCTGGATCATTACAAACGTATATTCCTAGCTGGCAGATTGAATCGATGTTTTCACCGATTATTCCGAAATTAATTTCATTTATTTTACCATTATAAAACAAAAAGCCCCATAATATTATGGGGCTTTTTTGTGTTGACCCACTAGGACTCGAACCTAGAATAACAGAACCAAAATCTGCTGTGTTGCCAATTACACCATGGGTCAGTGCGTCTGCAACTATGTTGCTAAGCGGCCGCAAAGATAGAAATAATTTTAAATAAAATAAAAATGAAAACGTACTTTTTTTAATTCTTACCTTTGCCAACCCAACGGATACGATGAACAACTGGTCTTCTTTTCTGTCGCACAAACCCAGGATTTACGGGACATGCTTACTTGCCCTGGCAGCCATCTGCGCCAGCATCTTGTTTTCGTCCTTCATGATCTGGAATGAAGCACGGCCAGGGTACCAATGGCAGGATCCTATCCTTTCCTTATTCAAGCCAATCGAAGCCAGTCTTGCCATCGGACTGCTGACCAATGGAACCATAGCAGTCGCCATGATTGTCCTATTTCGCCGGCCTTATGACACCGTCTATTTTTTCTTCGCAGCGCTGTGTATCATCGTCCTGCGCACCATGACACTGTATTTTGTTCCCCTAGAGCCACCGGCCACCATTTTGCCACTGGCTGATCCCATCCTCGAAACCACCTTTTACGGTGGCCGTGTTTTACTGAAGGATTTGTTTTTTTCGGGACATACCGCCAATCTGATGCTGGTGGGATTTTTGGTTAGGGGCAAACCTTTTAAAGCTTTTGTTCATTGCATAGCGTTGCTTGTCGGTTGCCTTCTTGTCCTGCAGCATGTACATTATTTTGCGGATGTGGCTGCTGCTCCTTTTTTTGCTGTCATTGCCTACAAGGGGGCCGTTTGGCTGGGCAACCATACGTTGCTTCGTGGGGAGACAGGCCACCGCAGGGAGGGCTCGATCTTTTCTTCCTGATATAATGCCTGCTTTTTACTGCATTTTCACGATTTCAATCTCCTGTCAGCGTACCTTCCGTACAATTTTGGCATATATCGATTTCTTTCCTTCCGGCAACCAATTTTTTCCGAAACTGATCGTATGGCGTGCCCCTCCAGATGGAGGCAAACGACTCCTCTTTGATTTGTCCCATCTGGTATCGGGCATCCTTATCAAAACAGCAGGGGACAACGCGTCCGTCCCATGTCACCACACTGGCATGCCATAGCTTCCAGCACTTGTTTTCCATAGGGTTTTTGATTGCCCAGCTTCCTTCTGATGTTTGTTTGTAGCGGCTGTACACTGGATTCTCAGGAATCAGTGGACTGCCTGATTCAAAATGATAAATTTGTGCAGTTTTCAGGCTTACCTCATCCACACCAATTTCACGTGCCAATTGCTTTATTTCTGGGATCTGATGCTCATTGTGTCGCACCACTAAAAATTGGAATACGATGCGCGGAGTAGCAGACCCCATTTCTTTTTTACATTGCACCATGTTGCGGGCACCCTGGAGTACAACATCCAGCTTTCCTTCTTTTCGGTAGTTGGCATACGCTTCCTGTGTCGTGCCATCCACTGAAATAATCAGCTTATTCAGACCCGCTGTAATGGTTTTGCGGCAATTTTCCATGGATAAAAAATGTCCGTTCGTGGATGTGATTGTGTAAATCCCTTTCTTGCGCGCATAGCTGACCATCTCCAGGAAAAAAGGGTGAATAAAGGGTTCTCCCTGAAAATAAAAAATGAGGAAGAAAAGGTGCTGGTGGGTCTGGTCGATGAGTTTGCGGAACAGTTCTTCAGTCAAATTTCCAGTGGGTCGGGTGAAACTGCGGAGTCCGGAAGGGCACTCTGGGCAACGCAAGTTACAGGCGGTGGTTGGTTCAACTGACAAGGTCATTGGATGTCCCCAGTGAATGGCTTTGTCTGTCATGCGCGAGAGCTGCCAGGACAAAAGCAGCCGAAATGCATTCCAAATTTTTCGGATGGAAAAAATGGACGCATACTGCTGAAATTTAGCCAGCGTTTGACTCATCTACCCATGTTTATGGTTGCAATCGATACACCCGCACGTAATCTACGTACATCTTTTGGGGCCAGATGGTTTCATCTACGCCTTTGGAGCCTCCCCAATTGCCGCCGACTGCCAGATTGAGAATAACGTGAAAAGGCTGATCAAACGGCCAGGATGCAAAGCCGGTTTTATCGTTTTCAAATTGAAAATAGGCTTTCCCGTCTACCAAAAACCGAATTTGATTTTCGTCCCACTCGATCGAATAAATATGAAACGCTGATTCGGCATCAGCAAGGTAGAGACCCTTCGACTTTTGCGTACCTATGCCGTGGTTAAAGGACCTGGTATGTACTGTGCCGTATACAGAATCAGGCTCGTACCCCACATGCTCCATAATATCAATTTCACCACTGGCTGGCCAGCCACCATATTTTCTGTCAGTGGGCAACATCCAGATCGCCGGCCAGGTCCCTATGCCCTTGGGTAAACTTGCCTTCACGTCTATTTTTCCATACAAAAAGTCACCTTTGCCCCGTGTTACAAGGCGGGCTGAAGAGTAATTGTATCCGGCGATGGATTCTTTTCTCGCTTCAATAATCAGGAGTCCATCCGCCACCCTCGCATTGTTTTGATTGCTTGTATAATATTGCAGCTCGTTGTTGCCCCATTGACATACACCGGGACAGCCATCACCAAGGTCATATGCCCATTTTTGTTCATCGGGTGTGCCTGTCTTTTCAAATTCGTCAGACCAGACAAGCTTGTATGATGACACTGGCACCTGACAAAATGCCTCTACTGCGAAGAGTTGCAACAGGACAACTCTGAAAAGGAGAATCTGCGACTTAACCATATAATTCAAAATGGATTTGTGAGGAATCGTAGCCTGTTTTTTTAAGACGCGCCACCGCTTCGTCAATCATATTTGCCCAGCCACAAAGATAGAAATGCCTGTCTGGAATTGGGTAGGCGTATTCTTTTTCATAAATATCATGTACGTAGCCGTGATGAAACCCGGGGACTTCCTCTCTTGACAAAGCCACATCCCAATGAAAATGCGGATACTTTTGCTGCAACGCATCCCACTCAGTGCGATACAGGATATCTTTTTGAAAGCGGGTTCCTGCAATAAGGTGGATATGAGAAAACGGCAGTGCTGTATGGTCCAGAAAGCGAAGCATGCTTCTGAAGGGAGCAATGCCTGTGCCAGTGCAAACCATGACCACTTCACGCTCAGTCAGGCGGGGCAACACAAAGGCGCCGTCTGGTCCTTTGCATGTCAATATACTCCCTGGTCCGATTTCCTCAAACAAATAGCGCGTCCCGGCACCTTCCGGTGAGCGGACAATGCACAGAGAAAAATGGTTTGTGCCCTCAGGCGCACTGACGATGGAGTAGCTTCGCCATCGCTCCCGTCTTTTTACGCCTATGGGCAGGTCAATCGTGACAAACTGCCCTGGTTGAAAATCAAATCGCTCCATTTCCGGTATTACCAGGTCAAATTGACGTGTATCTTCTGTAAGTTGGGTGACGTTTGTGATATTTGCGTTAAACCAGGTTGGCATGGAATGATTTTGGTAATTGCGTTACAGGTCCCTTTTGGTCTGGAAATCAGGTAAGTACTTCTTCTTTATTGGCGAGCTGTCCGCAGGCAGCGTCGATATCCTTTCCTCTGCTGCGTCTTACTGTCACCATGATGTCCTGCTGGCGGAGATAACGGGCAAATTGATTGACTTTTTCCTCGTCAGCCCGGTTAAAATCTACCCCATCTACGGGGTTGTACTCAATGATGTTGACTTTCACCGGAAATTTTCGACAAAGGCTGGCCAACTTTCTTGCATCATCCATGCCCGTATTGAGGCCCTGGAAGGCGATATACTCATAGCTGATGCGATTCCCGGTCTTCTGGTAAAAGTAGGTTAGCGCGTCCATCAACACTTCCAGGTTGTTTTGTTCGTTGATGGGCATGATGTCATTTCGTTTTCCATCATCCGCGGCGTGAAGTGATAAGGCCAGATTGACTTTTGTTCCTTCATCAGCCATACGGCAGATCATTTTGGCGATGCCTGCCGTACTCACTGTGATTCTCTTTGGTGAAAGATTGAGGCCCCAGGATTCTGTCAGCATCGCGATGCTTTCCATCGTGCTGCTGTATGCCAGCAGGGGTTCGCCCATGCCCATATAGACTACATTTGTCAGTGGGTGGTTGTACAATGCCTGGCATTGGCGATTGACGAGAACAAACTGGTCGTAAATCTCCGCCGGCTCCAGATTTCGCACCCGTTTCATCTGACCTGTCGCACAAAATTTGCATGTAAGGCTGCATCCTACCTGAGTGGAAACACAAACTGTAAAGCGGTTGTCTTCGGGGACAGGGATGAGAACGGACTCAATTTTGTGGCCATCGTGAAGCAGAAAACGGGTTTTGACAGTGCCGTCCTGACTTTGTTGCACCATATCTTCCTGTAAGGCCCTGATGACGAAATGTTCCTGTAACCTTGACCGCAAAGACAAGGAAAGATTGGTCATGGCATCAAACGAATATGTAGACTTCTGCCAAAGCCATTCATGTATTTGCCTGGCACGGAAAGCAGGCTCTCCCCATGATTTTAAGGTGTCAGCCAGCTCTGTGGCGTTCAGTTTCCGGATATCTGTAGGTATCAGCGTTTCCATCGTACAAAAATACGGTATTTTAGGCAGATGCTTAACTAAACAAATAGCCGATATCGTCTTTTGTCAGGGATTTAAAGAAGGCTGTATCTTCCTGCACAATTTCTTTTGTCAAAATCATCTTTCGTTCCTGTAGTTGAATGATCTTCTCTTCCACAGAATCTTTGCAAATCATTCTATAGGCAAATATTTTGTTTGTCTGGCCAATACGATGTGTTCGGTCGATGGCTTGTTGCTCTACAGCTGGGTTCCACCATGGGTCGACGATATATACATAATCTGCTTCGGTGAGGTTCAAGCCTACGCCCCCTGCCTTGAGGGAGATGAGAAATACATTTCCGCCATTACCTGACTGGAATGACTCCACTTCTTCTTTTCTCTTCGCTGCAGGAGTACTGCCGTCCAGGTAACAGTAGCTGATGGCCAGCGCATCGAGTTCTTCCCGAATCAGGGCTAGCATTTCCGTAAATTGAGAGAATACGAGCATTTTATGATTGCCTGAGTTTTCAGATATTTCGCGTGACAATTCCCGGATTTTCACCCCTTTCCCACTGCGGATTTCTTTATCCTTGACCAGGCGGGGGTCATCACAAATCTGCCGAAGCCGCAGCAGGCCTTCCAGGATGTATACTCCGGCTTTGGCCATGCCGTCCGTTTCGATTTTCTGCATCAGCGCATGGCGGAAATAATCTTTGTATTCATCATACAGCAGTTTCTGGTCTTTTTCCATCTGGCACCAGATGATGGTTTCCGTTTTGTCGGGCAAATCCGGCGCCACCTCAGATTTTGTGCGCCGCAGCATGAAAGGCTTGATCAGTTTTCTCAGCAACAAGGAGGCATCCTTATCTCCTTCCTTATCGATAGGATTAGCAAATTCATGCCTGAAAAATTCCCTGCCTCCAAGCAGTCCCGGGTTCAGAAAATGAAACTGCGCATAAATATCATAGGTGTTGTTCTGCATGGGCGTACCACTGAGGATCAGCCTGTTTCGTGCTTTCAGCAAATGTACCGCCTTCGTCGAAATGGCATCCGGGTTCTTGATTGCCTGGCTTTCATCAAGCACGACATACTCCCAGCGATAACTGCCCAGTGTTTCAATATCGTTTCTGACAATGCCATAGCTGGTGATCACAACATCGTATTGGGCAAAGTCCTCTTGTGTAAACGACCTTGCCGTACCATAGTACAAATGGTATTTAAGGTCAGGAGCAAACTTTTTAATTTCATTTTCCCAGTTGAAAATCAGGGAAGTAGGGCACACTATCAAGCTGGTTGGGCTTCCATATTTTTCCCTGACATAAGCGAGAAACGTGATGGCCTGCAACGTTTTTCCCAGACCCATATCGTCTGCCAGGCATCCACCCCAGGAAATTTCATCCAGTACTTGCAGCCATTGATAGCCCGTTTCCTGGTACGGGCGCAGGTTGGCTGTAATGCAGGAGGGTATCGGCTGGGGTTTTACCTGATCTATGCGAAGGAGCTTTTGTTTTTTCTCTTCAATTTCGGCGATGATTTGTTCATCTGTAATCTGGTCAAACAAGAGCTCAACAATGTTGAAGTGTTTTTTGCTGATTTTGAGCCCATCCTTATCATCGACGGCAAACTTGAACAGCTGCCTGTACTTTTTCAGCCACTCTTCAGGCAGCATACCGAAGGACCCATCTTCCAGAACGACAAAGTCCTGCCCGTTCAGGATGGCTTTGCGAATTTCTTTAAAATGGACAATCTGTCCGTCCCACTCAGCCTGGACCTGAACATCAAACCAATCAATGCCACTGCTCATCTGCATGTTCCATTTGGGTGTGGCATTGTTAAACCGGAATTTTGACAATTCATTGATGCCAAGCAAGCGGATGTCCTGCGCCATTAGCTGGCGCGTAAACTGAATAAACCAGTGTTGACGCATGACTTCGTCAAAAGGCAGCGTAAAATACTGCTGGTATGTCTGTAGCCTGAATTGGGCATGCAGTGAACGTATGTATTCAACGAGAGCATGTTCTTCCTCCCGGTTTCGTAGTAAGAGGCGACGATGGCCATTTTCTTCGATATAGTATTCCTGCTCATCACGCATGAGGATAATTTTCTCCTCATAAAGAAAAACAGGCGCGATTGTCAGGAATTTGCCATCCATTTCCTTCAGCTGTACCGCCGGTTGCATGGCTACTTCTTTTACCACCATGCGCAATGATTCTGGCAGCGGTACTCCAAATTTTTGGTGGATAGGCATCAGTATGTCTTTCATTGCCTGGACAGACATGGTTGCCGGAAATTGTAATCTGCCGGCGGGCATGGCCTGTAAAACCGAATTCATTTCATGGCGCTGGTGCAGATAAAGTGTGTCACCGCATAGAATCAGACGTCCCTGAAATACATCGATTTTTTCGCCAGACTTAATTACTTCCCTTCCTTCAAAATCGGTAAAAGAGGCCAGAATTTCAATAAACCGCGATGAAGAATGCACGCGCAACTGGCCAAAAACGGGCTCAGCAAACAACTGTACATTACGCATTTCTCCCTCGTTTTGCCCAGGCCGTTCGAGGACAAGACGGATTGTTTCCCACTGTGCAAGAAAACGCCAGTGTTCCTCCAGCTTGTCGTAAAAGTAGCGGATATAAAGCCGCCTCGTCGCCTCGTAATATTGTGATGTAAAATGCTGGTATGTTTGACTGTAAATGGCGGCACCGATATAATCCCTGAATGTCAGGTAGCTAAAATCCATCAAAACAGGGTACTTTTTATCATCCAGGGTCGACAGGACAGAGATGTTCTCCTCCTTTCCAATGAGGATCTTTTGTATCTTTTCTTCCCCACGTTTCAGCCAGTCCACTTTACAGGCTTCAATCCTCACTGGCGCATTGTTGCTGCTGTTGTGAGACAGGAAAATGAGCAGTCCAATCTGCAGGCTATCATCTGGAGAATGGTATATTTTCCTGATTCTCGCAGGGCTTTGGATGAGGTCGCGCATGCGTTGAAGATGCTGGCTTCCTGCAAAATGGGGGGGGGCATGACTGATGGAAATCTTGCCGTTGAAATCAGCCGAAAATTCGAATTCTTTTGCTTCTGCATCTGATAAGGAAAGACCGTATTCAGCCAGTAAGGTATTCTTTTCTTCATCCTGGTTGGTGTACAGTACAAATTGGGCAATGCTTTCTGTATCACAGAGAAAATAGACAGTATCTGCTGCATGCTTGCAGAAATGGCCGGAATAACACTGTTTACAGGAACATTTCACTTCAATATCATCATGGCCATTGACCTGAAAGGAGATGGTTTCTTTTTCCTGGTGGTACTGATAATGCATATCAAAGCCCTTGGCACCAGTTTCAAATCGCTGGAAAATCCTGTTTTTTCTTGACGCGGTTCGAAGCGCTGGGATGATTCCAGCCAGCCGATAAAAGCTAAAGTCCCGGGCATCCGGAATGATGTATGGTTTTTTTCGCAACGCAGGATCCGTCGAAATGGATTGGTTTTCTGCTCCCGCCTGCTTGGTACTGGCTTGCCTGGCAAACACATTGGGCCCGGCACCCACTGATGGGACAAGTGCAGATTCCTGCATGGCTCTCAGGCGTGCTTCATGCTCTTTTTGGATCGATTCAGCAATGATTTGGGTATGCAGGGCAGACAAAACAGCGGCGATATGTATGCACTTTTCGTGACTGGTGTATTCCTGGCAATCGCACTGAACCTGATACCGAAGTGCATCTTTTTTGACCATGACAGAGCACATCAGGTTTTGTTCGCGGACTACATACGTAAGGTAGTTGCCCAGGAGTCGCCTTGGTTTGAGTAGTTCGCCACTCCTGCCCTGCACGAGCCATTCATACTGGGCGTATGGGTCTACATACGTTTCAAAAAGCGCTTTTACTTTTTCCTCCTCGAAGTGGTCGGATACGCGGAGCTGGTTTTGGTGTAAGTCAGTAACCACAGGTCAATTTATCGTGATCCAAACCGCAAAATTTCAAATTATATAAGAGACTTTATAGTTTTTTCTATATTATTTATTTGATTTTGCTGCAGGATGGTAAAGCGGGGGTTGTGCGCATGATGCCTTGCAAGGTATTCCTGCTCAGTTTGTCCTGGGGTAGGGATAAAAATGGCAGATAAGGAAAGTGATATCACGTCCATTAGCGTTGAATAACCGGGACGTGCAATCAGCAGGCGAGCGCAGCCAAGTGCCTCAGCGATAATTTCAGTGGTGGCTATGTTTTCCATTTCGACCGAAGCAGGCCAAAGATTGTGGTTTTGCATGCTTCCCCTGATCACCAGCATTCGGGCATTAAAAAAAGGAATTAGTACTTTACTTAGTTCCTTCTCCAGGATGGTTCGTTGTGGTTCAGGTCCGGACAACATTACGACTATGTCCCACTTTACAGGCTTTGTGGTGGTATCAATGCGGGAAAGTGGTCCGATAAAATGCCGGGTGACAGGCAAGGGAGCATGGGAGAGGACAGGTGCCAGCGCCTGTTGCAGATCACCGTAATCCGGAAGAATACAACCATCAAAACGCCGGATGAAAAAGTGATGCAGCAGATTGCCCGCACCAGCAATCCAGTTGTTTGAATGGAGGATTGCTGCCTGGTGGGTCATGTAATAATTGCGTGTGCGCTTATTGACCATGCCAAGCCTGTTGTCAGATAGGACGGCGGTGATGCCAAATTGTCTGATCAGAGACCTTAGCTTTCGTTGTTCGCCAGCAACTCCGGCCAGGATCCCTGGGGAATGCATGGCAATGTTGGTTGCAATATTGGAAAAACGGTAAGAAACATGATATGAAGGCAGGGAAACAGCGGAAATGCCGGGACACTCTTTTTGGAGAAGGTGCAATGCAATGCCATCCGAAGCAAGGACTACTTGTTGGCAGCGGCTTTGCAAATAATGAACAATGGGAATACACCTGGCAGCATGACCCAGACCCCAGTTCAGCGGGGCAACCAGCACCACATCCTCTGGAAAGAAAAGCGAATCAAGCGTTTGCCTGGCTTGGGTAGTCAACATCGTTTATCAGCAGGGGAAGCGATCAGGAGAGCCTGATTTCATCGTCGGACTCATCGTAGAACCGGTATTCGAAGAGGTGAAAGTTGGGGTTGGACCGCATTCGGATCCATTTTTTATAGGTGAAAAACCATTTCATCCGTTGGCTTGGGAAGCCACATGTGAGATAAGCGTAGACAAACTGGTTTGCCTCGAGCTTGATACCCGATTGCGGTCTGGAATGGATGATATATTCAATATCGCGTTTGATCGTATCGATGACCAGAATTGACGGGTTGACTTTGCCCGTACCCTGGCAGGTGGGGCACAACTCAGTGGTGTCAATATTCACTTCCGGGCGGGTTCGCTGACGGGTGATTTGCATCAGACCAAATTTACTCAGCGGAAGAATTGTATGCTGAGCCCGATCACCCTCCATAAAATCCCGCATCTTGGCAAAGAGGCTGTTTTTATTTTCTGCCGAACGCATATCAATAAAATCGACCACAATCAGACCGCCAATATCCCGGAGACGCAACTGGCGGGCAATTTCTTCTGCCGCCTCAAGATTGACGGCCATAGCTGCCTCTTCCTGGTCTTTACGCTGCATTTTTGGTCCGCTGTTGACGTCAATGACGTGCATGGCTTCGGTATGTTCAATGACGATGTAGGCCCCGCTGGACATCGTGGATGTTTTTCCAAAAGAAGCCTTTATCTGTCTGTTGATATCGTATTGGTCAAAGATGTGGCGATTGCCTTTGTATTGATGAACAATCTTGACTTTGTCAGGTGCAATTGTGCCCAGATAATCTTTCATACCGTGGTATAAATCCTTGTCATCGATGGTAATCCTGTTGAAATTGTCATTCAAGATGTCTCTCAGCATGCTGGAGGTTTTGTCGATTTCACTCAGGATTTTATCGGGGCTCTTGGTTTGCTTTAGCTGGCTGAAAATGGACTTCCACTTTTCTTCCAGTTCGCGTATATCATTGTGCAAATCAGCTACTTTTTTGCCCTCGGCTGCTGTTCTGACGATGACTCCAAAGTTTTTAGGTTTGATGCTTTCAACGAGGACTTTCAGTCGTTTGCGCTCTTCATTGGAAGAGATTTTTTTGGAAACGGCGACGATGTCAGAAAAGGGCGTCAGGACCACATACCTTCCGGGCAACGTCAATTCACAGCTGAGGCGAGGACCTTTGGTAGAGATAGGCTCTTTCAAAACTTGGACAAGCACATGTGTATTCTTGTCAAAAACCTGGTCAATTTTTCCTGTTTTTGGATTATCCGGCTCGAGGTCAAACTGCTCAAGCAAGGGATGGGTGTATCCTCCCCGCATTACCTGGCTTGTGTATTTGATCAGCGATTTGATCTGTGGTCCCAGGTCAGTATAATGTAAAAAAGCATCTTTTCTGTGGCCTATGTCCATGAAGCCGGCATTCAAACCGGGCATCAGTTTTTTGGTGCTGGCAAGAAAGATGTCTCCAACTGTTGAATTGTTGTTGGTTTTCTGGCGATGTATTTCCACCAGTCTGCCACCTTCCAGCAAGGCAATTTCTACCTCAGTAGGAGATGATTTGATTACTAATTCTTTATCCACAGCTTACTTTCCGTTTGTGAAAAATAGGTTAAAGCCTGGAATGGCAGTTGTACCACAAAAAAAGGAACTCACTCGATGCTTAAAACAAAAACTCACGCTCCTTCGTGTTGGGAAACGATTGCAATACCGGCCTCTACAAGCCTGACATCACGGGTTGACAATAAGACGGTACATTTCAGCTCTGCATGGCTGCCTTGGAAGAGAATGTATAAAATGATAACTTACGGCATTCTCAAATTTGCAATCTGCCGTGTATTATTTTACTGGTTTTCTTAGTTGACAAGGGCTTTTGGGATAAGCGAAATCCTCCAATACGGTTTGCTGTGATGAATTGCCCACCAGAAACAATGAGGGTAGCCGCGCACTGTCTCTGCGCGGCCACATTCATTTATCTGTTCTTCTTCTTATGTCTGTTTTTTCTCAATCTTTTTTTACGCTTATGCGTCGAGATCTTATGTCGCTTTCTTTTTTTACCACAAGGCATAATTCTATATTTTAAAGTAAATTAATGAACACATTTTTTTCTAAACTTCTCCGCTTCGGCAACCTCTCCCTTTTTTTCCAGTACTTCCACAAGCAGACACGCTGTCTGGCTGTTTTCAGCATCCATTTTGATCGATTCTGACAAACGTTCCAGTGCTTTGTCCAGCTGTCCGGTTTGCAGGGCCAATCTTGCAAGCTGATTCAGCACCTGCACATTGCCTGGAAATTGCTCGTTAAGTTTTCGCAACATAAGCACTCCCTGCATCGGATTGTCTGGTTGCGGCACGTCGGTGTAGCAAATTGCCAGATTTATTCTTGCATCGATTTGGTCAGGATTAATGGAAATCGCAGATTCAAAGGCTTTTACTGCCCTCTTCCAACAAAACGTTTTTGTTTTTTCATCTACCGCCTGTTTATAGCAAAGAGCATAGGTTGTCCCAGCTATAGACCAAGCGTCACTTCCGTTTTCCAGTTCCGCCACATTTTCAGCGTAATGACCAGAAATGGCAGGATGGCCAAACTCATACCAAGTGCCTGACATCGATTGGAGCACCACCACTTTCTTTGTTGTGTCGGTTGCCTTTGATAGGTCATGTTTCATGGCCTCAATGACGCTTTTCTGCTGGTCATCCAATGCGACGAACGCTTGCTTTTCAAGGTTGTCGATTCCTGTTGGTTCAATTTGATGTAACCTTGACTTTTCAAGGTCCAGGGCTTTGGGAGGTACGATATCAAAAACAATAAATAAAATAAGCGCAAACATTGCTGAGCAAGCCAGTATCAACCATTGGGTTTTATTCATTTTTGAGGGATATCATTAATCATCATCGCCTTCGTCTTCGGGCATGGAGTCTACATTTGCCTTGACTTGGTCAACAAACACTTTTGCCGGTTTAAAGGAGGGAATAAAATGTTCAGGTATTTCAATCGACTTATTTTTCTTAATATGCCGTCCAATTTTCTTCGCCCTTTTTTTGATTACAAACGAGCCGAATCCCCTGACATACACATTCTCACCTTCTGATAAAGAACTTTTTACTTCTTTGAAAAACATCTCCAGGGTCACCAGCACATCCACCTTGGGAACACCAGTCTTTTCAGTAATAATATTGACTAAGTCTGCTTTACGCATTTTGATGAAATTTATTCAGGTGTGACAATAAACATTTGCTTTTTCCGGCAAAAGTGGCGCAAATTTCGCAAAAAAATGGAATTATGAAAATAATTTGTTTCTTTTTTGCAGCTTTTTTGAAAAAAAGAGCCGTTTAAGTCATTCATTTACAAAGATTTATTGTCGCTGTTCTGCCTTTGTTGCCATTATGTTGCAGTAAGCGCATATCTTTGCCCCCGTAAAATGAGAGAGTCATGATTTTATCAATGACCGGCTTTGGTCACAGCAAATTGGAGTACAACGGCAAAATTATCAGAGTCGAAATCAAATCACTCAATGCCCGTTCAACAGAAATCCGTTGTAAGCTGCCCAATGCATACCGGGACAGGGAAATGGATATCCGAAAAAAAGTGATTGATGAATTGCAGCGTGGTAAACTGGATGTAACAATTACCCTCGACGGATTTTCAGATGAAGAAAATGCATTTATCAATGCAGATGCGTTCCGCAAATATTACCGCGAATTAGCCGTGCTGCGCGAAGAGCTACATATTGAACACGGTGATATCATGCAAGCCGTGCTGCGAATACCAAATGTCATCGGGCAAAATGACGACATGGCCGACGAGCAGGAATGGCACAAAGTAGAGCGGGCCATTGATGAAGCACTGGTAGGAATCAAGAAATTCAGAATGGATGAAGGGCTTGTCCTGAAAGAAGATCTTCTCGAACGTATTCGCGCCATTGAAAAACACCTCAAAGCAGTCAAACCCTATGAAAGTGTCAGGCTTGACAGGGTAAAGGAGCGGTTGAAAAAAAATATGGATGAGTTTATCGTCAACCAATCGGTCGACCAAAGCAGGTATGAACAGGAGATGCTATATTATATTGAAAAACTCGACATTAATGAAGAGAAAGTCCGGCTAAGCCAGCATTGCGTGTACTTTCTGGAAGAACTGGAAAGCCACGAGGACCAGAAAGGGCGGAAATTATCCTTTATTGCACAGGAAATAGGACGTGAGATCAACACAATAGGAGCAAAAGCGCAGGATACCGATATCCAGCAGCTCGTAGTCATGATGAAAGATGAGCTCGAGAAACTCAAGGAGCAACTTGCAAACATCCTTTGATTCAGCTATGACCAACAGCCAATCCGGAACCGGAAAAATGTTCATCTTTACCGCCCCGTCTGGTGCAGGAAAAACAACGATAGTTCGCCACATTCTAGGAAAATTTTCTTTTCTTGACTTTTCTGTTTCTGCGACCACACGGGCAAAAAGACCCCATGAAACAGAAGGCGTGGATTACTGCTTTATGACAGTAGAAGAATTCCAGACGCATAGAATCAACGGTGATTTTGCCGAATGGGAGGAGGTCTATCCGGGCCAGTTTTACGGCACTCTCCACAGTGAAATTGAGCGAATCTGGGCCGAAGGCAAACACCTGGTCTTCGACATCGATGTGAAGGGCGCCAGAAATCTGAAAAAAAAATTCGGAAACCTTTGCATGTCCGTGTTTGTCAAACCCCCTTCAGTCGAAAAGCTGGTCAGCCGGCTGGAAGCCAGGAATACCGAAACCACGGATAGTTTGACAAAGCGCATCGGCAAGGTTAAGGAAGAAATGACCTATGAGAATGATTTTGATTTTGTCCTTGTCAACGATCTGTTGCCCATTGCATTTACAGAGGCTGAACATATTGTCCATACATTTGTATATGGTATAAAAAAGGATGAATTCGACGCGCAATAGTTACGAATCTACCAGCAATCTGATTCGCCTACGGGTGGTTCCAAGGTACGAGGCTGCAGAGTCCAATCCAGCTATTGGCAAATTTATTTACTCTTACCATATCACACTGACAAATGACAATCCATTTACTGTGCAACTGCTGTATAGGAAATGGCAGATTGTCGACTCAATTCAGGAGCGAAGAGAAGTCAGCGGTGAAGGTGTCATTGGACAACAGCCCGTTCTTGCTCCTGGCGAAAGCTTTTCCTACACGTCCTGGTGCCCCCTGCATAGCCCCATCGGGAAAATGTATGGCACATACCTCTTTGCCAACCTGGCCGCAGAAACCCAGTTTGAAGTCGAAATTCCCCCGTTTCTACTGATATCCGACTTCAAACTCAACTAACCATTGTTGTCTTCAGCAATAGAATTTAATTTTGTATAACATATATTTTACAGATCAAAAAAAATGATGTTCTGTGAAATCTTGTTTAAAGAACATCGTTGTATAGTAAAATTACGGATCTTTTCTTTCTTTGGTCATCCAGGGTCTGTGGAATTTGACATAAATAAATGAGGATCAATCATATTACTAATAGGTTTGTTTTCTTACCTTTGCGGCAAATTTTTTAGAAAAGATTTTTTAAGGAATAAAAAGTAGAGAAATAATCCAAACCACGAACGGAGGATGGTTATTTTCGATACAGCGATTCGACAGGATTTAAATAGCTAGATATTGTATATGAAATACGCTCTCATACTGGCAGCACTGACGCTAAACACCTTTTTGAACGCGCAGCATGACCACGCTGTCGCTGACACTGCAAAGCACGAAGGCGCAGCGGCAGTGCATCATGAGGAGCATGGAGCAGGTCATGATGCCCATGGCGATCACGCGAAGTTCGACCCGGCAAGCACAGCCATTCACCACATCAGCGATGCCAATGTGTACACCATTTTGGATGGCATGGGGCCTCATATTCCCCTGCCTGTGATTGTCTATGTTCCGGGCAAGGGATGGGATGTGTTTAGTTCATCAAAGTTTCATATCGGGCACCATGAAGATGGCCACGCAGCCTACAACGGCTTCGTCATGTTCCATGGCAGTATTTACCGTGTCGTTGATGAGGGCTTTCCTGCAAGTGGAGAAGTCACCATTGAATCAGTCGTCCACAGGGAAGAAGAAGTCGACGGAAAGAAGAAAGACATGCATTATATCCTGTACCAGGGCAAAGAATATGGGTTAGATGCCAGATCAACATTGGACGGGGGAGTTCTGGGAGGCGGAATTACCTCTTTTTACGATTTTTCCATTACGAAAAACGTATTGTCCATGATTCTGGTATCTCTCTTTTTGTTTTGGGTTTTCATCAGGGCAGCCAATGCATATAAAAACAACCCGGGAAAGGCTCCATCAGGGGCCAACGGCATCGTGGAAACCATCTTTTTGTTTATTCAGAATGAAGTCGCCATCCCTTTTATCGGAAAAGAAAAGTACATGCGCTTCCTGCCATTGCTGATGAGCATTTTCTTTTTCATCCTAGGACTCAACCTGTTTGGACAAGTCCCATTTTTGGGTTCAATCAACGTGACGGGCAACCTGACAGTGACTATGATCATGGCGCTCGTTGTGTTTATTGTAGTTAATTTGCATGGCAAAAAAGATTACTGGATGCACGTGTTCTGGATGCCCAACGTGCCAGTGGCAGTAAAGCCATTGCTGGCAGCCGTGGAGATCATGGGCTTGTTTATTAAGCCGCTGACACTCATGCTTCGATTGGCGGGCAACATCTCTGCAGGTCACATTGCCATCCTGAGTTTTATAGGATTGATTTTTATTTTTGGTGAATCGGGTATCGGAGGAAGTGCAATCGGTACAGCAATGGCAATTCCGTTGGCCATGTTTATGATGGCGATTGAATTGATTGTGGCATTTGTGCAGGCTTTTGTATTTACGATTCTCACAGCATCCTATATCGGTGCTGCCATTGAGGAACACCATCACGGCGATCACCATGCGGAGGGACATCATTAATTGAACATATTATTTAATCATTTATAATTACAAACATCATGACTGGAACATTAGCAGCAATAGGAGCCGGACTCGCCGTAATCGGTGCAGGTATCGGTATCGGTATGGTTGGTGGAAAGGCGATGGAAGCAATTGCAAGACAGCCGGAAGCATCCGGTGACATCAGATCAGGTATGATTCTGATGGCTGCCTTCGTAGAAGGTGCTGCCCTGATTGCGATCCTGCTTTCCATCTTCATCAAGTAAAACTGTTAAAACAAGGAGCCTGCAATGCGGTTGGCGGAGCAGGCACCTTTTGTTAAGTTGTAGATATTCAACAAATTAAACCTGAATCAATATGTTTTCATTGTTAGTTTTTAATCCATTTCAGCCATCACCAGGCCTTGCTTTCTGGTCGTTAATCATCTTCGTTCTGTTTTGGGTCATCGTGGGCAAATTTGCTTTCAAGCCGATTGCAGAAGCACTGGCAAAAAGAGAAAATGACATTCAGGATGCCATAGACCAGGCAAAGAAGACCAGGGAAGAAATGGCAAATATGAAGTCTGAAAATGAGAAAATCCTCGCACAGGCTAGAGAAGAAAGGGCAAAAATCCTGCAGGAGGCAAAAGATATCAAAGCACAAATGATCTCCGAGGCAAAGGAGAAGGCAAAGGAAGAAGCGAGCAAAATTGTGGCAAATGCGATGCTGGACATTGAAAACCAGAAAAAAGCAGCCATCACCGAAGTCAAAAATGAATTGGGTAACCTGGCGATCTCAATTGC
This sequence comes from Saprospiraceae bacterium, assembly GCA_032115795.1. Classification (GTDB taxonomy): domain Bacteria; phylum Bacteroidota; class Bacteroidia; order Chitinophagales; family Saprospiraceae; genus OLB9. Next base: position 9,303 of record JAUMBK010000186.1, on the reverse strand, counting down.
TGAAAAAGTAATCAGAAAAGAATTGAAGAGCAATCCTGAGCAACAGCAGTATGTCAATACATTGGTGAAAGACCTGAACCTGAATTAAAAAAGATAACACTGTACGTATGTCAGTAAACAGAATATCAGCCAGGTACGCAAAATCCTTGATGGATCTGGCCATCGAACGAAACGAACTGGACCAAGTCAAATCTGATGTTGATGTCTTTTCAAACGCATTGAAAAGCAGGGATTTGTACCTTCTTTTGAAGTCGCCGATCATCAATGCAACCAAGAAGTCAGACATCATCAACAAAGTGTTTGGGAATGCAGTCGGACTTACTTTGATGGCATTTTTGTCCATTTGTATTCGCAAGGGAAGAGAAAAGTACCTACCGGAAATCGTGCGTGATTTTCAGGAGCAATACAAAGCGTATAAAAAAATATCCACTGTCATTGTGACGACAGCTGTCGAACCAGATGCTGCGTTTTTGTCAGAGATTCAGAAAAAGCTGCTTTCAAGCAGTATTACCATGGAACAGCTGGAGATTATCACGAAAACGGACGAATCCCTCATCGGAGGCTTCATCATCGAAGTAGGTGATAAGCTGTACGATGCAAGTATCGCTCATAAACTCGATAAGTTCAGAAAAGAATTTGTTGGTAATCAATATGTAAAATCTTTCTAAATCAATAAATCAAACAGATATGGTTGATGTAAAACCTGATGAAATATCCGCAATCCTGAAACAACAGTTGTCCGGTTTCAAAACGGAAGCCGAACTGGAAGAAGTAGGCACCGTATTGCAGGTAGGCGACGGTATCGCTAGGGTATATGGTCTCTCCAAAGCACAGGCCGGTGAACTCGTTGAATTCGAAAACGGCGTGCAGGCAATCGTACTGAACCTCGAAGAAGACAACGTAGGTGTTGTACTTCTCGGTGCCGGCGACGGTATAAAGGAGGGTTCTACCGTGCGTCGTACCGCGCGTATCGCCTCTATCAAGGTAGGTGAAGGCTTTGTGGGGCGGGTTGTAAACCCTCTCGGACAGCCTATCGACGGAAAGGGCCCCATCAAAGGGGATGTCTACGAAATGCCTATCGAAAGAAAAGCACCGGGTGTCATCTACAGACAGCCTGTAAATGAGCCGCTGCAGACCGGTATCAAAGCGATTGACTCCATGATTCCAATTGGTCGTGGTCAACGTGAATTGATCATTGGCGACAGACAAACGGGCAAGACAGCCATCGCAATCGACACCATCATTAACCAGAAAGAATTTTACGACAGGGGAGAACCTGTTTATTGTATCTATGTCGCTTCCGGACAGAAAGCGTCTACGGTTGCGCAGGTGATGAAATCACTCGAGGATGGTGGTGCTATGGCATATACCACTATTGTGGCTGCCTCCGCAGCTGATCCTGCGCCAATCCAGTTTTATGCTCCTTTTGCCGGAGCCGCTATTGGAGAATTTTTTAGGGATACTGGTCGTCCAGCACTGATCATTTACGATGATTTGTCAAAGCAGGCCGTAGCCTACAGGGAAGTTTCCCTGCTTTTGAAGAGACCTCCAGGTCGTGAAGCATATCCAGGGGACGTATTCTATCTCCACTCCCGATTATTGGAAAGAGCGGCAAAAGTCATTAACAATGATGAGATTGCCAGAAACATGAACGATCTTCCAGAGTCGCTCAAAAAGTCGGGGCTTGTTAAAGGTGGCGGATCATTGACTGCGCTACCAATCATTGAAACACAGGCGGGTGATGTATCTGCGTATATTCCGACCAACGTAATTTCCATTACTGACGGACAGATATTCCTGGAATCAAACCTGTTTAATGCGGGTATCAGACCAGCCATCAACGTGGGTATCTCCGTATCGAGGGTGGGGGGTAACGCGCAGATCAAGTCGATGAAGAAAGTGGCTGGTACTTTGAAGCTTGACCAGGCTCAATACCGCGAACTGGAAGCATTTGCCAAGTTCGGTTCTGACCTCGATGCTGCCACACAGGCTGTGTTGGAGAAAGGAAAGCGTAATGTGGAAATTCTCAAGCAGCCGCAGTACTCTCCTGTATCTGTAGAAAAGCAGGTCGCGATCATTTACCTTGGAACGCAAGGTTTGTTGAGAAATGTACCTGTAAATAAGGTAAGAGAGTTTGAAGACATCTTCCTGACAACTATGGAGCGAACAGAAGCAGCTACCTTGGAGGCAATACGTAAAGGCAACTTGTCTGATGAAGTATTGGCTACGTTGAAGAGAGTAGGAGCAGAAATCGCAGCACAGTTTTGACGAGAATAAACATCATTTCAACCCTATAACCAAACAGGCATGTCTGGAAAATTAAAGGAAGTTCGGGAACGTATAAAATCTGTACAGTCAACGCAGCAGATTACCAAAGCCATGAAAATGGTGTCTGCTTCAAAGCTTCGCAGAGCCCAACAAGCAATCACAGAAATGCGCCCTTATGCCAATCGTCTGGACAAGATGATGAAAAATATCGTTTCCAACCTGGAAGGCGATGTTCAGTCACCCTATATTGCTGTCCGCGATACAAGAAAGGTGGCTATAGTGGTGATTACCTCTAATCGGGGACTTTGTGGTGCTTTTAATACCAACATCATCAAAGAAGCCATCAATAAGGTTGAGAGGGATTATGCACAAGTAAGGGCAGCAGGCAATTTGTCATTGGTATTTGTGGGTAAGAAGGGATTTGATGTTCTTAAGAAGAGGTTTCCTGATTGCACCCTGGTGACAGACTATGTCGATTTGTTTGCAGATTTGAGCTTTGACAACGTGTCCAGAGTTTCTCAGATGCTCATGGAGAATTTTGCAGCAGGAAGTTTCGACAGAGTAGATGTGTGCTACGGTCAGTTTAGAAATGCCGCTGTACAGGAGCCTACTTGTGTGCAGTACTTGCCGGTAGCTCCGTTGGCAACACAGGCAGATGATCAGAAAACGAAGGCTGATTACATCTTTGAACCTGAAAAGTCATCACTTCTTGACCAGCTGATTCCAAGTATTCTCCAGACTACATTTCAGAAGTTTGTACTCGACAACCACGCTTCTGAACATGGCGCCAGGATGACTGCGATGGATAATGCCACCACGAATGCGGAAGAGTTGATGAAGGAACTCAAAATCAACTATAACAAGGCACGACAGGAAGCCATTACGAAGGAATTGTCGGAAATTGTAGGTGGTGCAGCCGCTTTGAATGGATAATTTGGTTCATCCTTTAACGGATTAATAAAAATAAAAAAGCCCTTAAATTTAAGGGCTTTTTTATTTAAACAACTTCAGTGTTTAGTCTCACCGGTGAACTATCAAAATACTCCCCAAATGGTGCGTGTGATCCAATGATGGGGTGTTTTAAGCGGTAATTGAATATGTTTTCACCACCCAGATACCATTCAAACAAGGACTTCCAGCTTTTGCTGACCTGGGCGTTGGCCAGAAAATAAGCTGGTGACTGTGTTGGCCATCGATGTGCTTCATCATTTGCCTCTGTAGAGGGAATACGGACTGAACTTAATCGATTTATTGTATAATCAATGCTCCACCCACGGCCTGGCTTCAACACCACATTGACAAAGGCACGGTGCGGAGAGACGAGGGGCTTACGTAGCAGTTGTTCCCCATAGGTAGTCCGTACATCATTATACCTGTAGGCAAGCCGGAGCTCAAGCCAGTCAGCCAGATCCAAATCTGCCTGCGCCTGAAAACTATTGGAATACGACTTGCCTCTCAAATTGTAAAACACCACTTGTCTGGCCGTTCTGTCCAGATCGATTACCACCTGGTTTGTAAAATCAATCCGGTTGAAGTCGAGGGAGAGTTGTTGTATTCTTTTTCCTGTTTTGAATTCCCGGGTCAGACTGGCGCCCATATTCCAGGCCACCTCGGCTTGCAACCCATAAGGAGTACCTGTCTGATCACCTTCGACAATAATTTGGCGATTGCTCGCCAGTAAGCCGATGTTTTCAGCAAAGATGCTGGCTGTTTTCTGGCCTCGCCCTGCGGCGATACGAAAAACCGTCGCTGCGTTGGGCGCCAACCGGATGTTTAAACGGGGAGTAAAAAACAAGCCATATTGCGCGTGGTAATCGGCCCTTCCTCCTACCAGGACAGTCACTTTCTCTGAACCTTTATAGGTATAATCACCAAAAACACCAGGCACTGGTTCACGGCGGGCATACGAAATGCCCCCGATTTCTTCGTCAAAGCGGTCATATTGGAAGCTGGCACCCATGCGAACCTGATGATCGAGAGATGAAATGGTAGTCTGGCGAATCAGGTTCATATACAAGGATTGTTGTACAGCATCGTAGCGTCGCAAACCAAATTGTGATTTCTGGTCATGATATACCGCAGCAAATTGGAGTCCGAGCGTTTTTTGTGGTGTATCCAGGTTGACAAAGCCTCGTTTGCCCCAAACTTCTGCCCTTTTTGTGTGGATGTCTGCCCCCCATACCTGATTTCGAACTGAACTAGAGGGGTCAAAATCTACCTGTCCGCTCACAACGTCCATAAAGGTAATTTTCGTACCAATCTGTCCTTCCTGTCCGTTGTTGTCGGTCCACTTCCACCGATTGATAAAGCCAAACTGGTTGCCAAGGGGCATATCCAGAAAGCCATCGTGGTTGTGGTCCCTGCGCTGGTTTCGGGTGGATGCATGCAGCAAGGTAGCTGTACTCCAGTTTTCATTGATGTCCTGCTTCGCAAAGGTGTTCATTTCCAGCCTGGCTGCCTGAGAGGCATAGACATTGAAATACATTTTGTCTTCATTGCATGGTTTTTTCAACTCTACATTGATCTGTCCGGTGACACTTTCAAATCCATTGACCACAGACCCTGCACCCATGTTCAACTGCATCCCTTCTACCCAGGGCCCTGGCGTGTAGGCGAGTCCCTGCACTGCCGCCAGTCCGCGTACATCTGGGATGTTTTCGCGCGTAATCTGTACGTAAGGTCCAGCGAGACCAAGTAGTTCAATTTTTCGTGTACCAGTGACCGCATCGGTCACTGAAGCATCGACAGCCGGTGTTGTATCAAAACTCTCAGCCAGGTTGCAACAAGCTGCTTTAAGCAATTCTTTGCTCGAAATTTGCTGCACCTTGACAACATCCAGAAAGGAAATTTCGGTCGATCGCTTTCTGTATGAGATTTCCACAGCATCCAATACAACAGAATTTTCAGAGATAATGATGTTTACAGCGCCTGCACGATCGATATATAAGGTGTCGGGCACGTATCCAACATACGAAACCACCAGCTTTTTTACTTTCGGGTGGAGAGGCAAGTTGAATTTGCCATCAAGGTCTGTTGCTGTACCTATATCTGTTGATTCCCAGGTGATTGTGGCGCCAATCAAAGGGTTTAATTTTCCATCTTTCGATTTTTCAACCACTGTTCCCTGTAAGGATTTGCTCTTATTTTCAGATCCTGCAGGGTGCTTTTTGACCTTTGCTTCCCTATAGTGGCAGCAAGCAGGCAAGTCATTATATACATTATCAGGTGCTTGTTGGCCATCGGTATCATGTCCAACAGCCAACAGCGCATTGACTAATTCATTTCGACGAAAAAGAGAGCGATCCGTTTCTACTGTCAGTTTTTTATCTGCCAGGGAATAATCAGCAAACACAACTCCAATGACTGACAACGCAGTTTGCTCAATTCTTTCTTCGCACATACCACATTCACCCATGACGTCCAGTGAAATCGTGCTCTCTGCCGCTAGCATCGACGGCAAGGTGTCTGGTACAACATCAACCTCTTCACCCCTGTAATGACAACAGTCGGGCAAGGCGTTATACACCACATCATTCGCTTTTCGACCATCTGTATCATGACCCACTGCAAGCAAGGCAACAATCAGTGTCTCTTTCTCAAAACCCGGCTCAGCAGTAATGGTCAACAACTGGGAGTCCAACTGATAGCTGGCCTTGACCACATGCAGCTGGGCCGAGGCAGTCTGCTCAATTCTATCCTGGCACATGCCGCAAGCCCCTTTTACAGATAAAGTGAGCTCAGAACGCTGGGCATCCACCATCTTCGTGGCAAGCAAGAGCATTGCCACTGAAAAAATATACTTAGAAAACATACAAATCTTAGTTATGTCGATTCAGAAATAAAATTCCGCTCAGGTAAAGACACACGTCTCCCCTGAAAAGGCATAACTAGACGTTGGGTGGGTAAGCGATGGAGGGGTGAAAATCAAATGAATGGCAGAAAGAAGGCCATGCTGCACATGCACGTGGAAACAGAATATTTGAAGAATGATTGCTCTCCATAATCATGGAGAAGAAGACAACTTTCATACAACAGAAGCAATGGCAGTTGTCACCGCAGCAATCATCGTGCTCTTCCTCATCCTGTGTTGACTGCGCCGGTACAGTACAACAGCTTGCTTTTTTACCTTCTGAATCTGATGAAGCATGACATTCACGCACGTCAGTTTTCTTATTGTGCGATACTTCCGGTCCACACACAGAGAGTGACTGGAAAAAGATAAGAAAGGAAAATATGACGGCTATCTGCTTCATTCGAAGTGCAAAGATACACTAAAATTGATGTATTTGTCAATAATAATATGTTAAACCGTTCAATTGCAGGCGATAATGTCCTGCTTCATGGGTACTGCGGCGCTCTTGTACGGGTGAATCAACAAATTCGAAGAGAATGCAACACAAACGAGTCGGTGTGACAAAAATTAAGCAAAGAAAACGTTTAGATTTCCAACTCTTTCGCTTTACAAACGGTTTTCAATTGTAGTATACAAACACAAGTTCAAAAATGAGTGCAAATACAATTCTTCACAAAGCAGATACCCGCGGCGGTGCAAATCACGGATGGTTGCGCAGCCGACATACCTTCAGTTTTGCAAATTATTACAATCCGGAAAGGATGCACTTTGGCGTACTTCGTGTGCTGAACGATGATATTGTGCACGCAGGCATGGGCTTTGGCACCCATCCCCACGACAATATGGAAATAATCAGCATTCCTCTGGAAGGGGATTTGGAACATAAAGACAGCATGGGCAATCTATCTGTAATCAGACACGGCGATATCCAGGTAATGAGCGCAGGGACAGGGATTTCTCATAGCGAATACAACAGGAATAAAGACAAGGAGGTAAAATTTCTTCAGATTTGGGTGTTGCCCAATAAGAAAAACGTGAAACCAAGATATGACCAGATCTCCATCCGGGATTTGGAAAAAAGAAATGAGTTTTCCCAGGTCCTTTCACCAAATCCGGATGATCAGGGTGTGTGGATCCACCAGGATGCCTGGTTTCACCTCGGCAACTTTGACAAGGATGTCACAACAACCTATCATTTGAAAAAAGAGGGAAATGGCATGTATTTTTTTGTTTTGGATGGGGAAGTTGACATTGAAGGTCAGGTTTTGTCAAAACGGGATGGTTTCGGGACCTGGAACACCAGTGAGGTTACATTAACATCCACATCCAACAGCCGCGTGCTCCTCATGGAAGTACCCATGACTATGTAATTTTACATTCCGATAAATAAATCCACCATGTTTCATATTCGCCATATTGTCCTTTTTACATTCAGTCTATGCACATTCAACGCAAATACACAAACAAACAACGATATGAAAAAACAAATGAATCCGTTAGTATGTGATCCTGTCGAAGGAATTTGCGGTACGCCCAGTCACGCAGGTGAAAATACCTCAAGCGAGCAGTTTACAGAAAAACCTGTCAAGGTGATTTATTTTACTGACCCGATTTGCTCTTCTTGCTGGGGTATTGAACCTCAATTGAGAAAATTGAAACTGGAGTACGGCAGCAATCTGGAAATTGAATACAGAATGGGGGGATTATTGCCCGATTGGAGTTATAATAGCGGCGGCATCAGCAAACCATCTGACGTGGCCCATCACTGGGACGAGGTAAGTGTCCATTATGATATGCCGATTGACGGAGACGTATGGCTGGAGGATCCTCTGGACTCTTCTTATCCGCCATCCATCGCATATAAAGCGGCACAAATGCAGGATAATGAAAAGGCATTGCTATTTTTAAGAGAAATCAGAGAAATGGTTTTCCTCCAGAAAAAGAATATCACAAAATGGGAGAACATAGAAAAAGCGGCGAAAAAGGTGGGCCTGAACACAGCGCAGTTACGAATGGATTTTGATGGAAAGGCGAAAAACTTATTTGATAGTGATTTGAAGTTTGCCAGGGAAAACGGCGTGAGAGGTTTTCCCACTATCTTCTTCATCGGTACGACGGGCCAAAAAGAAGTGGTGTATGGCTCAAGGCCTTACTCTTCGTATGAAACAGCTGTATTGAGACTTCACCCATCTGCCCGAAAAAGCGAGTACAATAAAGGATGGGAGTCGCTGTTTTCAACCTATCATTCGCTCACAGCAAAAGAGTTTTCTGAATTGGCAGGTATACCCAGGGCAGACAGCGAAAAGACATTGAATGACCTGGTGCAGCAAGGCCACCTGGAAAAGTGGGTGACAAAAAACGGTTCCATCTGGAGAAGCAAAAGGTAAATCAACCAACTTATTAGTTCATTCATTTACCGAAAAAGTAGAATAAGCCACACCGCCGCAGAGTTGAACAAATACCCTACCTTTGTATCAATCAAAAAACATACCATGTCAGATGCATGGAAAGTAGGCCGTGAAGAGAAAAAGGGCATTGCCCGCACGGTAGAATATTGTATTCTCGTAGGTGTCATCAGCAAAGACCAGTCTGAAAACCAGGCAAATGAGTACCTGGATGAGCTGGAGTTTCTGGCAACAACTGCGGGTGCTGAGACGCGAAAAGTGTTCACTCAAAAGATGCCTCACCCCAATGTCAAGACCTTTGTTGGCTCTGGCAAGCTCGAAGAAATCAGGGAATACATCGAAAACAATGAGGAAATCACCCTGGCCATTTTTGACGACGACCTCACCGGGAAACAGACATCCTTTCTTGAGGAATACCTGAAAGTCAAAATCGTAGACCGAAGTACGCTGATTCTGGATATTTTCGCCGATCGTGCCCAGACAGCCCAGGCCAAAACACAGGTGGAACTGGCACAGATGCAGTACCTTTTGCCCCGCCTTCGGGGTTTATGGACACACCTGGAAAGGCAGCGTGGTGGTATCGGAATGCGTGGTCCGGGAGAAATGGAAATTGAAACGGACCGCCGTATCATTAGGGACAAAATCGCCTTACTGAAGAAAAAACTTGAGAAAATTGATCAGCAGGCACAGACGCAGCGAAAGAACAGAGGAGAATTGATCAGAGTTTCCCTCGTAGGTTATACCAACGTGGGCAAATCCACGCTGATGAACCTTCTT
>JAUMBK010000185.1:330-10694 GCA_032115795.1 Saprospiraceae bacterium | reverse complement strand
CAAAGAAAATAGTTTGTCTGTTGCCCTAAGTGCTATTGCTTTCCATCCCAAGCTGTCTCGTTGCCAAACTATGCAGATATATATCAAAACTGCCATGACCATTGGCCCGTCAATTCGGTTGTGAAATTTGAGGCCTGGCCTGATGCCCAGCTCTCAGAGCCTGCATTTTTTTGTTTGGTGGCCGACCAGCGAATTTCAGTTTGCCCAAGTTTTGCCCATTTTTTTCGAAGAACAAGATAAAATCGGCTACCCTGTCCCTGCACAGACGGAATGGATGAGGTAAACATGACGTCATGCTCATAGCTGTATATTCTTGATCCATAACCATCAATATCAAAAAGAGCCAATCGTGCAGTAACAGACCAATTGGAAGCCATTGGTTTGTAGATGATATCCTGGAAAAACTGAAATCCTTTCTCTGCATCTTCATGGTGGTAAAATGACCATTCAGCGCGGCACCGCCATTGCCAACCAGGGGCCAGCATCAGTTGAATGTGCCCCCTAAGTCGGCTGGTAAGCTGGGCTTTCAGTCGCGGTGTGGCCGCATCGTTCTCGCTGTCTGCCTGTTTCATTTCCCGTTTATATTGCAGATACACCTCACCCCATCTTTTTTTCCTCCACATGCAACGGACCAGAAAATCACGACCTGTGGCAGGAGAGGTGCGCTGATACCCGGGCCAGGGATGCTGCCATAAATCTGTATACGCATTGGTTATGACATTGGGTACAGGTCGCCATTCAAGACCCGCATACTGTCCATTTTCGTTGATGGGCAGACTACTTTCCCCCAGCGTCGATCCCGTGAGTGTCTGGTAGTTACGGCCAAAATAACGCAGTTGCAGACAAATATCCAGGGATCGGTGTACACTTAATTGTACCCCGGTTATAGTTGACAGGCCGCCATTCTGGCTTACGGCATGCTCACCAAACACGCTGAATTGGTTCCACTGTACCCGGTAGTCTACACTTGCCTGAATCAGTTGATTTCCTTCAAACTGGAACCGTTTATATACTGCCTTATTCCGGATCATGGGCACAGACAGATGGGTGAGAAGCACGTTTGCTCCCACTGTCCCTGTTGCAAACAGCCGTTTCAGTTGAAAACCGTGTTGCCCCAGGTGCAGGTTGTTTCGGACTGCCATTTCTGTTTTTGTGCGGTGATACCCATCCGTATCAAATGCCGTGAAAGTCCGTTGTATTCGCTGGCTGTCTGTAAGTGTATCTGTTGTAATGACTGCGTCCCGGCCTTGCACGGAGCTGAAAAGAGTCAGCTGAAGACGGGGATGCAGTACCCATGTTGCGGCCAGGCCTTGCATTTTCTGACTTTCGGAAGGGGAGAATTTTGGTCGGATCACTGGTGCTAATTTTTGAATGGCCATCGCTGCTCCGCCTTTCCCCATCGGAAAGCCCTGCCAAACCAGTAGCCCCTGACCAAGGCAGAGTGTATATGCACCGGCAATAATGACAGGCAAACGCTTATGTGTGGATGAGAATACCAGGGTACATCCGGTATTGTCAAAGCCACTCAGCCGTTGGATGGTGTTTTGTTTGTATTGGCCACGCCAAAGAAAGGGTTCGCCCGTATCCTTTTCTAAAAAGAAGCCAAACTGGATATGTCGGCCCACATAAAAGCGACTGCGGAACGAAAGGGAGAGTGGGCTCCCGTCAAATAGAATTGAACTATCAGACTGGCTGGCTAACGCACTTCCTCTCCCTATGCGCAGGGCCAGCTGATTGCGTCCCTCCTCCGCTGCGAGAGGTGCCAGCTCACCCTGGGCAGTCAAACCACATGTCACATACTGCTGTAATGTCTGGGCAATGGACCGAGGAAGTCCCTGCACTGCCTGCAGTTCAAATAGGGAGACATAAGGTCCGTATTTTTGTCTGTGCAGGAGTATTGCCTGTCGGTGTGCGGGCAGAAGAAAGGGCAACTTCATTAGCTCTGCATCATCACAATGATTGATATCCAGGCCAGGAAACGTGCCCCCTGTTTCTGTCTCGGCAGGGTCAGCATGTTGGAAAGCGTCTGCGGGATCATCTTTCAGAGTCCAGTCGGATTCAATTTGTCCATCGAGTTTTTGCTGCCCGGAAAGCAAGGGAATGAATAAAATACAAAAGAGAAAGCTGTGTAGTGTAGCGTTTTTCATATGTTTTTTTTAGTTTAACACGCGTTGCGTGTATCATTTTAAGGCCATATGGAATCTTTGATGAGGAATAGAATCATTGTGGTTTGTGTTTCAATGATTCGTTTATTCATGTCGATTTCATTCGTTTTTTTCAGTTTGTCACAAAAGGCGTAGGCGGATTATGTTGCCCGACAGCATCATCTATGATTATTGTAAATCATATGAACTACGAGATAGCTAATCACATACGCCACTGGATTGGGTAAGTAGCATTTTCAGCGACAAAGTTACAGGCATTGCTTCTACAAACGCAAGTCCTGGCGGCAGAATATTATTTGAATTGTCTATGCTTTCGTTACATTTTTAACTGTCTATGGTTTGTCTATGTCAAAACAAGACAAATGCTCTCTGAAATGCATATCTTTGCATTTTGATAAAATGTGTTTATTTTAGTTTGTAATTACCAATCTCATGAAAAATCTGTTTTTACTCGTCCTCTTACTGTTTTCGTTCGCTGCCGACATGAGTGCACAGCGGAATTGTGCCACCATGGAGGTACTCGATCAGGAATTGAAAAACGATCCTTCGTTGAAGCAACGAATGGATGAAATTGAAATACAAACAAACGATTTTGTAGCCCAGAATTTAAAGGCAAAAGGTTCTCGTGTCGTTGTCACCATTCCTGTCGTTTTTCATGTGTTGTACAGAACAACCACAGAAAATGTGTCTGATGCCCAGTTGTTGTCTCAGTTGACAGTGTTAAACCAGGATTTTCGATTCTCCAATGCGGACAAATCGCTGATTCCTGCGGAATTTGCTCCGCTTGGCTCAGATGTTGAAGTGGAGTTTTGCCTGGCCACCCAAAGCCCGACCGGGGCAGCGACGACTGGGATCGAGCGGAAATCGACAAGCAAATTATCTTGGGGTACATCAAGCTATGTAAAATTGTCCAATAAGGGGGGCCTAAACGCATGGGACCGAACCAAGTACCTGAATATTTGGGTTTGTAATATTGGTGGTTCCACGCTTGGTTACGCAACTTTACCTGGAGGAACTGCAGCGCTGGATGGGGTAGTGATTGATTTCAAGTACATTGGGACAATCGGAACGGCCACAGCACCATTCAATAAAGGACGGACAGCCACACATGAAGTGGGTCATTGGTTGAATTTGAGACATATCTGGGGTGATGCCACTTGTGGCAGCGATAATGTAAGTGATACACCTGCACACAACACATATAATTTCGGTTGCCCGGTATATCCGCACCTGTCAACCTGCACGGGGACACCCACCGAAATGACCATGAATTACATGGACTATGTGGATGATCAATGCATGCAAATGTTTACGGCTGGTCAGAAGTTACGCATGCGCGCCGTGCTGGAAGGAGCAGGAGCCAGGGCAAGTATAGCGTCATCGCCTGGGTGCCTACCTCCAAGTACGACCACATGTGGCGCTCCGGCATCAATCGCGGCAAGCAGTGTGACTTCAAGTTCTGCTGTAGTTACCTGGGCAGCAGTGACAGGAGCGTCTTCCTATTCGCTTGAATACAAATTGGGCACTGCGACAAGTTGGACGGTTCTGCCTGTAACCACAACGTCATATACGTTCAGTAACCTGGCTGCATCGACCACCTATAATGTAAGAGTTAGGGCGGTTTGCTCAGGAACAAATGGCACGTATTCTACCGTTCTCAATATTACAACGACAGCAGCATCAACATGCGGTGTGCCGACAGGGTTGGTAGCAACAAATATTCTGGCCAATTCTGCTACCTGCTCCTGGACTGCGATCAGCGGGGCGTCAGCCTACTCATTCCAGTACAAAACAAGTAGCGCTACGAGTTGGATTACATTATCACCAACGGCAACCTCTGTTAACTTAACAGGGTTGATAGCAAGTACCACATACAATATGCAGGTAGCCGCCGTGTGTTCAGGAATTACAAGTGCCTATTCGGCTTTGTCTAATTTTACAACTACACCTATCGGCACGACATGTGCTGACAATTATGACACAAACTCGACAAATAATAATACCAAAACTAAATCCTCCGCCATCACTCCGGGAACTGCCATTACGGCGAAAATTGGAACGACTACGGATGTCGATTGGTATAAATTTTCAAATACATCCGCAGCCAGAAACGTAAAAGTTACGTTGTCTAATTTGCCGGCGGATTATGATATGACACTTTACAGAAGTAGTACCACGATTGGTACTTCTGAAAATGACGGCACGCTCAATGAAGTCATGATTCATAATAATTCATCGACTCCAACCACTTATTATGTTCGGGTATACCCATTTGGAGGTGCTTTCAACAATGCACAATGCTACACCTTGCTTGCCCAAATCAGCTCTTCGTCCTTATCGAGGCTTAATGGAGAGCAGACAGCAGTAGAAAGCGAAGAAGAAACCATAGTTGCAGATCAATTAATCGATGAGTTTGTAGCTTTTCCCAATCCAGTGACTGCAGAACTGACGATGTTGCTCCCCTTTGGAAAGCATCAAACAGGTAAAATTTCTCTGGCGGATATGACTGGAAAGCAGGTGTACACTGAGGAGTATTCCGGCAGCAATGAGATTAAAACAGTCATGCTGGATGTGAGTAGCCTCAAGCCGGGCTTCTATCTCCTGCAGTACTTAACAGGAAATCAGGTAAAAACGCAGAAAATTGTAGTAGCCCAGAGGCAATAGGTGCGTGTCAAAATCACGGTTTAAAAAGAACCCCTATGATTGTTTCCAGCCATAGGGGTTCTTTCTTTTTGACTTATTCATATTAGGTCACCAAAACCCTTACTTTGCTAAAATGAATGAACACATTTTCAATTCAATAGATGATAATAAAATCTACTATGTTTTACTCTGGATAGTTTGAAAAGTACTTCGATATCCATTTCAAAAAAACGCATTGATATAGTCATATGACATTATTGGTTGTCAATTTTCTGTTTCAAGCTCCTTAGCAATTTGAGCAAGCTTCTCTTTAATGGAAGTCAGCCGAAGAAGCAATTGTTTTTCATCTTTCATGGCAACTTTCCGGTGGCTCAGTTCTTTTCTGGCTCCATCAATCGTATAGCCTTTTTCTTTCAGTAAAAAGTGTATCTCTGCCAGGAGCTTGACATCTTTTTGCGTATACTTTCTTTCACCACGGTGATTTTTGGATGGTTTCAGTACTTCAAATTCCGCCTCCCAGTAACGAATGACAGAAGGTGCCAGTCCAAAGAGGGCTGCAACTTCTCCGATTGTATAATAAACCTTCGTTAATGGTGGATGATGCATGATTTCCGGCTATGTCTTGTATATCTAACACGGAACTGCATTTTTGGTTGATGGGCCTCTCTCTGTTCCTTTTCGGAAAATCATTGCAAAAAGAGGCAATCCCTGCGTCATACAGGCTTTTTGAATGGCACTCTCGCCAGCTCCTGTTTTCTAATCCCCAGCAATTGGTATAATATTTGCCTTTTTAACTACAGATATTTAAATGTTGTAATATATCAAAAAGTATATTTTTAAGTAATTGAAATACAATGATTTATAAAATATAGATATACTTACATAAAATAAATTCTTCATTTGTATCTGTAATATTTCAATCTTTTCAATTTTAAAACAAAAAAAAATGAAAAAATTTTTCACGTTTCTGGTCCTCGCAGGCGTATGGGTTGGTTGGCTCACAACACCCGCTTTGGCAACTGCGAGTAGGGCCAGTTTTGAAAAAAATGCGGGATCGTTTGCATCCGTGAGTGACGTTGATTTATTCCCATGGGGTACTGAGTTTCACTCTTTGTTGATGCCGTGTCCTGGATCTGTACAGGTGAATCTGGGGTCAGGAGAGTGCGGAAGGGTGGTAGATCAGTTTGGATTTTCCTTTCCTGATATTGATGTTCAAAACATCAGTGTCATTCCCAATGATGATCCTGATGCGTGTTTGGCGACAGTGTATTGTCCTTCCGGTCAGACATCTTACCGCAGGACGTTTCACCATGCAGGTCCAACTGACATGCGCGTGGCATCGGTGTATGTAGGCGTTTTTGAAGCTTACAATAACCCATTGGTTACATTCAACTTCTACACTGTGGGGGGCGATGTTATCGGTAGCTACTCCACGGTGGTTCCTCATATGAATGCAAGTGTCCTTTTTGTTCCTCTGCCGTTGGAATCTAATATTCGCATTCCAGCCGGTACTTCTTACATTATGGAAGTGGTTGCAAATGCACCTTACGTAAGTGTTTTCAAAATTGGCAGAAACGATGAAGGGCAGAATCCAGGATATTCCGAAGCGGTAGTCAGTGCCCTGGATTGCCCAAGCGGAGGTTTTATAGAAGAAGGTCCTGTGGGCTACAATGCCAATTCCATTGTATTTGGATTGAGGGCCATTCCAGATGATTACAAATATACCAATGTCTCCAATGGCTACAAAGAAGGAGATTTTTTCCCCATAGGGACCCATGCCATGGACTACCAGGTTGTTGATGCAGCCGGAAACAGTACTGCCTGTTCGTTTACAATTCAGGTTGTTGAATTTCCCGCCATTTCAGGTGCTTTGGCTTGCAATGACCAGGTCAATATTTCGCTGGATGATGATTGCAATACCTTGGTTACTCCGAGAATGGTGCTTGAAGGGGAACAATATGGTTGTTTTGATAACTACAGTGTCCAGTTATTTGCACCTAACGGAGCCAGCCTGGGGAATACAATTACCTCAGCCCATATGGGTATGACATTGAAGTACCAGGTGTACGGCCCCAACGGCAACAGCTGCTGGGGAGATATTTTGGTAGAAGACAAATTGCCTCCCCAGTTTGACTGTCAGGATATTTATGCAACGTGCAGTTCTGATTTGACTCCTGGCTCGTTCATTTCACCAAGAGTTCCTGTGGTAGCGTACATTGCAGACGGTACGATTGATGAAGAAGCAACGTCTTCAAATACATACACTGTGGATGTGGCTCATCTGATGGGAAGTACCATTGAGGATTTGAATGTATATATTGATGCCACACACAGCAGGGTGTCTGATTTGTCAGCTACCATTACCTCTCCAGATGGTGTGACAGTCCCGTTATTTTTTGGTTTGAATTGTACGGGTCAGAACATAATGGTCACATTGGACGATGCTGCTGCCAGTACAAACGCAGATTTGCAGAATATATGTGATCCGGCAGATGTATCTATTGCTGGAACATTCAGGCCATTCCAAAACCTGTCCATCTTCAATGGAAAACCATTGGAAGGATCCTGGAATGTGACCATTTATGATAATAATCCCGGGGCAGGAGGTCGCGTAAATCAGGTACACCTTGTATTTATCCAACAGGGTGCTTACGTGCCATTTCCAATAGCCGGACCTGTGACACATACTCACGTAAACAACAATACCTATGTGGTGAACGGAGCGGACAATTGTGGTCCCGCAACATTGACCTATACGGATGAAGTGATAGAAGAGGATTGTGCCAGCGTATATTCACGCATTATTAAGAGATGCTGGAAGGGACTGGATCCAAAGGGCAATATTGCAGAACCTTGCTGCCAGTACATCTACGTATACAGAAACAGCCTGGCTACGTTGGAATTTCCATTAAATTTTGACGGCTTTCCGGGCCATGAAAATGTGTTGTCCTGTGCCGATTTTGGAGACAAAATACCGGGTACTGATGTTACCGGAAGTCCTACAGGGGATTTGTGCGAAAATGTACAGATTTTGCCTCCGGTTGATGCTAAGATCGACATTTGTTCACATTCCTATAAAATTTTACGAACACATAAGGTAGTAGAATGGTGTAGTGGCCAGGTCATTACACACAATCAAATCATAAAAGTGATTGACAATGAAGGTCCTACACTCACTTGTCCCCAGAATGTAACCATATCAACGGACGATTTTGATTGCACAGCAACCTACACAGTGCCGTTGCCTGTTGTGAAGAAGGAATGTTCTGACTTACTGGATTATCATTTGTCCTACAATTACCTGAATAACAATGACGATGAATATTCGGATGACAATGCTGACCAGGCAGGTCGGACCATCACAGGCTTGGTGAAAGGCGCAAACTGGATACGCTGGCAGGTCACTGACGAATGTGGTAACAGCAGTGAGTGCCGCTTTCAGGTAACTGTTGAAGACAAGATTTTACCCAATGCCGTTTGTGATAGGCTTACCATTGCTTCTTTGACAGGGAATGGAAGAGCAAAAATAGACGCTTTTACATTTGATGATGGAAGCACAGACAATTGCGGTATTTTTAGTTACGAAGCACGCAAGATGACAGATATTTGCCAGTTGGGTTCGGCTGAATTTTCATCGTCAGTAGAATTTTGCTGCGAAGAGGTAAATACAAAAATCCAGGTTGAATTACGAGTAACGGATATCCATGGTAACAGCAACACGTGCATGGTAGAAGTGCATGTCCAGGATAAATTACCTCCGTATATTACCAAGTGTCCAGCCGATATCACCATCAATTGCAAAGCAGATTATACAGATTTGTCATTGACAGGCGAGCCTGATTATATTGATAATTGCAAAGTGGTTGATGTAACACACACTGATGTTGTCAATATTAGCCAGTGTGGTGTGGGTATTGTCAACAGAACCTGGACAGTCAAAGATGCGCAGGGTTATACCCATTCTTGCCTTCAGCGAATTACGTTATTTGACAACGATCCATTTTATGTAAATAAACAAGATGCCAGCGATCCTGATGATGACATTGTTTGGCCGTTGCATTATGAGACGCAGGAATGCCATGCCATTCTTGATCCTGCCTCACTGCCAGCTGGCTACAATCGTCCCGTGGTTGTTTCTGATCCGTGCAGTATGATCGCGATGCAATATGAAGACCAGGTTTTCAAATTTGTAGATGGTGCATGTGAAAAAATTATCAGAACATGGACCGTGATTGACTGGTGTACGTATGATGATAACAACCCAAATTCGGGCAATGGCATTTATCAGTACACGCAGATAATAAAAATGCAGAATAAGCAGGCTCCCGTCTTTTTGGATGGCTGCCAGGACCGAAATTTCCAAACTTTTGGTGATTGCAAAGGCCTGGTGGAATATTCACCCGAAGTGGAAGATGATTGCACTACCGATTCGGCAGACTTTCTTTGGAAATATGAATTGTACAACCCATCGGGAACACAGCTTTTGTTGAGTGGCAATACGGCCGTGTTTTCAAAGGAGCTGGACAATGGCGTCTATTTGATCAAATGGACAGTGGAAGACAAGTGTGGAAACAGAGCCTATTGTACACATAAAATTACTTTTGATGATGGTAAAAAGCCAAGTCCCTATTGTTTGTCATCACTGGCAACAGCTGTCATGAACTCAAACGGAACGATTGCGATCTGGGCAAAGGATTTTGACAGAGGGGCTTATGATAACTGTACGCCTGCTTCACAACTTGTATTCACATTTTCCGGTGCATTGCCCGTACCCGGATTGAAGAATCAGATACATTATTTTAAAGGAAATGGGGAATTGGCTACTCAGGCTGAATACGAAGCAGGCGAAGCACAAAGGTGGATTCCTTCAGCGCATTCTTCAGGATTATATTTCAGTTGCAAGGATATTCCGAATGGAATCTCTCAAGAAATCACTGTTGAAGTTACGGTGACTGACTTGTCAGGAAACCAGGATTATTGTACTGTCCAGTTGTTGTTGCAAGACAATACAAATTATTGTCCTGACAATACTGCCACTTATTCAATTTCAGGTAAAACTCTGTTTGGTACATTACCTGTAGTGGGTGCAGAGGCGATATTGACAAGTACAATCCCGGAACAAAATAAAACAATAAAAACCGATGCGAACGGCAATTATCAATTTTCCGGCTTGCCGGGTTTGAATCGATACAGCTTGAGAATGACTGATAACAGGGGCTTTCTGAATGGCGTCTCTACTCTGGACCTGGTCATGATACAACGACACATCCTTGGATTGGATGCATTTTCGGATCCTAAAAAAATCATTGCAGCAGATATCGACAATAATGGGAAAGTAACCGCCTCGGACCTTACAGCATTGCGAAAAGGCATTCTTGGAATTTCGACAGAATTTCCAAATGGGCAGCAGTCATGGCGGTTTGTTGCAACAGAATACAAGTTTCCTGATCCGAATCAGCCTTTCCCATTCTCAGAAAAATATGAGTATGTTAGTTTGAATGAGAATAAAGTAAATCAAAACTTCCAGGCAGTCAAAATTGGGGATGTCAATCAGAG
>JAUMBK010000185.1:0-320 GCA_032115795.1 Saprospiraceae bacterium | reverse complement strand
GATCACCTGCAACGCGGGCGCCACCATTTTCAAATCGGTGGCGCGCCGTCTCGGGAAAAGCCCGTCCGCCGTCGAGCACGCCGTGGAAATTGAACTCTCTGCCTTTGGTGTGGGACTTGGTTATGTGGATGATTTGTACTAATCAGTTTCAGTGAATCCATTATCCGGATGATGTTTTAACTGAAATCAGAAGTCAGCAGGCATTCACGTTGATAGCACAACCAATCAGCGGTGAAGCTGGGGAGGAGATCAGAGTTCCGGTTTCAAGTTCTGATGCTACTGAAATAGTTGGTTATCAGTTTACCATGGAATTTGATCCA
>JAUMBK010000184.1:0-10846 GCA_032115795.1 Saprospiraceae bacterium | reverse complement strand
AAGAAGAAGCATGGAAAATAATTGGAACGCCATCATGTTGAAAAGTACGGAATGTTTTCAGACATACCAGCATTCTACAGGCAAGGAAAGAAAAAAGATATTGTATGCCATTGCTGACGCTCTCGAGCAACTGGGAGACGCCTTGTTGGAAACCGCTTCAGACGAAACCAACTTGCCGTTAGTCCGGTTTGCAGGAGAACGGGCAAGGACCTGTTTCCAGTTGCGCATGTTTGGCGACCTGGCAGAAGAGGGGAGCTGGGTCCAGGCGGTGATTGATACCGCATTAGCTGACAGAAAGCCACTTCCCAGACCGGATATGCGAAAAATGCTCGTTCCCATTGGCCCTGTCGTCGTTTTTGGCGCGTCCAATTTCCCTCTCGCTTATGCAGCACCTGGAGGGGATACCGCTTCGGCTCTGGCAGCAGGATGTACCGTTGTCGTGAAAGGCCACCCCGCTCACCCCAAAACATCTTCCATGGTGGCCGATGCGATCCGGAGTGCCATCCAGGCATGCGGTTGGCACGCTGATTTATTCCAGCTTGTCGAAGGGGGAGGTTTTGATAGCGGGAAATACCTGACGCAGCACGCTGCCACAGCCGCAGTAGGATTTACGGGCAGCCTGAGTGGCGGCAGAGCCATCTTTGACTATGCCAGAGAAAGGGAGGTGCCCATTCCTGTATTTGCTGAGATGGGCAGTACCAATCCTGTATTGTTGCTTCCGGATGCATTGCACCATCGCGCTCCTGGAATGGCTAAATCGCTGGCCTCTTCCATCACATTGGGCGTTGGCCAATTCTGCACAAATCCGGGCATCATCCTGGGTGTGCGAAGTAGTGCTTTGGACCATTTTTCGAGCTTGCTGGCCATCGAACTGTCATTGATTCCCACATACCGGATGCTGCATGAAGGAATATATACTAATTATACTAAAAGCCTGACCTCTGTCCTGGCAGAAAATGGGGTGGAAACCATTTATCATTCGCGAATTGACGAGCCAATGATGGCCAATGCAGTCCTTGCCAGAGTGGATGGCGATACATTTGAACGAAATCCATCGCTGCATCATGAAGTATTTGGTCCCTTTTCTATGGTGGTTGCCTGTAAAAATATGTTGCAACTGCTCAGAGTGTGGCAACAACTCCATGGCCAGCTCACGACCACGCTGATGTGCACGGACAAAGACTTGCAAGCGTTTCCAGACCTGGTAGAAAGGGCACGGGTGATGGCAGGGCGCATCGTTTTCAACAGTGTGCCAACCGGTGTGGAAGTGGCCCATGCCACCGTGCACGGCGGACCATATCCTGCCACCACAGATAGTCGTTTTACTTCCGTTGGGGCAGATGCCGTTCTTCGGTGGGCACGACCTGTATGCTGGCAGGATTGTCCGGAAAGTTTCCTCCCCGCTGAATTGCAATCTTCCAACCCACTGGGAATCTGGCGAAAAGTCAATGGCGAACTCACAAAAGAACCCCTTTCATAAACAGAGTGTATGGAAAAGAAGCGTTTTTTTTGCGTTGATGCCCATACGTGTGGTAACCCTGTTCGTCTTGTAGCTGGAGGTGGTCCTGCTCTCCAAGGTCATACCATTGAAGAAAAAAGACAGCATTTCCTTCGTGAGTATGACTGGATACGCAAAAGCCTGATGTTTGAGCCCAGAGGCCACGATATGATGAGTGGTAGTATGTTGTATCCACCCAGTGATCCTGCCAATGATGTGGCCGTACTCTTTATCGAAACCAGCGGTTGTCTTCCTATGTGCGGCCATGGCACCATTGGCACCATCACGATTGCTATTGAAGAAGGGCTGATCAAGCCTGCAAAGCCGGGAACAGTCAGAATGGAGGCACCGGCAGGCCTGGTTACTGTGCAATACAAACAGACGCCGGAAGGCAAGGTGTCATCTGTAAAACTAACCAATGTACCGTCTTTTCTCCACAGCCAGGATCTGGAAGTCGATTGTCCGGGAATGGGATCATTACGAGTTGACGTAGCCTACGGAGGGAATTTTTATGCCATTGTTGACCCGCAACCAGCCTTTTCAGGGGTACAGGATTACACAGCCAGCCAATTGATAGAATGGAGCCGAAATCTGCGCAAAGCTATCAATGAGCGATATACCATAGGACATCCTCTGATGCCCTCCATTTCTTCCTGCAGCCATATTTTGTGGACCGGCGCACCCATGCATGCAGGTTCTACTGCCCGAAACGCGGTCTTCTATGGTGAAAAAGCCATCGACAGATCTCCCTGTGGAACAGGAACCTCTGCCCGAATGGCACAATGGTACGCCAAAGGATTGCTAAAGGCAGGAGATTCGTTTATACATGAAAGTTATATCGGAAGTACGTTTATTGGCACCATTGAAGGAGAAACCAGTGTAGGTATATACTCTGCTATTATTCCGGGCATTGAGGGATGGGCAAAAATTTACGGATACAATACCATTTTGGTCGATCCGGTTGACGATCCCTATGCGGGCGGATTTCAGGTGATATAAAATAGGTCAGGCAAATGAATGATGGGAATATGTATTTGTATAGGATAATGAATAGGTTATGAAAGTTGTCATTATCGGTGCAGGCGTCATCGGCTTGTCATGTGCTCATTATGCCTCTAATAAAGGGTATGAGGTGGTTGTGATTGAAGGTGGCGACGGCATGG
This sequence comes from Saprospiraceae bacterium, assembly GCA_032115795.1. GTDB lineage: Bacteria > Bacteroidota > Bacteroidia > Chitinophagales > Saprospiraceae > OLB9. The sequence goes on along the minus strand of JAUMBK010000184.1, from coordinate 8,185 downwards.
ACAATTGTTCCTGGGGAAATGCAGGCTATATTTCACCCAGTCATTTTATTCCGCTGGCATCGCCCGGTATAGTTGCTCAGGGATTGAGGTGGATGTTGAGTGCATCCAGTCCTTTTTATATCCGACCCAAGGCAGATGTGTCATTGTGGAAATGGTGCTGGCGCTTTTATCAGAAAGCCACGGACGCGGAGGTGCAGAAAAATGCGCCTCACCTGGATAATTTACTTCGGCTCAGCCGGGATCTGATAGAGGATCTGGATCGGGATTTGGGTGGCACAATAGGCTTGTCCACGTCCGGGTGTCTCATGTTGTATAAGAAACAAGCTACCGGTCACCATGAAGCAGAGCTGGCAGAGGAAGCAAAAAAACTGGGCTGGGATGCGTTTGTTCTCTCAGCCAATGAGGTCCAGGCCATGGAGCCAAATGTACAGCTTGACGTCCTGGGAGGGGTGTATTTCCCAAAAGATGCCCATGTGCATCCCAGCTTGCTCATGAATTCATTGCGGGAGCATCTTGTTCGGAAAGGAGTCACTTTTCTTCATCACAGAAAGGTCACTGGTTTTCAAATCGAAGGCGCCAGGGTGACATCTGTACTAACTGATGACGGGGCAATTTCTGCTGATTCTGTGGTGCTGGCTACAGGGGCATCTCTGCCGGCGTTGGCTGCAAAACTGGGTCAGTCTATTTTGGTACAACCCGGAAAAGGGTATAGCGTCACTTACCCGGAACCGATAAGTATGCCCGCCCATCCTGCCATCCTCGTGGATGATCGCGTAGCCATGACACCGCTGGGTGATGCACTCAGGGTTGGAGGGACGATGGAGTTGGGTAATTACGGTTCCCAGATTAATATGCGCAGGGTAAAGCCGATTGTGGCGGCAGCCAATGCCTATTATCCGGAGTTGAAATTGGAGGTGCCTTCTCCGGAAAAAGTATGGACCGGCCTGAGGCCCTGTACTCCCGACGGATTGCCGTATCTTGGCAAAGTGCCTGGCCTGTCGAATGCAATCATTGCAGGAGGCCATGCGATGATCGGTGTATCCATGGCGACGGGTACCGGCTTGTTGGTGTCAGAGATGATGGAAGGTCAGCAGACAACTATTCCGGTGCAGGCATTCAGGACGGATCGGTTTTGAAAAAGAACTGGTATGAATGATCTTTACTTTTGTCTGTAATGTACCACGAATTAGATGGCAAGACTATCAGGGTTGTTAACGACTTTTTTAATGATTGTAGCTTCTTCGTTTGATCATGCCCCCTTTCAGATCTTTAACACTATTCATAATGATAAACGCGAATGGTTCGATTTTTTCGATTTCTGTGTTTAATTTATTCACCTCCAGACGTGTGATGACTGTGTAGATAATGTCTGCCTCCCTTGTTTCACCACGTTTGCCAAACCCTGTTTTGCCTTTATAGACCGTGACACCCCGCCTCATTTTTTCAATGATCATCATCCTGATTTCCTCACTCTTTGAGGCGACGATGGTCACTCCGATATATTCTTCAATACCTTCAACGACAAAATCCAGGGTTTTGGATGCCGCCAGATAGGTAATCATTGAATACAAAGCGATTTCAATGCTCAAGAAGTAACCAGCTGCGCTGAAAATGAGGATATTCATAATCAAAATGATATCTCCAATGGTAGCGCTTAATTTCCTGCTTAGGTAAATAGCCAGCACTTCTGTGCCATCAATGACTGCTCCACCGCGTATCGCAAAACCGATGCCAGCACCAAGGAAAAACCCACCAAATACGGCTACAAGTAAATTGTCGTTTGTTACATTGGGAAAGGATACAGTGGCCAAAACCAACGCAAATCCTGAGATCGCCAGGGCAGCTTTAATGGCAAACTGGCGACCCATGACATTGTTTGCCAGGATCACAAACGGAATATTTACAGCGATAATTAAAATGTAAATCGGGATCTTCGTCAAAGCAGATATAAGTAATGAAATGCCCGTTGCCCCTCCGTCGATAAATTGATTTGTCAGCAAAAATCCTTTGAACCCAAAGGATGCAGAGAAAATTCCAAGGACGATTAGGATTACGTCTTTGATAAGCCGCTTAGCCGAAATGTTGAAAGACCTTATATAATAAAACAAATCTGCATCCGAAACGTCCCTTTCTACTCCCGCCAGCTTCCCGCTTTGTTGAAGCAGCAGCATTTGCCTCGCTAGTTGTTTCCAGACAGAATTCATATATACCATTTATAAAATCTAAACACGGGCAACCTCCATTTTGATGCCTGAAAAGTGTGAATAACTGATTTTCATTAGGTGGTTGGTAGCTAGGACAATTTTGGGCAACAGGAAAAATCACATGGAAAGAATAGATTTTCGGTGTAATTCCTTCATGACGAAGGCACTTTGTACATTGCCAATATTTGCCAGCGACGCCAGCTTCTGGCTGACAAAATGCTGGTACGCCTCCATGTCGGGAACCAGCACTTTTAGAAGGTAATCATGTAAGCCGGCAAGGTGATACACCTCCCTTACTTCTTCAAACCTGATAATTTCTTCCTGAAATTGGGTGATATAGCTTGTCTGGTGGGACTGCAGCGAGACATGGCACATAACCACCAGGTTGAGCCCCAGTTTCTTTGGGTCTAGGTGCGCGTGGTATCCTGTGATGACGCCCTCTTTTTCGAGTTTGCGAATACGTTCATATACCGGTGTCTGGCTCAGGCATACCCTTTCGCTAAGTTCCCGGATGGTGATTTTCGCATCTTCCTGGAGTGCAGTCAGGATAGCAGTATCAAATTCGTCAAGCATACAGTACAATTTTCCAAAAACAGTCAATAATTCTAACTTCAGAAAACAAAAATACTATTAAAAATTGAATATATAGAAAAATAAGCTAAATTAATTACGGTATTATAGAATATTAAACCATATAAATACATTTGTATAAGCAAATACCTCTTTTTATGTCATTGAAGAACCATCTTTTCCAGCCTGAGTCGCTGATGATGTCATACGGCTATAAGCCTGAATTGTCAGAGGGTGCCATCAAATGTCCCATTTTTCAAACCTCCACCTTCGTTTTTAAAAATGCAGAGGAGGGTAAGGCATTTTTTGAAGTGGCGTATGGACTTCGCGAAAAAAGACAGGATGAAGAATTGGGGCTGATTTATAGCCGTCTCAACAATCCTGATTTGGAAATTCTTGAAAACAGGCTGTGTCTGTGGGATGGTGCCGAAGAAGGAGCCGTCTTTGAAAGTGGGATGTCGGCCATTACCACTGTGTTGCTCGAGTTCCTTCATCCGGGTGATGTGCTTTTGTACAGCATGCCTGTTTATGGGGGAACGGATCATTTTATTACCCAGTTTTTGACAAAGATTGGCATCCATGTCATCGGATTTCTTCCCGGCGCCAGCGAAGATGATTTGATCAGTTTGTGGCGTGAAAAGGGGGAAGGCCGGCCCTTGGCTATGATATACATCGAAACACCGGCTAATCCGACGAATGCGCTAACAGACATTGAAGCCATAACCAGTGTGGCCCGACGATGTTCAACAGAATCGCAACGGGTAATGACGGTAGTGGATAATACTTATATGGGTCCATTGTGGCAGCACCCATTGAAACAGGGAGCAGACCTGGTAGTGTATTCCGCTACCAAATATATCGGAGGACACAGTGATGTCATAGCCGGTGCGGTACTGGGTACTACTGCAGATATCACAAGAGTGAAAAGCCTGCGCACCTTCTTGGGCAACATGGCAGGGCCATGGACAGGTTGGCTTCTGCTGCGTTCGCTGGAGACGCTGAAAGTCAGAATGGAGCAACAGAGCAGCAATGCGATGGAAGTCAGCGCCTTTTTGCAACATCATATTAAAGTGAAGCAAGTATTTTTTCTCGGCTTACTCACTCCGGACCACCCATCCTATGCCATTTATCAAAAACAGTGTTTGTCACCAGGCGCCATGCTTTCCTTTGACATTGATGGGGGAGAAGAAGCTGCTTTCCGATTTCTGAATGCCTTGCGATTGGTTAAACTCGCTGTCAGCCTGGGCAGTACGGAAAGCCTGGCAGAGCATCCGGCATCAATGACACACGCGGGAATTACCAAAGACAATCAACTCATGATGGGGATTACACCTGGATTGGTGAGACTGTCTGTAGGCGTAGAAAATGTGCACGACCTGATCTGGGATATTTCGCAGGCATTGGATGCTATCTGAATCATGGATCTTTACCTCATCGTCAAGAGACCCATAGACTGATTCTGGACATAAAAGTCCACGTTTTCTTTCAATACAATATCGAGGGGAAGGTATTGTGTTTCCTGTACCTCCTTGTGCAGAACAAAGTGATTGACAAAATTCATGATACCCATATACCCTTGCTGGATGGGGTTTTGGTTGATGATAAAGTCCAGCTTATCCTCCTTAAGCAACTGGATATTGGGTTTGATCATGTCAAAGCCGAGGGTGTGAATCTTTCTTAACTCCTCGGCAGGAATCAGTGGAATAAGTCGGTAGGCTCGTGAATTGGTAAAAAAGATTCCTTTGATTTTGGGATGAGATGTATGAATGCCTTTCCAGAATTCTTTAAGCCGGTTGCTGTCCATAAATTGATCGAATTCATAAAAATGGACTGGGTTTTCCAGCATGTTGTGCTTTAGAAAATATTCCTTTAATCCAGCTACTTTATCAGAATAATGCTGTGCATTCGCCAGATTATGTCCAAGATTTATGGCAATGATTTCATCTCCTGGGCTCAACCGCAGGTGAAAAAGCCTGCCTGCCAGGTAGCCGCTGTTGAAGGAGTTTTGTCCCACGTAGCAGAGAATACCCGGATGTTGCATTTCCGTATTGATCGTAATAAACGGGATACCGATTTTTTGGGCCACATCCAGAAATTCCATCGATTCCTGGGTGAATGTTGGCGCGGTCAGGATGGCATCGGGCCTGGCATGGATGGCATTTTCCATTTGCATGCCAAACTCATCCTTTCGAAACAGATTGTAATCAAAAAAGTCAACCTGGATGCCATAATGCCTGACCAGTTCGAGAGCACTGGCAATGCCCTCTCTTGGCTGGCCCCAAAACATGTCACTGTTGGGGTCCGGACTGACGATCGCTACTTTATAGATTCGGTTTGATGCCAGCGCACTGGCCATCAGGTTTTTTTCGTAACCCAGGTCCCGGGCTATTTTGATGATTTTTTTTTCGATATCACCGGCTACATTGCCTCTGCCATTAATGACACGATCTACAGTGCCCCTCGAGACTCCCGCAATAATGGAAATATCTTTAATGGTGACTTTCTTCATCCCTAAAGAACAAATATACTCATTTGTACGAATTTAACTTTGAAAAGAAGCAAATATTCAATTAAAAATGGAATGTCTGGCGGTGTTATTTTGTTTTTTAGAAACCTCAAATACTTTATACGTGAATCACCTTTGTGCTTGAAAGATTTGGCCTTAAAATGGGATTCATGGATGCTTTGCTGGGAACAAATTGCCAGGGTGTCAACTGGTTGGCCCAGTCGAATTGTTCATTGCCTGTATATCTTTTCCGGTATTCCATGGGCGTGCAATCCCTGTATTTTTTAAACAGGCGGTTGAAATTTGCCAGGTTGTTAAATCCGGAATGATCACTTATCTGCGCAATGGTATGGTCGGTGTCGATCAGCATTTTGCAGGCATGACCGATGCGCAGATCAATTAAAAACTGGGTGAAGCTTCGGAAAGCAAACTTTTGAAAAAAATGGCTAAAGGCAGATTCACTCATGTTTAATGCATCTGCTACGTCATTGATGCGCAAATCTGGTTGTGTATAGTGCTTCATGATGTAGGAGTAGGCGACTTGAATACGTCTGTTTTCTGTCCGCTGTAGTGTGGGTGAAAACCCCGGACTTGACAAAAACGCAAATTCTGACGAATGAGACAGCAGGTCAAGTAAGCTTACAAAATCCAGAATGCCCGAGACACCTTTAGCATCTGATAAGCCCAGTAAAATACGATACGCTTTTTCAAACGTTTGGCCGTAATACCGGATACCCCGGCTGCTGTCCTGCAGCAATTTTCGGATTTTATAGAATCCTTCTCTTTGAAACATCGGGCCATTGAACAGATCTATTGAAAACTGCACCGTCAGCACCTGGTATGGTTGGCCACTCTGTTGAATGTGCATGTCTCCACCCCATTTATGCCACAAATAGGGTCCCAATAATACCAAATCCTGGTCAGTGTACCTTTCTGTTGAATCGCCCACAATCCGGGTGCCAGATATACCTGAAATGAGGTTGATTTCAAATTCAGGGTGATTGTGAATGGGATAGTCAAAGCCATTTCTGACAGAGTCTATCAATACAAATACATCTTGTTGTTTTAGCGGTGTGATTTCCTGAAATATTTGCAGGTTTTGCTCTTTTGGCATGTTGTCGTGGTCTAATGAAAAAAAAATTGGCTTCCCGGCATGCAAATACCCGGAGTGCTTTGCTGACAAAAATACCAATTTATTGCATAATAGTATTAGTTACTGACCGCTGGCTATGATAATTTTGTTGGTTATACCAATCATTCAAAGCCATGAAAACCAGGGTGCTGCTTTTTCTCCTGTCCTTTCTTTCTCTTTGCGTGTCAGCACAAAGGATGATTGTAAAAGGGAAAGTGATCTCCTCAGAAGACGGCCTGCCGCTGGTAGGCGTGTCCGTTTTGGAAAAACAAACTTCCAGAGGTACGATTACTGACATCGACGGGAATTTTGAACTGGCAGCAGAATCTTCCGCGTCAACCTTTATCATTAGTTATGTAGGCTACACGTCGGTAGAGTTGGCGGCGGGATCTTCTGCTCTCAAGGAAGTTCGTCTGGCACCCAGCGCTGAAATCATGCAGGAAGTGGTCGTTGTGGGATATAAAAGTGAAGTTCGCAGCAATGTGTCTGCTTCGATCTCTTCCCTAAAGGCAAAAGATATCCAAAAACTGGTGGTCACCGGCATTGAACAGGCACTGCAGGGGCAGGCACCGGGAGTCGCCGTTACCCAGGTTACCGGGTCTCCTGGGGACGATATTGCGGTCCGTATCAGGGGGGTGGGAACGCTGGGCAACAATAGTCCTTTGTATGTCATTGACGGAGTACCCACCACTAGCGGACTGAACATGTTTTCACTGACAGATATTGAATCAGTGGAAATACTGAAAGATGCTGCTGCTGCCGCCATCTACGGATCAAGGGCAGCCAATGGGGTATTGCTCATCACGACTAAAAAAGGAAAGGCGGGTGCACCCGTGTTTTCACTGGAAACATACAGGGGCATCCAGGAGCCGGTGAGATTGCCCGATCTGCTCAATGCCAGAGACTACCTGACCATTCGCAATGAGGCCATCACCAATGCAAACCAGCAGCGCAACATTGCCAATCAACTACCTACATACGACCCATCAATTTTGGATACACTGCCTGATAATAACTGGCTGGACCTCATGTTTAATCCAGCCGCAATGCAGCGCGTGGCCTTGTCTGCCAGAGGCGGAAGTGAGTCTTCTTCGTTTTTTATATCAGGCGAATATCTCTCTCAGGATGGTATTTTTACTGGGCAGGCCTTCGACAAATACCAGCTGAGGCTCAATAATGACGTAAAAAAGGGAAGGGTTCGCTTTGGAAATAATCTGGTTTTTGCACATACTGACAGGAAAGTGATCAATGGATCTGGCGATGGATTTGGCCCGGGCAATGAGCTCAGTGGCATTCGCTATGCCTTGATTGCCTCTCCGGTGTTTCCATCCACCGACAAAGCAGGCAATTACATAAACGTGACTTCGCTGATGGGCGACCCTGTTTTGTTTGGCGATGGAAATGCGAATCCTGTCGTATTGGTGAATAACACAGACTGGACGATCAAAAAGTACCGGATTTTTGGAAATGCCTTTGCTGAGTTGATGCTGGCAAAGGGACTGCACATTCGCAGCACAATCGGCGGTGATTTGAATTTTGACAAAGAAAAATTGTTCAAAAAACAATTGTCGCCAGCCATCTATGCACCCACATCCCTGAATGAAGGCCGAGTTTTTAATCAAACGTTTATATGGAACAATACGGCGGATATCGACAGGACATTTGGAAAACATAAAATTACCGCTATTGCAGGAATGGAAGCCATTGTCAATCACACCGATTACCTTGGTGCCTCTGCCAATAATTTCAGGAAAACAGATCCTCTTTTCAGAT
>JAUMBK010000183.1:0-5381 GCA_032115795.1 Saprospiraceae bacterium | reverse complement strand
TAAAAATAGATCTGAATCTCCATCATGCTCGATATCAAAAAAATATGCTTGTGTGGCATAGCCAGCATCATCTAAGCCGTATTCCGCCCCTTTCTCAGTGAATGTCAGGTTGCCATTATTAATATACAACTCGTTTTTTCGGTAAACCGGGTCGGCCAGCGCAGACTTGCAAACATACAGATCCAAAAATCCATCCTGGTTGATATCGACCATCGTTACCCCGGTTTTCACACCCTGGCCCCCAAAAATACCAGCATTGCTTGAGATATCTTCAAATGTAAAGTTGCCCTTGTTCAGATACAGCCGGTTAGGAGTCATGATGCCACCAAAAAAAATATCCGCCAAACCGTCGTTATTGATGTCACCGACAGCGACACCAGAACCATTGTACAGATAATAATAATGGAGGTAGTTGTATTGCTCAGACTCATACATAAGATTGAAAAAATTGATACCTGTTGCTGTACTGTCAAGCTCTTCAAACAGGCCTTCTTCCGCAGCAAATGCACTTGTATCAGCCTGCTGATTTGCGGAATCATGCCGCTTGCAGGCAAATGTACTTAGGAGACTGGCAAGCAAAAGTAGCCATGCAGCCAGGGTAGTGTGGGTAGCAGTACGCTTCATTTTGAAAAACATAAAATCGATCATGCAGAAAGGGGTCATTACTGCCAGTGATTAGTTTGAATTCAATGCATCATTGACATAACGTCCAATGAATTTTCCTTGTTTGTTGCCTTCTGTGATGCCGTTCATGTAGTGAATACCACCATAAAAACGACTAAGACTTACCTCCCAGGCTGCGTCATCAAAAGACGGATACGTCCTTGGGGGCAGACTAAAAATCACTTGGGTGGAATCGGTAAACGAAGTCTGTTTGCCATAAATATCGCCCAGTACGGTTGCTGCAGCTGCTGAAAGTACGCTATGCCCACTGGTGTATTCCGGAAAGGGCGGCGTCTGAATCAATGGCTGCCATTCGACGTCAATAAATTCCTGGATGTAGGATACTGGTCTTACAAGATTGGTCCTATACTTTTCGTACCAGCAAGAAATGATACCATCAAACATTGCGATGGCCGAAAAGGTATATGCTTTGGTGGTAGTAAAAAGGCTGCTGTTTCTGCTTGTTGACACATTGGTCACAATATTCAGCCAGTGGCCCGGTGGGGAAATTTTGTGAATGACCGTGACCAGATGCCCCCTGTGCTCAGACACGTTTGGGTTGTCATCCCAATACCAGGCTGTGGCCGTCTTTGCAGAATCAAGTTGTTTGGAATGCTGGTACACTTCATCCACCATTTTAAAAAAGGGAGAATTTTTTTCAGGACTATACGATGGTAGCGGACTTGCCGTGTAAATACTGGCAGAATCTACTACAAGTGTGCGCATTTTGGACCAGTGCGGCTCGAGCCCTGCCAGGTAGTCAGGTGGGGTCTCTCTCCATTGGCCGGGCTTTTTTGTACTCGTCCAGCGATCCATTGTCCGGGTCTGGATGTAATTGTCCTGGTTAATCCATCGAATCAATTGGCCAGCGATAGAGTCAGCGTAAGCCTGGGATTGGGCAACGACCGCCTTACTCATGCCACCTGCGGTTGCTTTTTCAGTAAAATGCTGGGTTATGTCATCTGCCATATATTCCGAAAAAACCACTTTTCGTGCCACCTTGCAATAAGCAAGCAGGGAGGCCAACTTGCCGTCTGCATCTTCTTTTGGCGGAAAAGCCAAAGCAGGCAAACCGTTCAAACTTAAGGCCAGTTCGGGAAGGCTGTCAGGGTAAAATGACTGGAGAGTAAGGTAGTGTGCAATGTGGGGATAGACATACACACGGGAAGCAATAGGTGGAGGAAAGCCGTCCTCCATTGCGATTTCTAGCAATTTTGTGTTGGCATAATTCAAATCATTTCTACCAAACAACTGTGGCGACGAGTTGCCAGAAGACTGACAACGGAAAAAAGCCAAAGACCCGGAAACGAAAATCAACGAATAAAAGAGAATCGAACGCATGCGAAATGTTTGAAAGTGACAAGGTATCTGTGTTCGCGTGTAAAATACCCACAAACTTACCATTATTGTCAGACATTGCCGCACCCTGCTTCGGTTTTTACAGGGAACTGACATATTCGAAAGTAACCTGATACTTAAGTGGGGAATGTAAAGATGACCTTGGCTTGTTGCACTTTATTCGAAAAGACAACTACCTCCTGCGAAGAATTATTTTACACCCTTCTCGTCAGAAACCGTCAGTTTGTATCGGCCTCTTGCACGCCTTTTTGCCAATACCCTGCGGCCGTTTTTGGTAGCCATACGGGATCTGAAGCCATGTTTGTTGACTCGTTTTCTTTTTGAAGGTTGATACGTACGTTTCATCGCTTTAACTATTGATTGGTGCGTGTAATGTTGCTATTTCTGACTGCTGTCTCTTTGCAGTTCTGTCTGTTTTATAAACGGAGCGCAAAGGTATAACAAATTTTTTGTTTCAAAAAATTTTTTATTCACTTAAGGGACATCTGCATTCCTGTAGATTACGACCGGAACATATCAATCAGGTCTTGTCCTGGCCGTGTAACCTCTTTTGAAAATCTGTTTAACCGTTCATGGAAACGATAAACTCCTCGTTGCTCATGGTTCCGGCCATGTGCTTCTTGATAAATTCCATTGCCTCGTCTGGCTTCATGTCTGCCAGGTGATTTCGCAAGATATGCAGCTTGGGAAGGATGGATTCCGGTAGAAGTAATTCTTCCCTTCGCGTGCTTGACCTGGTGATATCGATTGCCGGATACATGCGTTTGTTGGCAAGGCTTCGATCCAGCTGCAGCTCCATGTTTCCGGTACCTTTAAATTCTTCAAAAATGACTTCATCCATTTTTGACCCGGTGTCAATGAGTGCAGTGGCAAGGATGGTCAGTGAGCCGCCATCTTCAATGTTTCTGGCTGCACCGAAGAACTTCTTGGGTTTGTGCAATGCATTAGCTTCCACCCCTCCGGAAAGTACGCGGCCACTGGTGGGTGCCACGGTATTGTAAGCACGGGCGAGTCGGGTGATGGAGTCGAGCAGGACCACAACATCATGACCACTTTCGACCAGGCGCTTGGCCTTTTCAAGAACGATGCCCGCCACACGTACGTGATTTTCAGCCGGCTCGTCAAATGTGGAAGCGATGACTTCTGCGTTCACGCTTCGTTTCATATCGGTCACCTCTTCCGGTCGTTCGTCAATCAGAAGCACGATCAGGTAACATTCCGGATGATTATCAGCAATGGCATTGGCTACATCTTTGAGCAGGAATGTTTTCCCTGTCTTGGGCTGAGCCACAATCAAACCACGCTGGCCTTTGCCTATAGGAGTGAACAGGTCAATCATTCTGTTGCCATAATCCTTACCTGCCGGATGTGTTGTCAATTTAAACTTTTCGGTTGGGAATAATGGAGTCAGGTAGTCAAAAGGTACCCGTTCCTTCAGTTTCAATGGATCAAGGCCGTTGATAGCATGCACTTTGAGAAGGGCAAAGTATTTTTCTCCTTCTTTCGGCGGACGAATCGAACCATGGACGGTATCCCCTGTTTTCAACCCAAACAACTTGATCTGTGAAGGGGAAACATAAATGTCGTCCGGTGACGAGAGATAGTTGTAATCGGATGACCTCAAAAAGCCGTAGCCATCGGTCATTAATTCGAGTATGCCTTCACTGTCGATTACGCCATCGAGGTCGGGACTAAATTTTGGCACTTCCGGTTTTGGTTCCTGTGGTGGGGCTGGGGGGCGTCTGTTTTCTTGCTGCCCCTGTTGTGGATTGCCGCCCTGCATTGGCTGGTTGCGGTTGCGCTGCTCAAACCGATGCTGTTTCTGGTGTCTGGCAGGTTGCTCGGCAGGTGCCGGCGGTGGAGGAGTCGTCTCTTCCGAAGCTACGGGTGCTGGCGCTTCTGCAACAGGTTCTCGCGGAGTAAACTCCACCTTTTCAGGACCTTTGTTGATGCGCATTCTCTCTCTTCGCCCTCCTTTGTCTTTCTCCTGAGAATCACCCTCTCCCTCCGTTTTATCGCCATTAGACTCTTCTTCCATTACCTCTGCATGTTCTGCTATCATAATGGCACTGGCAGGCTTTCGTCCACGCTTTTTCTGCTCGATTACTTCGCCTGACTGTGCAGTGTCCTCTTTTTTTACCATGATTGCCTGCTGGTCAAGAATTTTGTAAATTAATTCCTGTTTGGTCAGTTTTTTCGTGTTTTTCAAGCCCAACTTCTCTGCAAGATCCTTTAATTCAGGGACCAGCATGTCATTCAACTGCAAAATATCGTACATACAGTGGTTTAATAAAATGTTATCTAATTTGAATTGTCAAAAAAGCACCTAAGAGGGAAACAATTCCGAAAATACGTTTATGAAAATTCTGATTGGAGACTGTCTGAAGACAGTAATTTGATATTTGAAAGTGCAAAAATAGATATATATTTTGATATGCAAAACACTATCTTTGCAAAAAATATAAAAATCCTTGTTTTCAAGGCCGTTTTCAGAATTTTATACCTAAATTATGTTAGAAATAAGCATTCTCAGGGAGCAGAGGGAAAAGGTGATGCTTGGACTGAAAAAGAAACATGTTTCGGAAGAACAACTGGTGCTGGTTGATTCCATCATTCGCACGGATGACTTGCGCAAAGCGACACAAACGACGCTGGACAGCGCATTATCCCAAACAAATAAGCTGGCTGAAGAAATTGGGCTGCTTTTCAAATCCGGAAAAGCGCAGGAAGCCGGTGAAAAAAAAGAGGCTGTTGCCCTTTTAAAAGAAGAAATTAAGGGCCTGGAAAGCACGCTCAAAGAAACAAAGGAATCGTTGGAAGAGATGATTATTCAGTTGCCCAACCTTCCCCATGATTCCGTTCCTGACGGCCTAAAGCCGGAAGACAATGAGGTATTCAAGTCCTGGAATGGGTCTATGCCAAACCTCGAACCCAATGCCCTCCCCCACTGGGAACTGGCTGATAAATATAATCTGATCAGCTTTAAAGACGGCGTCATGCTTACAGGCTCTGGCTTTCCGGTGTACAAAAACCAGGGAGCCCGGCTGCAGCGGGCACTGATCAATTTTTTTCTGGATGAAGCCATTGCCGCAGGTTATCAGGAAATCCAGCCCCCATTGCTGGTAAATAAAGAAACAGCACGCGCAACCGGGCAGTTGCCTGACAAGGAGGGACAGATGTACTATTGCGAAAAAGATGACTTTTATCTGATACCTACAGCCGAAGTACCATTGACGAATTTGTACAGAGATACCATCCTGCAACGTGCGGATTTTCCGGTAAAAATGACAGGCTATACACCTTGTTTCCGTCGTGAAGCAGGGTCTTATGGTGCTGATGTTAAAGGATTGAACAGATTG
>JAUMBK010000182.1:0-8711 GCA_032115795.1 Saprospiraceae bacterium | reverse complement strand
CAGGGCCCAATTCTTATTATGATCGAGAATCACCGGTCTGGTCTGGTCTGGCGAACTACCATGAAACATCCAGACATTCAACGAGGTCTTGACAATCTTGGATTTACTTATTAAAAAATAAACAATGTGTATGAACCGTTCCACTGTTTTTGTCCTCGTCCTGCTTTTTTCTTACCTGTCATGTCAGGAAAAAGAAGCATTTGTTCCTTTTTCAAAGGAAGAACTCAAGAGAAGGACTTTCCTATATTTTTGGGAAACAGCGGATACGGTCTTTTATCAGATCCCCGACAGATACCCTACGCTCACATTTTCCAGCATTGCTGCTACGGGATTTGGCTTAAGCAGTTACCTTGCAGGTGTAGAAAATGGATACATTCGGCGTGACCAGGCAGCGGAGCGTGTCCGAAAAACCCTTAAAGCTTTATGGGATTTGCCGCAAGGCCCTGACGCTGCAAACGTAAGTGGTCACAAGGGATTTTTTTATCATTTTTTGACGCTGGATCACGCTCGTCGCTTTAAACAGGTAGAATTGTCATCCATTGATACTGGTTTGTTAATGGCCGGTGTTCTTAGTTGTATGTCATATTTTGACGATCCCAATCAGGCTGTAGAAGCGGACATTCGCTCTCTCGCCGATCGTCTTTACCGTCGTGTGGATTGGGCTTGGATGATGAAGGATAATGGCAAAATGAGTATGGGCTGGCATCCGGAAAAAGGATTTATTGACAGTGACTGGGCAGGGTACAATGAAGCGATGGTTCTTTTGGTTATGGCTATGGGTTCGCCGACGCATCCCATTGGTGCAGATGCCTGGTCAAAATGGTGTGAAACGTATGTCGTTGACACGTTTTATACGCAAAGAAATGTTCAGTTTGACCCTCTTTTTGGTCACCAGTACAGCCACGTCTGGATCGACTTCAGGGGTATTCGGGATAGTTTTATGCGCGCACAAAATGATGATTATTTTTCAAATTCCAGAAATGCCACGCTGTCAAACAGGGCATATTGCATTGCCAATCCAATGGGCTGGAAAGGATATAACAGTACGTGCTGGGGATTGACAGCCTGTGATGGTCCTTATAATGGAGTGAAGGTAATCGATGGCAAAGGCAGGGTGTTTTTTGATTACCGGGCGCGTGGTGTTTCCTCGATTCAGGTGGTGGATGACGGTACGATTGCACCCACTGCTGCCGGCGGTTCATTTCCGTTCACTCCGGAAGAGTCTGAGCAGTGTTTGACCCATTTGTGGAATACATACTACGATCGGTTGGTAGGTCCATATGGTTTTAAAGATGCCTTCAATCCTACCTATGCTGATGCAACACATTCTGATGGCTGGTTTGATGTGGACTACCTGGGCATTGACCAGGGCCCCATCCTCCTTCAACTCCAAAACCATGAAACCGGTTTGTTGTGGAATGTCATGAAAAAGAATCCCTATATTGTGGCTGGTTTGCAACGTGCGGGCTTTACTGGAGGTTGGATGGACGATAAAATAAAATAAAATCATCATATTTAAATATCTGATTTACATTTTTATATATTCAATATAAATTTTAAAATTGTAATTATATGAAAACAATGCAATTATGCTTGCTTGTATTATTTAATATATTAGTTCTGGCTGGACTTTGGGGTCAAAAAAATGCCAAAACACAGAGGGTGGTGGCAGTGAAACCGACCATTTCAAAAGAGCAGTTGATTGACAGCCTGCTTGCTAAGATGACTCTTGATGAGAAACTCGGCCAGATGACTTTGTTTACAACAGATTGGGGATCTACAGGTCCAACAATCCGTGAAGGATTTGAAAACGACATCCGTTCGGGTAGATGTGGCGCCTTATTCAATAGCCATACAGTCGAATTTACGAAGCGGCTGCAAAAGATCGCCATGGAGGAAAGTCGTCTCAAGATTCCCCTCCTTTTTGGGTATGATGTGATTCATGGCTACAAAACCATGTTTCCCGTTCCTTTGGGAGAGGCCGCAAGCTGGGATCTTCAGGCGATGGAACTTTCGGCCTACATCATGGCAAAAGAGGCCGCAGCTGCGGGGTTGCACTGGACGTATGCCCCTATGGTTGACATTACCAGAGAGCCTCGCTGGGGTCGTGTGATGGAAGGAGCTGGTGAAGATACGTATCTTGGAAGTCGCATTGCCGAAGCCCGCGTGCGCGGAATTCAGGGAGATGGCTTTGCCAAGGCAGACAGGATGGTGGCTTGTGTCAAACATTTTGCGGCCTATGGAGCCCCTGTAGCTGGTCGTGATTATGCGACAGTAGATATGAGCGAACGTATGCTGCGGGACATATATCTTCCTCCGTACAAGGCAGCGGTAAAAGCCGGAGCGATGACTGTAATGACGTCATTCAATGAATACGATGGTGTGCCGGCTTCCGGCAACCGTTTCTTGTTACAAAATATACTGCGCGACGAATGGAAATTTGATGGTTTCGTAGTTTCTGACTATACATCAGTGACTGAAATGATCAATCACGGCGTAGTCAAAGATGAAACAGATGCGGGCATTCTGGCGATTCAGGCTGGAGTCGATATGGATATGCAGGGTGGTATTTATCAGGAAAAGGTAAAAGCAGGACTAAAAGATGGTCGGCTAACGATGCAACAGATTGACAACAGCGTGAGACGCATTCTTGACATCAAATACGCACTGGGTTTATTTGATGATCCTTATAGGTTCTGCGACGCCGACAGAGAAAAGAAGGTCATTATGTCTCCAGAGCACATTGCAGCGGCGAGAGATGTGGCCAGAAAATCGATCGTATTGCTTAAAAATGACAAGGCAACGCTGCCTATCCGGGCAGATAAAAAGCGCGTTTTAGTTGTGGGTGCGCTGGCCGACGATAAAGAAAACATGCTTGGTGCATGGTCAGGCTCAGGTGAAGCAAGGCATTGTGTTACCTTGCTCGAAGGGCTGCAAAGTTACGCAGCGACATCTGGGGTCGTCGTTGATTATGTCAAGGGATGTGCGATTGAGGGAGATGACAAAAATGGCTTTACAGAAGCGTTGATGAAAGCCAAGGATGCGGATGTCATCATCATGGCTATTGGGGAAAGCAGAGATATGAGTGGGGAAGCGGCTGCCCGCGCAATTATTCATGTTCCGGGTGTCCAGGCAGATCTCCTCAAACTCATGAAGGCCACCGGTCGGCCAGTTGTGACGATTGTGATGAGTGGTCGTCCGCTAATTTTAACAGATGTACATACCCACTCAGATGCATTACTTGAAGCCTGGTTTTTGGGTTCTCAGGCAGGCAATGCGCTCACTGATGTACTTTTTGGGAAGTACAACCCTTCAGCCAAGCTGCCAATCAGCTTCCCGCGACATGAAGGCCAGATTCCTGTATTTTACAGTCAAAAAAATACAGGAAGGCCTTATGATCCGACAATTAAATGGAATTCACGGTATTTGGATATGCCAAACGAACCAATGTATTCCTTTGGCTATGGTCTCAGTTATTCGCATTTTACGTACAGTTTACCCAAGGTTGATAAATCCGTATTTACCGAAAACGAGACACTTACAGTTTCTGTCGATGTGACCAACACAAGTGATGTGGATGGTGAAGAAATTGTGCAGCTTTATCTTCGCGATCTTGTGGGTTCAGTGACACGGCCGGTCAAAGAACTGAAAGGATTTCGCAAGTTACTCATTCAAAAAGGCCAAACAGTGACCGTTACATTTCAGTTGACAAAAGAGGATTTGTCATTCTACCGCAAGGATATGACATGGGGGTGTGAGCCAGGTGAATTCGATGTCTTTGTAGGACCTAGTTCTGATACACAAAATAAAGTAAGGGTGGTGCTCAAATAAGAAAAGCACATCTGGGAAAACAGAGGCGCATCCATTCAATTCAATCTGAATGGATGCGCTTTTTTTTACTGCACTTTCACAAAACGGACGAAACATGACTGTTTGCTGGCCGAGACGCACTGGACAACATACACTCCTGATGGTAAATTGGAGGTATCTATTTCAAATTTGTCCTCGTCCACATGCACTCCTGTAGAAACAACAGCGCCGGATTGGCTCACAATGGTATAGTTGACAGGTCCTTTCAACGGTAGCAAAACAGACAGTTGATCTGAACAAGGTATCGGATAGGCTGTCATTTGCAACAAGGATGTATTTTCGGCTGATGAAGGGGCTGATGCATAGCAACCTTTGAGTGAAAATTCTGCGGCTGAAGCCCATGGATTGCCATTTACTTCGGATAAAGCCTTGATGCGAACGTATTTTCCTTCCACGCCAGTGGGAAACTGCACAGACTGTGAGGCAGCCGTATTTATAAAATTTCCGGAAGCAACGGGGCTTCCCCAATTGAGCGAGTCTTTTGAAATATAGATGGCATATTGTTTAATACGACCATTCGTTCCATCCTGGCGGGCAAGGTATTCAAACTGGTAGATACGGTAGGGTGCTCCCAAAGAAAAACTGATTTCATGGGGGTAAGGATCGTCACCTGTGGTCCAGCGTGTATGCCAGATAGTGGATTCATCGCCATCAAAACTCATTCTGGCAAGTCCAGGATCATTGACTTCCTGGCTACTTGCGTTAATCAATGTCCATTTCTTTTTATCGATCCAGTCCGGATTGGAGCAATCTTCCACTGAGGGGCATCGATTGACGGTAAAAAAATCCGGGATGGAGCGGCTATAAGTTTTTCCTTTTTGCGTGATTGTCAGGCTAACGTGAAATGAGGCTTCGACTCCTGCGATGATTTTAGGATTTCGCTGGTTCAGTCCGTTGTGCCATGCCGGTGTGGGTTGGATCTCCCATTTCCAGCTTGCGTCATCATGAATCAGGATAGAATGGTCTTCCAGCTGTATTGTATCACTCTTGCAGGCAATACTTTTTTTCTCTACCCACGGCGTGGGGATGGCTTTGAATTCGTTGATAAGGAGGGGACTGTCCCATACGCCGTTATTGCCTGCCACCCTGATTTTCCCATCACGGAAAAAAGGCAATGCGTGATTTACGGCCATGCCTGCTGGATATTGATTGTCAAAAGGCTGCCAGTCGGTCATTGTCTGGTTTCGGCTGTAGACCTTTGCTGGCTTGCTTCCTTTGGCTGTGGTAAACAGGTAAACAAGGTCGTTGCCCTGTTCGTCAGGTTGGACGACAAGGCATTTCATGTATTCGGATATGCTTCCTGTAAAATCCTTCCAGGTATCGCCACCATCTGTTGAATAAAATACCTTTCCTATATCGGCAGACCAGGTGCCGTTTTGAAGGCAGGCGTACAGAGTGTTTGGGTTGGAGGGGGAAATTTCAAAAAACAACTTTCCTCTCCAGCTTCCATTGCCGTAAGGTGCTGCTGTCAATGCAGGCTTTAGCTGCCAGTTTTTGCCGCCGTCAGCTGAACGATACAGCCCTTTTCCAACCACATCGGCATACAACACGTCGGGATTGCTGTAACTTATTTGCAGGTATCGCACCCGATCAGGAAAATTGTAAAGCAGGGTCCAGTTTGCTCCTGCATCTTCTGACTGCCAGAAACCGTTGCCTTCTCCCAGAAATAATGTTCCATAATACAGGGGGTGATGTACGAGATTGCCCCGGCGCCCTCCATATTCGTCCATATTGGGAAATTTTGTAAACAGAAATCGCCCCTCGGGTTTTCCTTCTGCCCTGGCCGGTAAGATCCATCCATTACCCAGATCATCGAAGGCAGCATGTCGGCTTTTCCCTTTGAGAATCCAGCCCGTGGGAGACTCTGCTCCACCCATGCGTAAAGCCTTGTTATTGTAAAAGTCGGCGATGGCGGTATTTCCATTGTGATAGCGACCTCCAACGACAATATCTTCATTCCAGCCCTGATCAAAACCCCAGAAGTCAGAGCCGGCAAGGCCATTTACTTTTACAAAAAAACCGGATTGGTTTGTAAAATTGTCTGTAGACAGACTCATACCTCCATCTGTGGCAACCCAGGTTTCACCGGTGGGCAACATTTCAATGTCCTGGAGGTCCGGGTGTATTGGAAAATTGCCTGCATATCCGCCCACGGCTGTAAATGTTGCTCCGCCATTGGTCGATTTAAACAGCGTCGTTGTACCGGCCATGATGACATTTTCGTTGAGGGGTGAGACGGCCAGAACCAGGTCATAATAGCCCTGGCCATTGTCCATCGGGAAAGCAGCCGTTCGGCCGGTGGCTTGCAATTTCCAGGTGGATACGTTGGACTGAGAAGTGCCTTTGAGGAGTACAGGTGTATTGTCTTTTGCCAGCATCAGGACTAGTAGCATGTCGGATTTGGCTGCAGTTACTGCCAGCAATCCACCGGATGAGGGAGTATACGTGGCAGGAAAGTGGGGTGATTGCATGAAGGACTTCCCCTTGTCTGTAGATAGGAGAAGTGCATAGCGATCTGCCACCAACGTCAGTGCGTAGATGACATCTGGATCATCAGGTCGAAAAGCAGCATCATATACGGGCTGCTGCCATTTTTTTTGCCACGATTTGCCGCCATCCTCTGATAAAAACAAACCATCCGGTGTGCAGGCCAACAATTGGGAAGGCAATTCAGGATTGATATGCAGTCTGTCAGCATAAAACCTCTCTGGACCCAGCAGGGGGAGCCACGTATTTCCGCCATCTGTGGTGATATGCACCTGGTTGCCTGCCGCTGCATACACGATATCTGCATTTTCCGGGTGCACTGCAATCGCCGTAATTCCACCACCGAAGAAATAGTCCTTTGCCAGGAGAGTCCAATTGTCACCTTTATCTACAGACTTGCTCATATATCCTGTTTCGGAGCCGGCATACAAGACATTGTCATTGCTTTTCGCAATGTCAAATGCATAAATGTTTACTTGCCAGGGACATGATTTTGGCGCAACCTGTGCACCTTCGCTGTTGAGCCATACCGTTTCTGTTGGTCCTACAAACGACCAGTTTCCCTGGCTGGATTTTTTGGCCGGCGAACCGGCTGAGGCAAGTTGCATCTGTCGTTGCTGTTCATACCAATGGGAAAGGTCAGGGATATGAATATTGCCAAGTTCATCGGCAAAGGGCGCCACTGCTCGATACCACATTTTGTAATACCGGGAATATGCATCTTTCTTCTCCGGGTGTTTTTTTTGAAACAAGGTATATAATCGATTGATATCGTTTGCGTTGGCAGGGTATTGGTACATCAGTTTTGCCCAATCCGGCAAGTCTTCCCTGTATGCAGGTTTTGCACTTTTTATCAAACCTGGCAGGTCATCATACGGAGTAAATAAGGGAGACTGACTGAACGAAGTGGCGACGCTCAAAGTGAAAAGTACGAGAAAGAAGGTCGATTTCATCTTTTTTTATGTCGTGTTTGATTGTTTGACTAATTGATTTTGTGATCATAGAGAAAGTACATGGCGAAATACGAATACAGGTTGGTAAGTACAGTCTCATACCATTTTGTGGCATCTGTCACGTCATGATATTGTGCAAATATATAAAACAAGCCGGAAATGGATTCGCAAGAAACAGCTGCATGCAAAGAAAATGGTCAGGGTGCGGCCAAAAAATTCCGTACCTTTGCCTAAAATGGGACGTTATGACTTTTGCCGACTTAAATCTGTCAAAATCCTTGCTGGATGCACTAGCAGATGCGAGATTTGAACGTCCAACCCCTATTCAGTTCAAGGCTTTTTCTGTCATTATGTCAGGTCGGGATGTGGAAGGCATTGCGCAGACGGGTACAGGTAAGACAATTGCCTATCTGCTTCCTTTGCTCCGGCTGTGGGCGTTCAGCAAAAACAGAAATCCGCAAGTGTTGATTGTAGTTCCCACCCGGGAGCTGGTTGTGCAAGTAGTGGATGCTGCCAATGTTTTGGCAAAATACATGTCAGTTGTTGTCAGGGGTGTGTATGGTGGTACCAACTTGCGTGTGCAGGCGGCCGAAGTTGCTGAGGGCTGTGATATCATTGTGGGTACGCCGGGTAGGATGCTTGATTTGGCATATCATGGCGCGTTGAACCTGAAATCGGTGCGTAAACTTGTCATCGATGAAGTGGATGAAATGCTTGCGCTGGGCTTTCGTTCACAATTGGAGCATTTGTTTGACCTGTTGCCGGAAAAAAGACAAAATTTATTGTTTTCTGCCACGATTACGGAGGATGTGGAAACGATGATTTCCCAGTTTTTCAATAGTCCTGAACGGATAGAGGCAGCCCCTCCGGGATCACCGCTGAGTCAAATTAACCAGGTTTTATACCGGGTTCCGAATTTCAATACCAAGGTCAATTTATTGCACTGGTTGCTTGAGCATCGGCCTGAGATGAACAGGGTTCTTCTTTTTGTCTCAACAAAGGCACTGGCCGATGAGTTATTTGAGCGTATTAACGCCGGATATCCTGCCCAGGTAGGCATTATTCATTCAAATAAAGACCAGAATTTCAGGTTCAATGCAGTGCGCACTTTTCAGGAAGGCCGTACGCGCATTTTGATTGCGACAGACATTATAGCCAGGGGAATTGACATAGCAGATGTTTCGCATGTCGTAAATTTTGACTTGCCTGATGAGCCCCAGCATTACATTCATCGTATTGGACGAACCGGCAGGGCTGATAAAATAGGTGATGCCTTTTCATTGGTTGGCGATCTTGATGCGGACTGGCTCGATGGCATTCAGGAGATGATGCAATACCAGATTCCGGTGTTGCCGCTACCGGAGGGTCTGGTTATTTCTGACGTCCTCACGGAGGCGGAAT
>JAUMBK010000181.1:0-2801 GCA_032115795.1 Saprospiraceae bacterium | reverse complement strand
GTGCATTTTGGGTGGTGTCTATCTGCAAGGCATTGTTGGTATTGTCACGCAGGCCAAGAGAACCCCTGATTGTCAGTTCAGTCAGTGAGTCTGCTTTGATATCGACAACGGTATTGAAATTGTGGTTTATACCGTCAGATAGTGAATTGTAGGTTTTATTTGAAAACAATGTCCCACTCGGTAAAAAGGAATTCACAAGTGTATTTTGTTTCAGGTCAGTTTCACTTTGGGTGAGGTAGTAGCTGAACGTCAGTTTGCTTTTCTTTCCAATCTCCTGGTTGATGTTCAACCCTGTGGTGATACTGGATGTCAATCCGGAATTGTTAGGGCCGAACGAAATTGGCGCGCCACCCGGCTGTCCCATATTGCGCATGCCATTTCCTCCGGTCATGGTAGCAAAATCGCTTACGTTGATTCCGGTGTTGTTCAGATTGTTGAGTGTCCCAATGAATGATGCCTGGGTTCGCTTGTTGAATTGGTTGATTAATGCTTTGCCTTCATAACGACTGTCCGTACCATAGCCACCCATGACATTGCCAAACAGGCCATTTCGTTTGTCTTCTTTGAGTTCGAGGTTGATTGTTTTTTCTTCCTGCCCATCATCAATCCCAGTAAATTCAGCTGTTTTGGATTTTTTATCAAAGATTTGGACGCGCTTCACTGCATTTGCGGGCAGGTTTCTTGTGGCCATTTTGGGATCTCTTCCAAAAAATTCCTTTCCATCAACCGTCACGGCTTTCACATCTTCTCCCTGCACTTTGATTGTCCCATCTGCATCGACTTCGACACCTGGCAATTTTTTAAGCAACTCTTCTACAACGGCATTTGGCTGTGTTTTAAAAGCGTCTGCATTAAAATCAAGGGTGTCTTTTGTCACTCGAATGGGAACATAATCAGCAGAGATGGTGACTGTTTCCAGCATTTTTCCTTCCTGAGTCATAACAATGGTGCCCAGGTCCAGTGGATTTGATTTTGTTGTCAGCTCTACTGTCCGCTGCAAAGTACCAAAGCCGATATAGGTAATCTGAAGAACGAATTTTCCCGGATTCAGGTCTGTCAAGACAAAGGTGCCGTCTTTTTCTGTGACCGAATAAGAAACCATGACTGAGTCTTCAGGGGAAAGCAGTACAGCAACTGCCCCTATCAGGCTATTTTTTTCACTGTCCTGTACCAGGCCTTTGACACTCAGTTTCTGGGCTTCCAGGCTACCACCACACAACATCAGGAAAAAACTGACCTGCACCAAATAGAAAATATATCTCATTACTATCAATTTCGAATGATTCTAACTTCACCTCCGCGGCCTCCCCACATTTCTCTTTGCTCTTTCATTTTTTGCTCACGAAGAACGTCGAATTCCTTTCGGGTCATTGACTGGCCTTTTTCAGGTTTCGTAATCGCAGCTTTATCTGTATTTATATCAGTGGCTAAAATATGCAGTTGTGCACTTTGTAATTCCAGAATCAGCCCCGGTAAATTGCCATATTTGTCAGGCCCCCATTTGAGAGGAATTTGCGGTGTGAAAAATGCAACCAGATTTTGGGTAGAGTCCTTGAAGGTGGCTTTCATGCATGTATACCCTAAAATAGATTTTTGCTCGCCTGCACTGATTTTCCACCTGATGGCGTGTATGGAATCCTGTATCAAAAAATCTTTACCAAAAAAGGAAATCTGTTCTGACATTGTACCAGTATCACTTTCTTTGTATACGGTTCTGTTATCTCTTTCTCTCATTCGCCTGAACATGCGTGGCGAGTTGTCATTGGGATTGACTTCTTCCTTTTTGTCTGGATCTTTTTCGTAAAGGGAGGAGGTTTTGTCGAAAGACAGGCGCATGAAAGATTCCTGTGATTTCGGCATATCCGCTGGCATATTTTCAAATTCAAAGTACCGGGTTTGCGTATACCTTGCGGTTCCCTGTAGTACGGGCTGCGAGAATACAAAAGGCAGCAAAAAGAAGGAATGCATCACTGCAATGAACATGAACTGCTTCGTCATTAGGAACCTATTTTACAAAAAGATACAAAATTACAATGCAACTTGATTGCTTGTCTTTAATTGAGGTCTTTTAAGTATTTATTAACTACTGGGTTTGTTATTCTGAAATCCGGGCAGGTTAGGGGGAAGCTAATTTTCGTAAAAGTCCATATCTTTGCATTTTTTCATTACCAGAATCTGACTTCGGAGAGTGAACACCAGATCTATCGTTTTTGGCCGGCACGCAAAATCTTCCTGGACTGATCCAGGGCAATTGGATATTGACAGACCATTGAATGAGCGGGGCTTTAGGGACGCACCAGTTATGGCGGGGAGATTGCATTTACTTGGGTTGACACTCGATGCAGTGCTTTCAAGTAGTGCAACTCGGGCAATACAGACAGCACAGGCGTTTGCAGCAACAGGGCAGCTGGAAGTCATTCAAATACCTGCGTTGTACCATGCGGATGCAGATGCCTATATGGAAGCACTGCGTGTACTGCCAGACAAGGTAGTAAATGTTGCCATTTTTGGTCACAATCCAACGATGACACTCATAGCCCACCTGATTCGGGCTGGGCAAGTGGGGCATGTGCCTACATGTGGACTCCTTATAGCGGATTGTACCATTGAAACATGGGAAGATCTTCGTTGGGAAAACCTTCAATTCCGGTCCTTTTTAGCCCCCAAAGACGGTGTGTGATGAATAGAGTCCTCGTAGTTGCCGTTTTCTTTTTGATTGGCCAATCCTGCAACAGGGAGAAGGCCTATCCCAAACTACAACTGTCAGAAGAACAAATTGTCCGTGCACTTGTGGAGATGTA
>JAUMBK010000180.1:0-6145 GCA_032115795.1 Saprospiraceae bacterium | reverse complement strand
TATATCAGATCAAGAGCAGTTCTCCAACCCCAAGTTCTGCGGTATCATTTGAAATGGACATTGAAAACGACCTTGGGTGCGTAGTGTTTGACGAGATCCATATGATAAATGACGAGTCGCGCGGACATGTCTGGGAACAGTGCATTATGATGTTGCCACCACAAATCCAAATGATAGGCCTATCAGCCACCCTTGACGACCCTGAAAAATTCGCACAGTGGTTAGAAACACGCGGCGATGCATCTACATTCTGTAAAAAAGAAGTGTTTCTGACTCGGAAACAGATTAGAGCCGTGCCTCTGATTCACTATAGTTTCATTACAGTTGCGAATAGCGTAAATAAGGCGATTAAGGATAAGGCGACACAGGAAGAAATTAGAAAGGCGGGCCGTGATAAGATAAAGGAAACCCTGATTTCTGACGACGAATTTCAAAAACTCCGCAATCAGGTAGAAAATGATTTTGTCTCTGCCAATTCAAGGGTAGCAGGCATCGCCGAAAGTCTGGCCAATTATAAAATGTATTATGGTGATGCCAATTTGATCAATACTGAGTTGAACCGCTTTTTGGCAGTCACGAAAGAAGACATTCGGAATGCCGCTTTGAAATATTATACGAAAGAAAACCGTGTAGTCCTTCATTACCTACCAAAGCCTGTCACCCCGTAATGCATTTAGTATCCTATCAAGTTGAAAAATGCAATGCACCAAATAAAGAGAGTGCCTTCAAAGGAGAAAAATTCTTGTGGACGTTGCATCTAGAAAATATTCATGACACACACCAAGTGGTGATTTAAATAATATCAAATATGAAGAATAGTCTTGTTTTGTTATTTCTGACCTTGGTCTTTGTTCAATGCGCACGAAAACCAATTACGACTGTTGTTTCTCCCCAGACAGGAACAGATAAATCATGGCGAAAAAGTGCTCCATCTCCTGCCTCCGCCAGGGACATCAGTCTGGGGACATATTCCGATTTTGATCTGCCCAATGGCCTTAAAGTCATCGTAGTTGAAAATCATAAGTTGCCCCGGGTTTCATATCAGCTATCCCTCAATAACGAAGCCCTCATTGAGGGTGACAAAGCAGGATATACTTCATTTGCAGGTGAATTGCTCAGTAAAGGAACCAGCACGCGTTCGAAAGCCCAGCTGGATGAAGCCATAGATTTTATTGGTGCCGATCTGTCAACCACAGCTAACGGAATCTTTGCCAGCTCACTGAAAAAACATGCAGGAAACCTTCTCCAGCTGATGACAGATGTACTGTATAATCCATCCTTTCCAGAAGAGGAATTTGAAAAAATTAAAAAACGTTCCTTGTCTGGTCTGGCTTCTGCAAAGACAAACCCGGAAGCAATTGCGTCCAGCATTCGAAGCATTGTCAATTATGGAAAAAATCACCCCTATGGCGAAGTGCAGACAGAAGAGACTGTCAAAGCAGTAAAACTAGAGGATTGCAAACAGTATTACCAGACATATTTTAAGCCAAACAACGCCTACCTTGTCATTGTAGGTGACATTACTCCCGCCGAGGCGAGGGTGCAGGCAGAAGAATATTTTGGCAAATGGAAGTCAGGCCAGCTGGCAGATGTGCGCTACAATGCCCCGGAAAAACCACAGGGAAGGCAGGTCCGTTTTGGAAACAAAGACGGTGCCGTCCAGTCGGTTATCAATGTGACCTATCCGATCCAGCTTATCCCCGGAGGGGAAGACGCCATCAAATCCAGCGTCATGAATACCATTTTGGGAGGGGGCATCTTCAGCGGCAGGCTTATGCAGAATTTGCGTGAGAAGAGAGCGTATACCTATGGCGCACGCTCTACGTTAAGTCCTGACAGATTGGTAGGAAATTTCAATGCATTTGCCAGTGTGCGCAACGAAGTCACAGACAGTGCTGTGACGGAATTTATCTATGAAATGGAGCGCATCGTCAAAGAGCCGGTCACGGAAGCAGACTTGTCATTGGCAAAAAGCAGCATGGCAGGCAACTTCGGTCGTTCATTGGAATCACCACAGACAATCGCCAGTTTTGCTCTGAACACATTCAGGTACAAACTGCCAAAAGAGTACTATAATAATTACCTGAAAAACCTGGATGCCGTCACTGTCGAAGATGTCCAGATGATGGCAAGGAAATATATTCATCCGTCAAATTGCAATCTGATTGTTGTAGGCAGCAAAGAAAATGTAGCGGACAAATTGAAGCGCTTTGACGAAGACGGAAACATTGACTTTTATGATCCCTTTGGCCGGAAACTGGAAGAAAAAAAGATAGACGTAGCAGACAACATCAGTCCCGCTTCCATTATCAATGATTACATCGAGGCGATTGGTGGAAAAGAAGCATTGGCCGGAGTGACAACCATGTACGTAGCCATGAACACATCCATGATGGGCAGAGAGGCCACCATAGAAACCTGGAAAGCATCTCCCGGTAAATTGACGACCAAGATGAGCATGGGCCCCATGGTATTGCAGGAGCAACGTTTTGATGGTACAAAGGGCATGCAATCGCAGATGGGACAGAAAAAAATGGTTACCGAAACTGCTGAGCTGGAAAAGCTAAAGGGACAGGCTGTCTTCTTCGAACAGTTGTTGTATCTGAGCGACAAGTACCAGTTGACCTTGTCAGGCATCGAGTCTGTAGAGGGAAAGGAGTGCTACAAATTGAAAATCATGGCACCCGACAGTACCGTTTCCTTTGAATTTTATGATGTAAAAACGAATCTCCTGCTTAGGTCAGTGAGTACCCAGGGAGAAGGCGACAGGCAGCTTACCCTGACCACAGATTATTCCAATTACAAGGAAGTGAATGGGGTCTTAATACCACACAGCACTTCTATCAGTGGGGCTATGCCTGTGCCACTGGTATTGGAAGCGGCACAGATAAAGGTCAACGATCCGATCGCACCTGAGGTGTTTTTGGTTGAATAAGACCAAAATAATACGATTTTAGGATGTTAATCAAAAAAGAGGTTTCACGAATGAAGCCTCTTTTTTTTTAAGTTGAATGAGGACAAATGAGTTAGGATTTCCTTACAAATTGGTTGTAATCTTATATAAATAGGTTTTGTTTCGCATCAGGTCCCAAAATGTGGGGGTTTTGTCGAAACATCCCAGCATAATTTATGTTCTTTTCATCGATAATTTTTAAACGAGACATTTTTTTCTTTATTTTGTGAATCTCTGTTAATTACCAAACAACGTACGGATGTTTAAGTATTGTGTTTCCCTCTTTATCTTAGTTCTCGCTCTAAGTGAAAATTCTTTTTCACAGCCTTTTCAGGTGTGTAGCGGACCTGGTCAAAATTCATGTACATGTGCGACGGCTCCAAAGATATGTACGATCAATGACTTGGACGGATACAACTTTCAGATGTCAACGTTTCAACATCCGAATGATGGACCAACGCCTATGTGTAATCCAATGCCTCCCGGGTCAGGGGGGACATCCTCACAAAACCCAACATGGGTTGCCTTTTTGGCGTGGTGTGAAGAATTTACTTTGGAAATTGCCTATACAGGTTGTACTGGAAGTGGAGTAAGTAGAGGATTGCAAGCAGCCGTGTATTCCACGTGTATTCAGCCCCAAAACAACGTAGTTCCAGGTGGTTGTGCCACTGATTGGGATTGTACCCCGCCACCTTGTTATGGTTGTGGTGTGACAAACGGCACAAGGGTGATGAATATTTCCGGATTGACAATCGGTGCAACCTACTACTTGCTCGTGGATGGTTGTGGTGGATCTGCTTGTAACGTGACCATCAACGTACTGAATACAGGAGGATCGTGTGCGCAGGAAATCGGAGCATGGCCAAGTCCGATTGATGGTCCTACAGAAGTGTGTGTGGGAACAACGCACGATTATACCCAGGAAATTGCACTTGGGGGTGTTAAATTTCCATGGTACATCAATGGTACTATCATTGATAGCCCAGACTTTGTTCCTGGAGAGACTTCAATTACAAATTCGATAACCTGGAACACGCCCGGAACCTACACCTTGTGTGTCGATGCCTACAATGGATGTGTGCCTGTGACAGCCAATCCTGCACCCAATTGCATTACAGTCATTGTGTATGATGCTGAGGCAGGTGATATTACAGCCTCCCCGGACCCCGTATGTCCCAATGGGGTTGTCAATATTTCAGTGACTGGCAGTAGCACCGCAAGTGGTGTTTCGCAATATATACTGATTGTAGATGATTCAGGTGAAATCGTGGAAGTGGTGCAGGGTACCAGCACCACATTTACATGGCCAACTTGTGCCAATTTTACGGCCTACAGTTACAATTTCGTAACAAACCTGGGTACAGTACCCGTAGTGGGTGACAACATCTCTACCATACAATCCGATTGTAATTCCACTTGTTGTGAACTTGACAGCGATCCTTTCTCTTTTGCTGACACACAGCCACCCGTATTTACAACAAGTCCGCCTGATTTGACCTTCAACTGTTATGTTGATGTACCCACTATGCCGGAATTGACGTTTACAGACAATTGCATTCAACCATCCAATGTGGTTGGAGTGCAGGTGGACGACTATACAAATTGTGATGGTGGTACAATCACCCGCACCTGGACAGTCACCGATAGCTGTGGAAATACGGCGGAAGAGGTACAAACGATTACTATCCAGCCAGTGCCAGAAGCAACACATCCGGTCTTTGCGGATACTACCGTCAATTGTGATCAATTTCCCCCTGATACATACATGCCTGTATTAAATTACACAAACGGCCTATCGGGTCCCTGCCAGATAGCCGGTAGTATAGTGCCTGTGCGCACAGTAGACACAATAAATTGTATGGGCACAGTGACATATGTGTGGGAGTTTGAAGATTTTTGTGGTCGAACGATTTATGAAGAAAGGGTCTGGACAATCAATCCACCACTGGTTCCCGAGTTTGTGAGTCCGCCGGCAGATATTACCGTAACCTGCGTGAACTTCCCTCCGGCCAGTTCCCTGCCACCCCTTTCGTATACCAACGGCCAGGCAGGCGTTTGTGCCATAGCCGGTCAAATCATACCTACCCGCGTTGTGGATACGCTCAACTGCGAAGGAACAGTGACCTATACATGGGATGGCATTGACAGATGTGGAAACCCATTAAACCACCAGCAAGTCATCACTGTCCTCCCTCCTCCTGATATTTATTTTGTCAACTTGCCTCCTGATACTGCTACTATTGATTGCTATCAGATTCCGGATCCGAATGTGCAACCAACTCTCGCATATACCAATGGCGTACCTTCTGGCTCTTGTAGAATATTTGGCACAGTAGAGGCTACCAGGACAGATGCGTATGATATTTGCGGAGGTCAACTTGATTATCTTTGGGAAAAAACTGATAGCTGTGGTAGATATATTTCATATTCACAGACGCTTTTTGTCCTTCCCGCTCCGGCACCGGCCTTTATCAATCCGCCGGCCAATGTAACCCTTCCTTGTGGCCAAACTGTACCACCTAACTCTTATCCTCCTTTAACCTATTCTAATAGCCAAAGTGGTTTTTGCGAAATTGCCGGGGAAGTCATACCAACCAGAGTAGATGATATGCCTAACAGTTGTGAAGGGACCGTAACATTTACCTGGGAATTTACGGACCCTTGTGGTCGCCAAATCGGACATCAGCAAGTAATCACACTAAGTCCACCTGACCTGCCTGAATGGATTAACCCACCGGTAGACATAACTGTAACATGCCCAAACAAGCCTGATCCCAATATTTTGCCAAATCTTTCTTTCACAAACAACGGAGGATCAGGTGTATGTAATATTGCTGGAACAGTGACAGCCACCCGCACAGGCGACCTGGTTGATTGTGCTGGTGTTTACGTCTATGAATGGACATATACTGATTTTTGCGGCAGGGAATTAATCCATACCCAGAATGTGACCATCCTGCCACCGGATGAAGCCAATTTTATCAACCCACCGGCAGATGTTACGGTAACGTGCCCCAACAAGCCCGACCCATCCGTACTGCCCGTGTTGCAATATAATAATAATATGACAGGCCAGGACTGCGCCATAGCAGGTCAGGCAACGGCCACCCGCACAGGTGACCTTGTTGACTGTGCAGGTGTATATACATATATGTGGGAGTTTACCGACCAGTGCGGCCGTACGAAAACGCA
>JAUMBK010000179.1:0-14953 GCA_032115795.1 Saprospiraceae bacterium | reverse complement strand
GAGGGAAATATCCGCAGATCCTAAGCTGATTCCATATTCAAACGGGAATTCCGATGTGACACCCATTTGCGTGGCCAGGTCGATCGTACGCTGGATACCTACCCGCTCAATCAGCTGGGCTGCAATTACATTGCTCGAATAAACCAGACCACCCAAAGCAGAATAATATCCTCCATATACCTCATCGGAATTATGGGGTGTCCAGTCATCAACCGTCACTATTTTATTGGGATAAAAGTCACAAGGCTGTACGCTGTCCATCAGAGCCGCTGAATACACAACGGGCTTGAAGGCAGATCCAACCTGGCGCTGGCTCAATATATGGTCGTATTTGAAAAAGCGGAAATCAGTGCCTCCAACCCAGGACCGTACATAGCCTGTCGCGTGGTCCATAGCCATAAAACCGCAGTTGAGCAATGTGAAATAGTACCTCACACTATCCAGGGGTGTCAGCACGGTATCTTTTTCGATGGGAACCTCTTTCCAGGCAAAGACCTTCATAGGTACAGGCTCAAGAAAGGCAGAATCAATCTGGGCAGGAGACAAGCCCATTTGGGTCAACTGTGCATATCTCTCACTTTTTTTGACCTGCTCATCAATCCACTTATCATCACCCCAGGGTTTTTCAGCAGTATATCCGTTCCAGTGCTTTTCAAATTTGGCCTGCAATTCAGCCATGTGGCGATACACTGCCTCCTCACCATGCTTCTGCATGCGGCTGTCAAGGGTAGTGTATATTTTCAAACCGTCAGTATAGAGATTGTAGGGCTTTCCATCTTCTTTCACCAGACCCTCCAATATTGCCGGCAAAACCTTGGTTCGCAGGTATTCCCTGAAATACGTTCCTGTCCCGTCATCATTTCCAATATCTTCATGAGGGTGGGCGCCTACAGGCTTCACAATGATGGAATCATGCTGTTGCGCAGTGATGGCTCCCGCACTGATCATACGGGAAATGGTTTGCATTTCTTCCGACTCAAAACGAAAATCCTTGTTCTTCAACATCTGACTCAGCACCAGATTCCTTCTTTTTTGGGAATTTTTCGGATTGCGTGTTGGATCCAGTGCCGTGGTGGCCTTCAACATGCCTATCAGCGTCGCCGCCTGACCAGCATCCAGGTCTTTGGGTTTTTTATTGAAAAAATACCTGGAGGCTTCCTGGATGCCGTATCGGTTTCCCCCAAAAGGCACCGTGTTGAGGTACATTGTCAGCAACTGTTCCTTGTTGTATATATTTTCCAGCTTGATGGAAATAATGTTCTCCCGTACTTTATTGATAAAAATACTGAGTCCGGGGATATAGTAATTTTTTCTGGGATATAAATTTTTTGAGAGCTGTTGACTGAGCGTCGATCCACCACCCTGGCCTTGCGAATTGGTAGCCAGACCCTTAAACACCCGAAGCCATGACCTCAGGTCGATGCCACTATGCTCAAAAAATCGTTTGTCTTCAATAGCCAGCAACGCTGTGATTAAATAAGGCGAAATGCTATCCAGCTTGATGGTTGTCCTGTTTTCTGTAAAATACTTTCCAATCATGACACTGTCAGCCGTATAAATTTCCGAGGCATTTGCCGTCTCGATGGTTCGCAATTCGCGGGAAGAAGGCATCTTTCCAAACACGCCCAACATGGCCAGCAGCACGATGGAAAACACAAAAGCCGTAAGCCACTTTACGATGCGAAAAACCCAGATTGCCCACAAGGCGGTAGTTGGATATTGTCGGCTGAACCGAAGCCATTGCTCTTTTAAAGGCGCAAGCAATGCATTCACCTTCTGTATGTAAGGAGATGCCAAGGCAATGACAGGCCGAAACAGGCGTCCTGCTTTTTCGTCAAAAACCGCATTCAGACGGTGTGTCCATTTTTTCCGGCTGTGCATGAAATTCAATTGGAGGCCAAAAATACAACTATTTCGCAACACGGCAGACACCTACTTTCGGACCAGGGGTCATCGCTATTTTTAGGGCTCTGATTTTACTTTGTTGAATGACATTCCGCAACAGACAATGGACCCATTACAAAGAAATTATTTCCAGCGTGCCGGTAAAAATAGGACAAACAACACCCGTCACGCAGGTATTTTCTGCAGGATCGCCAACAAATACTGCCAGAATTTGGCAACAGACTGGATATTGACTCGCTCGTCAGGAGAATGCGCGCCATGAATGGTCGGACCAAACGAAATCATATCCATTTCTGGATAATTTTTACCTAAAATACCGCATTCCAGACCAGCGTGGCAGGCAACCACTTTTGGTTCGTGGTGGTGCAATTGCACATACATTTCTTTTGCCAGCTGGAGAACGGGTGAATGCACTCTGGGCGTCCATCCGGGATAATCACCGGAAAACTGAACAGAAAAACCGGCCAGTTGAAAAACCGATTGCAAGGTATGTGCCACTTCCTGTTTTGTTGACTCTACAGACGAGCGCACCAGACAAAGGATGACCGCTTTGTCAGACGTAACCTCTACCCGCGCTACATTATTGGAGGCTTCCACCAGGCCAGGGATGTCCGGGCTCATCCTAAAGACGCCATTGTGCGCGCCATGGAGGGCAAGACAGATTTTTTCCTGGTTGCCCGCATCCACAAAATGCAAAGCCGGGTTCGTTTCACTTACCTGAAGAGCCAAACCTGGCTCGATGGATTGAAATTCTTCCGCTATTTCCCGAATAAGCTGGTTTATTTCGGCAAGAAAAGCAGCTTTCCCCTCACCAGGCACACCCACGATAGCCTTACACTCCCTTGGAATGGCATTCCTCAAACTACCCCCATCGATGGATACGAGCCTCATCCCATACTTCCGGTATTTGTCAAAAAGCAGTCTCGCCATGAGTTTATTGGCATTCCCCCTTCCCAAATGAATGTCTATCCCCGAATGTCCGCCAAGCAGGCCGGAAACAGACAAGAGAAATCCATGATACGAACCCACTGCTGCTGACTCAATCTGGCATTGCATCGTCGCTGTGACATCCATTCCTCCCGCGCATCCGATATCCAACTCATCATCTTCTTCCGTGTCGAGATTCAGAAGGATTTTGCCATTGAGCCAACCTCCTTTCAATCCCAAAGCACCTGTCATGCCCGTTTCCTCGTCAATCGTAAATAACGCCTCCAGTGGCGGATGAGAAACATCCTCCGAAGAAAGTACAGCCAGAATTGCCGCAACACCTATGCCATTGTCGGCCCCCAGCGTAGTACCCCGCGCTTTTACCCAGCCATCTTCAACATACATATCTATGCCCTGCGTGTCAAAATCAAACTCTGTGCCTGCATTTTTTTGATGTACCATATCCAGATGCGCCTGCAGGACCACCGTTTGCCTTCCTTCCATGCCGGAAGTTGCCGGCTTTCTGATCAACACATTCCCAATATCGTCACGCAGTGTTTCCAGTCCATGACGATGGCCAAAATCAAGGACGTACTGCCGGATTCTTTCTTCCTTTTTTGATGCCCTTGGTATACCATTGATTTCAGAGAAATACCGCCACAGCAATGCCGGTTGAAGAGAAGCAAGTACAGATGACATAGCACTTTTTTTTTGGTAAATATACATTATTCCTGATGAACGTGTGCCGAAACCATGCCGGCTCTGCGGGAGGGTACCCATGAGGCAATCAGTCCAATGCTCATCACTGTCAGTGTGACAGTCACAAAATCAATCAGCCTGACTTCGATGGGGTAGGAAGAGGTCAAAAAACTCTCCGGCACACTGATCAGACCAAACTGTTTTTGTAAATAATATAAGAGAAGACCAAGCAAGTAGCCAGCACACATCCCTGTAAGGGAGACAAGCATGCCCACTGTTAGAAACACGCGTTTGACATCCCGCCTGTCCATGCCCATTGCCTGCAAAATAGCAATATCCCGTTTCTTTTCCAGGACAATCATCCAAAGAGACCCAATCAGATTGAATGCAATGATGAGCAATGTCAAACAAGCAATCAGGTAGCTGATCCATTTCTCAATATTCATGATTTTTAGAAAATGTTCATCCTGCTGGTACCGGTTATTGACGATAAAATTCGGACCCAACATATTCTTCAGAGCCGCAATGACCACCTTTTCATTGGCGTCAGGAAAAAGACGAACTTCAATCGCACTAAAATGATTTTCAAGGCCCAGCAAGCCATTTACAGCATCAAAATTCGCTAGTATGTATTGTACGTCCACATCTGAGCTGACACTAAACACGCCAGAGGGGTACATTGTCAGGGCATTGAATTCCTGAGCCAGGGGGCCTCTGGACTTCAATGCAGGCATATACGCCGTCAATGGTGTAAACAAATCATAGGGATTGGCCGAAAGCTTGGTGCTCATGCCCGAACCAAGCAACGCATATTCCACTTCTTTGCCAAGACGTACTTCACCCGCTATCAAAGAGGAATCCAGGTCCGTCACCCGAACAAATTGACTATCTACGCCTTTCAACATGCCAACTTCCTGCGAGCCACGGTAATCAAAAAAAGCGGTTTCCTCGATTGTAAGCGCCGCCCTTTCAATGCCTTCAATTCGTTTGATTGCGCCAAGGTCAATGCTATCTGCAGAAAGAAATTTTCCTTGCTGCAACGTAATTTTAACATCAGGATTAAAATGACTGAGCATGCCGCTGAGCAACGTGTCAAAGCCATTAAATACAGATAAAATCAAAAGCAATGCCGCCGTGCCAATGGCCATGCCGCTAATGGATATCCATGTAATGATGTTGATGGCATGGGTTGATTTCCGCCCCAAAAGATACCTGAATGCAATGGTAAGGATGATTTTCATCTGTTTATTCGTTGGGTGTCACACTTACGGATTCTCTTGCATCTGCATGCATACATGATCCGGGTATTCTTTGTTCGCCGAATGTTCTTCAATTCATTGCAAAAATAGACATTTGCCCGACATGATCACGCTATCTCACGGAAGAGCAAGACTGAAACGCAGTTTCCTTGGCAGACGTGCCGTTAAACATTTCTTAAATTCTCCCGAAACCAATGCTTTGATTTTGATTATCTAAAAGGTCCCCCGTATTTTTGCTTTTTTGTAAAACAACCGAGTGATGGCATTTCAGAAATACTTTTTCTACGGCTTTCTAAGTCAATTCATTACTTTTCATAGGGGAAGTTTCCTGACGGCATCTGTTTATTTTCTAGTCCTCCATGTTTGTACAGCGGAAACCCACTCCATTACAGGCCCGTTGAAGCAGAACAGCTCCGGCACTTCAGATTTCCAGGCACCGGTAGCGGACACTTTACCCGCGGGAAAAGAAACATATTCCATCAGAAAAAAAACTGGGGATACCGACATTTTTCTCCAGATGGAGAATGGAGAAATCAGTCACCTTGAATTCAACGGCAAGACCATCCAAAAGGAAGATTACCCTGCGTACCAACAGTACATTGACGATGTAAGACCTGGCAAAGCTCCGGAAACGGGCCAGCGTTTTTGGTTCGATTTTGATTCGGACATCAGTGAGGAAATGCAGCGGGGCATGTTTTCAAATTTGGATTCCTTGCTCAAAGAGTTCCGTTTTGACGAAAATCTGTTTTCATTCGGGATGGAAGGCAACCCGTTGCAAATTGGTGGTTCCATTTCTTTGGACAGCCTGTTTAAGAATATACAGGTGTACCCATTGGACTGGCAAGAAAAGTTTTTTTCTCAGTTCGAAGCAGGGCAATATTTTGAGGATAGCGATGCAGAAGATAGCGAAATTACAGACCATCGTTCCACAGTGGAAAATGAAACAACCAGGTTTGATGTTGTCCTTGGCAATGCCCTTAATAAAGACGGATTGCTTGTTGCGGGTGAAGAAAATAAAGTTGAGCTGACATACTCCGGCTTAAAAATCAATGATAAAAAACAAGCCGACCACATATTTCAAAAATACAAGAGACTGTTTGAAGCGTCTTCCGGAACGAACTTGCAAAAAAGTTCGAAAATCAGGTTTACCTTTACCGGAAAAGAATCTGCCAGAAAATTCAGGGTATATTAATCGAAAATTATAAAATTAAAAAAGCGAATCGCATGTATTTGAAGCTACTTTTACTTCCATTTTGGATGATCACGCTGGCTGCAGCAGCCCAGGATGTGTACAAGACTATCGTAATCAAGAGGGTTGATCAGCAAGGCAAGGTGACAGAAGAGCGGATTGTCAGCAACTCTCGCAATGATGACAGCCTGCCGGCAACCATGACAAAAGTCACTGTATCATTGGATTCCCTTCATCCGGGACTGACTGAGATAGTAGAGGAAACGATCTCTGAACGAATCTTCAGTAAAAAGTTGGCAGGCAATGGACAGGCGGAGGTAAAGGTCATCGTGATGAATGACGGTAAAGAAAAAAGGATCAGCCTCAACGGCAAGGAATTACCCGCCGAGGCAATAAAAAATATCAGGATCGAAAAAAAGATGTTTGGAGATAGTGCCCTTATGAACATTGATTCGATTATCACTTTAGATGTATCGGAAGATAATTCCAGTTTTCGCCTTCAGGGCAGAAACCAAAGAGGCCAGGTTTTTCAAATTACGAAGGAAGATCAAATATCGACAGCCCATAACAACAAGGCCACACTGGGCATTATGATTGAAGACACAGATGAAGGTGTACTCGTGACAGAAATTCTTCCAGGCAGTGCGGCAGAAAAGGCCGGAATCCGTCGAGGTGATGTTGTATTGAAAGTAAACCAGACATACATTTTCACGGGCAACACACTTTTAAAAGCACTTCACCCATATAATCCTGGCGAGAAAGTGAAAGTCCGATGCCTTCGCAATGGCAAAGAGGTGAGTATAAAAGCTGTTTTGCAGAAGCGCGACTGATTGTCTGGTTATCTTTTTGTTGCTACTTGCGACATTTACCATCATAGTCAGCTAAAATTGCGTCCACAGCGGTTTTTAGTGCGGCACCCATCAGCTTGTCTGGGCTGAATACGGATTTGATTCCTGATTTTATCCCTTTTACCGGCTTCAGTTTGTATCTCTGTTCGTCATATTTTTTCACTACAAAAGCACAATCCGCAAAAAAATCTTTGAACGAGATATCTGAGATTGATATGGGTTTCAGGCCCTTCCTGAATACAAGGAGGTCGTATTGTTCTTCACAGGTTTTTATGTGGCTGCGCATTTTTTCATCGCTGTCATAGTCTTCATCGGCGATGACAGGAGGTATATGAAATTTTGCAACAAGTACGTTGCCTTCCTGAATGACTTCGGCAAAAAAATCTATATTTTTTTCTCCCTTGAATTTTCCAAAAGCTTCCTTTAGCTTGTTATCCTCGTCAGCTCCCTTGATATAATATTGCACAGAAACAAAACGCCTGTTTTGAAAGCCATACTCAAGCACCTCTCCGGGATTGCATTCTTTTTTCAATTCTCGCTTTACCCGTCCTCCATTCAATAAACTTTTATCAAAATAGCGCACATCCTGCTGAAATGACCAAGGCTGTTGGGTGTCTTCCACTTCGATGGCTACCTCTTTGCGAACACTGTCTGCGGTAATGATATACCCCTCAAAGTGATTGGCCTTGGTTCTGCTCTGACCAAAACCTGGAAAAAATCCGACAGTAAGAAAGAAAATGCAGAAAATAGACTGCAATCGCATGCACTGTACATTCATAAGAAATCTGTGGTTATGATTAATTGCCAAAAATTTTCTTGCCTTTTCGTTCATCCAGAACCGGCTTGGGTCTGGGAGCTGTTTCCATGATGTCGGTGGCGATCTTATCGATATAATTCCAGAAGCTCTCCTCTCTCTCAAAGCCAATGTAGCTTCCATCCGGAACGAAAGATTGTCCCTGCCCTGGCAACCGACCCATTCGGGCAATCAAATGATCTGCCATGATCATATTCATCCCCGGGTTGTAATTGACAGTAACTTTGGAGTCTGAAGAATAACGGAAAAGAAGTCTGTGGCTTGCTGTCGTTTGCCCATCGGCTTCTTTCTTGCGAAAAACAGGCTTGCCAAAAAAAACCTCACCCTCTGAGGTGAAAAACAACGGATCGACGAGTTTGGTGTTTTCAAATCGGTTTTCCCGTCTCATGCCAAAGAGTACATAATAGGTTTTGTTTTTCTTTTCCTTGATCGTCAGGATATTATAATACACTGATCCCAACCATTGTTCTGCTGGAAATTCACTGCCGGAAAGGTCTTCCGCGTCCCGGAATTTGTCTGTCAATGGGATGATTTTTCCCTCCCTGGTCTGAATGAGGCCAAAATACCGAAAGTCATCCGGGGAGGCGTTTACTTCCCACGTAAAAATCCTGCACTGTTTGTCGTCGGGAACCAGCTTCGAAATCCATTTTAATGAATCAAAAGGGTAATCATAAGCACCCGGTTCAGCCAGGATGGATACAAATTGTGTATTAAATTCCTCCATTGCTTTCAAACGATGCCTGGGTTCAGATGCATTGGACATGACATCGCAATAATACGATAAGGCAAGCTCCTTTTCTGCGAGGGATGTCTGAGTACATACCTCTACAGGTACAAAAAGAATGGAGAAAGCCAACACAAAGAATACCACCAATTTCATAGCCAACGTGTTAAATTGAAAACACTTCCAGTAAGATAACGGATTTTTGCAGATGTAAGTATGTAGAATGCATCATTTTTCAGGATATCTGACAAACCTGAATAAAAGTCTCATAGTTGGGTTTGTCTGCAACGGAATTGTGAATAAAACTTTCCATGATGATCCCATCGCGAATCAAAAAAATACCGGGCATTTGCAATCCATCGCCGATCCGGGTAGTGGAGGGGAGCATCTGCTTGGTTGCCGCTATTTCAAATCCACGTATCCATGTCTTCAAACCAAACAATTGACTAAAAGAACCTTTTACCAAGCCAAAAAGAGCATAATATTTGCATTCCGGGTCGGACACATGCTCAATATTCCGTAGGTTGTGCTTTTTAAAATACCCTTCCGCTGTATAAAAATCAGACATGTGCACAAGCACTATTGTAATGCCTTTTTTCTCCAGATCCGATCTTTTCTTAGAAATATCCAGCATGGATTCTTTACAAAAGACGCATCCAAAATGACGCAGAAAAACAAGGAGAACTGGACCCTGATCCGAGAGATCTTCAATCGTATTCCCCTTGTTTGTCTTTATTAGCGACAGATTTTGTCTGTTTACCATTTTCCGGCAATCTGTTTTGAGCTTTTAAACCAACGACCTTGTCAAATGTTTACAGGCCTTTACATTTTATCAAATACATCCATAACTTCTTTCACGGCAGCGGCTGAGTCTCTCAGCAACGATTTTTCATCCTCGTTTAGCTTAAGTTCAATGATGTTTTCAATGCCGTTCTTACCAAGTCTTACAGGCACACCGACAAAAACATCATACAATCCATATTCGCCAGTCAATTGTGCACAGACCGGGAAAATACGGTTCTCATCTTTGACAATAGCCTCGACCATTTGCGCAGCCGCAGCCCCTGGCGCATACCAGGCAGACGTTCCCATAAGCTTCACAAGCTCTCCTCCTCCCGTTTTTGTGCGCTCAACAATGGCATTCAATTTTTCTTCTGAAACCATTTCAGTTACAGGAATACCGCTAACGGTAGTGTAGCGCGGCAACGGGACCATTGTGTCACCATGTCCGCCCAACAACAACGCCTGGATGTCTTTGGGTGATACTTTCAATTCTGAAGCCAAAAATGCACGGTATCTCGCCGTATCCAGAATTCCTGCCATTCCAAAGACCCTTTTGTTGTCCAGACCAGATGCCTTAAATGCAGCGTAGGTCATCACATCCAGCGGATTTGATACTACGATGATGATGGGGTCTTTTGAATACTCCAGCACGGATTTTACCACTGAAGTGACAATGTTTGCGTTAGTCGAAATCAAATCATCCCTGCTCATACCCGGTTTTCTTGGAATGCCCGCTGTAATTACCACGATGTCTGAGTCTGCAGTGTCTTTGTAGTCACTTGTACCACTCAGGTACGTACTGTAATTGTCAATGGGTGCCTGTTGCCAGGTATCCAGTGCTTTCCCTCTGGCGAGATCGCCAACTATGTCAACCAAAACAATTTCCTTTACAATGTCTCTGTGGGCCAGTACGTTTGCGACTGTAGCACCCACGTTTCCTGCACCAATGACTGTTACTTTACTCATAATTTATTTTTAAGTGATATGAACTTATTTTCAGAGGCACGCACTTTAAAAACAGACCGCTTTTGGAAAAACAATATTTATTCAATGCGTTTGCTTCTTTTAACAACACAAAATTACAAACTGCGAGGTTGAAAAATGAAATTACAGTTGTTTATATTGTCATTTATTTGTCTGATTTTCTTTTGAAAACTCGATTTTAACAAACTTTAACATTCGGCCCTTGAAAACAGGCACGCCGCAGTGAATTTTTCAATACCAGGCAGTTTTCACAGAATTTACTCACGCTTTGCCGGGAATGAAAAACATGCCGGGGATAAATATGCACATCCTCTTCAAAAATTCATGATTTCAATGTAATTTTGCGGACGTTTTCATTAATTGCCCATAGGTTGTAAGATTGGTTTTTATTCCCTATATGGCGATATCGTAAATGGTGGGTGTTGATTTTTACTCATCCCTGTTGTTAATACTAACCTAAACAAATACATTCATGAATTTACACGAATACCAAGGCAAAGAATTGTTGGCTTCCTATGGCGTTGACATCCAGCGTGGAAAATTAGCCCATACGGTAGAAGAAGCGGTAGCGGGTTTCCAGCAACTGCAATCTGAAACTGGTACAGATTTTTGCGTTGTCAAGGCTCAGATTCATGCCGGAGGCCGGGGAAAAGGCGGAGGTGTCAAACTTGCTAAAAACATGGATGAATTGAAACAACATGCGGGCAATATCCTGGGCATGATGCTCAAAACCCCCCAGACGCCTGGTGGGCTGGAAGGCGAAGGCAAGCTGGTACGGAAAGTGCTGATTGCCGAAGATTGCTATGCCCCAGATTTTAGCGCATGCAAGGAATATTATGTTTCCATGCTCATGGACAGGGAAAAAAAGCGCAATGTCATCGTCTATTCAACCGAAGGGGGTATGAATATCGAAGAAGTCGCCGAGCAGACCCCGCACCTGGTGCACAAGGAGTACATTGATCCACACATTGGTCTGCAGGATTTTCAAAAACGAAACATTGCATTCAATCTTGGATTGTCAGGCAATGGCTATAAAAATTTCCTTCGGTTTATCACCAATCTATACAACGCCTTCAAAGGCTCAGATGCATCCCTATTTGAAATTAATCCCTGCCTGAAAACGGGTGATGACAAAATTATTGCGGTTGATTGCAAAGTCACATTGGATGAGAATGCCTTGTTCCGCCACCCTAACCTCGAAGCCATGCGCGATACGGATGAAGAGGATCCAACGGAGGTAGAAGCCAAAGGATATGGATTGAATTATGTCAAGCTGGACGGAAACGTAGGATGTATGGTGAATGGAGCCGGCCTTGCCATGGCAACAATGGATATCATTAAATTGTCAGGTGGGTCACCTGCCAATTTCCTTGACGTTGGAGGTACCGCCGATGCTGCAAGAGTGGAGCAGGCCTTCAGACTGATTCTTCGGGACAATAATGTCAAAGCCATTCTCATCAATATTTTTGGTGGCATTGTACGATGTGACAGAGTGGCACAGGGTGTCGTCGATGCATACAAAAATATGGGCAATGTACACGTACCGATCATCGTACGGTTGCAGGGAACCAATGCTGATCTTGCAAAACAGTTGATTGACAACAGCGGATTAGAAGTGCATTCTGCTATCGAATTGCAAGAAGCGGCCGACCTGATTAAAAAGGTGATTTCCTGATGGAAAACCCAATAAGGTAGTGTAGCTCAATCCTGCTTATGCGCAACTCTTACTCGCTTTACGAACTGAATGAATACATCAGACGGGTTGTAGCCCTTAATTTTTCAGAACCTGTGTGGGTTCATGCCGAAATTGCCCAGGTAAAGGAAGTGAGAGGCAATGTTTACCTAGACCTGATCCACCATGAAGAATCCAGCGGCGAAGTCGATGCGCAGATAGCTGCAAATATCTGGTTTAAGAGTTTTTTGTTTTTGAAAAATAAATTGGGCCCTTTATTGCCCTCCATCCTCTGCGCCGGTAGCCAGGTTTTGGTCAAGGCACAGGTTGAATTTCATGAACGATACGGCATCAAACTGATCATTGAAGACATTGATCCCGCCTACACTATCGGTCAAATGGAAATCAACAGGCAGAAAATATTGCTCCGGCTACAGGAAGAAGGCCTTACCGAAAAAAACAAACAGATTGCTATACCCAGAGTGTTGCAGAAAATTGCCGTCATTTCAGCCGAAAATGCCGCAGGATACATCGATTTTATCCAGCATCTGCGAGAGAATCCATACGGCTATGGCTTCCCCATAACACTGTTTCCCGCGGCAATGCAGGGGCAGAATACTGAGAGGGAAGTGTGTGCCGCCCTCGATACAATCCGGACCAAAGCTGCAGAATTTGACTGTGTTGTGCT
Source organism: Saprospiraceae bacterium (assembly GCA_032115795.1). Lineage (GTDB taxonomy): Bacteria > Bacteroidota > Bacteroidia > Chitinophagales > Saprospiraceae > OLB9. The sequence continues at coordinate 2,461 of JAUMBK010000179.1, read as the reverse complement.
TATCCGTGGAGGAGGGTCCAAGATGGATTTGGCCTGGTTTGACAATTTTGCCATTGGCGCTGCTATCGCCCGTTTCCCTATCCCCGTGCTGACGGGAATTGGCCATGACATTGACTCAACAGTGGCAGACATTGTGGCTGGTATCTCCTGTAAAACACCCACCGCTGTGGCAGATTTTTTAATCCAGCGCGCTGGTGACTTTGAATCAGAGATTCATCAGCTGACCCGGATGATTATTCAGGAAGTCACAAGAACAGTACGGCAAAGTGAACTTCAGCTTCAGCAGACTACCCAACTTTTGCGCCTTGCCCCTGCCAACCAACTCAGGGAAGGCAGAATGCTGGTTGACCATTGCCTCTCCTCGATTTTCCAGAAGGCGGGATTTCTCGTGGATCGCCACCATCACTCACTCACACAGTTTACACAAACACTCCAGCTATTGCATCCGGAACACGTGCTGAAAAGAGGCTTTGCCATTATACGTCAGGGCAATGTGATCGTTTCCAATGCACATCAATTTCATAAGCAGACTTCTACTGAAATCGAATTTTTTGACGGCAAAATAACCATTCCAGGCAATGAGTAAAAAATTGAACTATGATTCAGCTTATTCTGAATTAACCCAAATCCTGCAAGACATCCAATCTGAAGAGACCGGTCTGGAGCAACTGAGTGAAAAATTGAAGAGAGCAACAGAACTCGCCGATTTTTGTCGACAGCGACTTCGGACAATTGAAGAGGAAATTCAAAAAATTCACCCCGACAAACAGATCGAATTTTAAGCCATCCTTATTGCATAGCAGCGTATCAGAATAAGCCGGTCACCCGTCCCTCGGCATCAATGTCTATGCGCTCTGCACTGGGTACCACAGGAAGTCCCGGCATACGCATGACTTCACCAAGCAAGGGAATCACAAACCCAGCTCCCGCAGCGTATTCAAACTCTCTGACGGTCACCCGAAATCCCGTTGGACGGCCAATCTTTTTCTCATCATCAGACAAACTGGCTGGTGTTTTTACCATGCAAACCGGCAATTGCTGGTAGCCAAGTTTGGTGATTTGTCCCAGCTGGGATTTTGCCCTGGAGGAATAATCGACCCCATCTGCCCCGTATATTTCAGTTGCAATGGTGTGTATTTTATGTTCAATACTATCTGATAATGCATACAGCGGTGAAAAGTTGTTTTTGCCGCTTTCGATGCTTTCTATAACAGCTTCTGCCAACTTTTTTGAACCTTTTCCCCCCTCAGCAAAGGCGGTAGATACGATGGCGTTCACTCCCTTTGACGCACATAACTCCTGAATTACTGCATATTCCTCCTGCGTATCTGTGGGAAAGGCATTGATGGCCACAACCGGATGCAAGCCCAGTTTCTGTACATTTTCAATGTGCTTTTCCAGGTTGCCAAAGCCTTTTTTAACCAAGGCAACATCGGGTATTGTCAGTGCCTCTTTTCCTGCTCCACCGTGGTGTTTCAGTGCCCTGACTGTAGCCACTACAACTGCCGCATCGGGTTTTAACCCGGAAGAAACACATTTGATGTGCAAGAACTTTTCAGCCCCCAGGTCCGCACCAAAGCCTGCTTCTGTCACGACAAAGTCTGCCAGGCTAAGGCCTGTTCTGGTGGCGATTACGGTGTTGGTACCCTGGGCTATGCTGGCAAATGGCCCTCCATGCAAAATAGCCGGATTGCCTTCCAGTGTCTGTACCAGGTTGGGCTTAATTGCGTCTTTTAACAAAACAGCCATTGCTCCCACGGCCTTCAGATCTCGGGCAAATACTGGGTTGCCATCAAAAGTTTGTCCAACATAAATATTTCCCAGTCTTGTTTTCAAGTCCTCCATGTCTTTGGCAAGGCAAAGAATGGCCATGACTTCCGATGCAGGCGTAATATTAAAACTATCCTCGCGCATGATGCCATTGGCTTTCCCTCCAATACCAATGATGATCTGCCTGAGTGACCGGTCATTCATATCCATGACGCGCTTCCATGCCACCGTCCTGGGGTCGATATTCAGACTGTACTGCTTATTCTGAATATTGTTGTCAATCAATGCAGACAAAAGATTATTTGCTTTTTCAATCGCTGCAAAATCACCAGTGAAGTGCAGGTTGATGTCCTCCATGGGGATCACCTGCGAATAGCCTCCACCTGCTGCGCCTCCTTTGACACCAAATACCGGGCCCAGTGACGGCTCACGCAACACGGCCACCGCTTTTTTGCCGATATAATTCAATCCGTCTGACAAACCAATTGTCGTGGTGGTCTTTCCCTCACCATAGCGGGTGGGTGAAAGAGCTGTTACGAGAATCAGCTTGCCAGAAGGGGCTTCTTTTTGTAATGAAAGGGGTAACTTGGCCTTGTACCGACCATAATATTCGAGGTCGTCTTCCTGGATGCCTAAACGGGATGCAATTTTGCTAATATGTTGAATTGAAGCATTTTGCGCAATTTCTATA
>JAUMBK010000178.1:24574-25985 GCA_032115795.1 Saprospiraceae bacterium | reverse complement strand
AAGGAGAAAATGGGGTCAATCTGGGCCAGATTTCTATCAAGCCTGATGCCATCGCCCTGGAAACGGTGGAAATTGTGGCAGAAAAAAGCGAAACGGTGTTTGCACTGGACAAAAAAGTGTTCAATGTCGGCAAAGATCTCACCAATAAGGGAGGAACCGCCCAGGATGTGCTGGACAATGTACCTTCCGTAACCGTGGATGCAGACGGAGCGGTCAGCCTTCGCGGCACGGGAAATGTGCGTATTCTGGTGGATGGTAAGCCAAGCGGACTGATAGGCATGAACGGTGCCAGCGGCTTGCGGTCCCTCCCTGCCAATATGATTGACAGGATAGAGGTCATCACCAACCCATCCGCCCGCTATGAGGCAGAGGGAATGTCCGGCATCATCAATATTGTCTTAAAAAAAGATATCCGGGGAGGGGTGAATGGCAGCTTTGAAGCTTCTGGCGGCTGGCCGGAAAACTATGGCCTGGGAGCAAATCTGAATTACAGGAAGGGGAAAACAAATTTCTTCCTGAACTACGGTCTGAATTACAATTTCAATCCATCCGTTGGTTATCTGTATCAGGAAACTTACCACGCAGATACAACTGACGCTTTGTATGTGGTCAGAGATGGGGCCCGTACCAGGCTGGCAAATAGCGTCAGAACGGGACTTGACTATGCCATCACGGAAGCCCAGACCATTTCCGGTTCTTTTTTATACAGATACGCCGAGAGCCATAACCTGACTCCCATCCGGTATTATGCACACGAGTTTCAGGGCAATGAGCCGCGGGGAAGAACATTGGTTCCCGCGCTTGACTATACCTTACGATTGGAAGACGAAGTCGAAAAGGACCCGACACTGGAATACACCCTTGATTACCTGAACAGGATAGACCAGAAAGGCCACGAATGGAAGGCTTCCCTGCAATACAGCACCAACAGAGAATCAGAAGATGCTGAATACAGACAAAGTTTGTACACAAACAACATCTTTGAAGGAAATACGCTTGACCAACGTTCGGCTAATGATGAAGACCAGCGAAACCTAGTTGTCCAAACTGATTATGTCAGGCCTTTCGGAGAAGCCAGCAAATTTGAGGCTGGCTTGCGTAGCCAGGTGAGGCAGATTGCCAATGATTATCTTGTCGAAGAAGAAAGGAGCGGAATATGGGAAAAGCTGTCCGGATTTTCCAATCAGTTCAGGTATGATGAAAATGTACATGCAGCCTACACTACTTATGGAACGAAAGTAAAAAAACTTTCTTTTCAGGGAGGCTTGCGTTTTGAATATTCCGCCTTTAGAACTGAATTGCTGGAAACCAGGGAAGTAAATCCGAGGCAATATGCCAATCTCTTTCCCAGTGGCCACATCAATTATGAGTTGCCCAGCAAAAATCAGGTACAGCTCAGTTACTCCAGGCG
>JAUMBK010000178.1:23565-24564 GCA_032115795.1 Saprospiraceae bacterium | reverse complement strand
GTATTCAGAGGCCTCGGTTTTGGGATTTGAATCCATTTTTTACGTTTGCTGACAACAGGAATATCTTTAGTGGAAATCCTAATCTGAATCCCGAATTTACCAACAGCTACGAAGTTGGTCACATAAAATATTGGGAAAAGGGCAATATTGGAACAAACATATTCTGGCGGAGTACCACTGATGTCATCCAGCGAGTGACGCAGTTCAGGCAGGATGGAACCACTCTGACACTCCCGCTGAATCTGGCCACATCGCTCAATGCGGGCATAGAGTGGTTGTTTGCCTATTCGCCAAATACCTGGCTGAGACTCGATGGCAATGTCAATTTATTCAGAAACATTATTGAGGGAAACTACCTGGGCAAAGATGTAGGGGCCGACAGCTACAGCTGGTTTGGCCGGATAGGCAGTCGGTTTTCGTTTTGGAATAATGCAGACCTCCAACTCAGGCTGAATTACAGAGCACCAGTTGATATTCCGCAGGGAAGGCAAAAAGAGCAATATATTGTGGATATCGCCTTTAGTAAGGATTTTTTAAAAAACAATGCCACCTTTACCCTCGCCGCAAGGGATTTGTTCAACTCGCGTCGCCGAAATACCGAAATTTTCAGCGATGGTTTCTACCAGAGGGTAGATCAGCAATGGCGCCGGGCACCCATCATCGCCACGCTCAGCTATAGACTGAATACAAAGAAAGAAAAGAAGAAATCGTCCAGAGGTGACGGTGAATCAGAAGGTGAATTCTAAAATACACAGCATACCTTTCTGCGCTGTAAGGTTAGTGCCTTATATTATTTCAAATATTTTACCTATCTTTGTAAAAACCTTCAAAATGAATATGTTATTACACCGAAATCTGGCGTCAATAGGCGTTTTGACTTTTTTTATGTTTTTTTTAACACAGGCCACGGCACAGACACCTTGCGCTGAGGCTGACTTTACCTTTGAAGTAAAAGACAATGTACTCAGGGTAAAGGGGTCTTGTACAAAAACGGTAAAA
>JAUMBK010000178.1:9726-23555 GCA_032115795.1 Saprospiraceae bacterium | reverse complement strand
GTTGGCCCAGGGTCAGGAAGTGAGTCATACATACGCGAAAGGAGGAGAGTACCAGGTCTGCCTCAAAGCGCTGGTCAGTGACGATTGCAAAGTGGCTGTATGTAAAAAAATTGCCATCGCAGCCACAACAGCTTCAGCATGCGGCATGCAGGCAGATTTTGATGTAAAAGTGGATAGTTTGACGATTCGGGTCAGTGGCAAGAGCAATGACGATAAGGCAACGTATTATTTTCAGTTGTCAGGCTCAAATGCACAGATCACAGGAAAGGAGGCAAAGCTGACCGTCCCTGCATTTGGGACGTATGAGGTTTGTATGACTGCCCTTAACGGAGCACAAAATTGTAAGGAACGAATCTGCAAAAAAGTGGAGGTGAAAGGACCTTGTGCCCTTCAGGCCGATTTTGCCATTACCCAAAATGGAGATGTTGTTGGCCTGGTTGCCAAGTCAACCGCCGGTGATGCTGCCAAATATTACTGGTCTATGGGCAATGGTGTGAGCCTCGAAGGAAGGGAGGTGAAGTACCAATACCCCAAAACAGGCGATTATGAAATTTGCCTGAAAGTGGTGCAAACAGTGGTTGCAAGCACAGCTGCTAATACATGTTATGCGACAATATGTAAAAAAGTAAGTACAGGTCCTTCTACGACGGCCTGCCAGCTGAAAGCGGATTATTCCTATGTCACGAGTGGGAAAACTGTCAATTTTGCAGCAGTGAGCAATGATAAGGATGCCACCTACACATGGTATGTTCCATGGCAAAATACGCCCTATACTGGCAAAGATGTACAAATTACCTTCGAAAAGGAAGGTACGTTTGATATCTGCCTTATAGTCACTGATGCCGCTAATGTGTGCAAAGTAAAAGTGTGTAAAAAAATCACTTCCGGAAGTAAAATTCGCATTTATCCAAACCCGGCAGTGGATGTGATCAACATTGCTTCTGACACCAAAGTGGAAAAGGCACGCATCTACAACCAGTACAACGAACTGAAGCTGACAGCCACTATCGGCTCGACGGAGGGAAATATAGATATCACTGGCCTCGCTGATGGCGTCTATATTATTACCCTGGATATGGCCGACGGAACTGTGGTATCACAAAAGTTCCTTAAGAAAAGTTGATTCTGTTAAAATAAACAATAAAAAAGGGGCTGAATTCTTGAATTCGCCCCTTTTTTATTGTTTTTAATCCTCGTTTCTACTATCCAAACGCGTTAAAGCCAGTCACATCCATTCCAGTGATCAACAAGTGAATATCATGTGTTCCTTCATACGTGACCACTGATTCCAGGTTCATCATGTGGCGCATGATGGCATATTCACTGGTGATACCCATGCCGCCATGCATCTGCCTCGCTTCTCGGGCAACTTCCATCGCCATGTTGACATTGTTGCGTTTTGCCATCGAAATTTGTGCCGGTGTTGCCTTGCCGGCATTCGCCAGTGTACCCAGCCTCCAGCACAACAACTGTGCCTTGGTAATTTCTGTAATCATCTCTGCCAGCTTTTTTTGAGTGAGCTGAAACTGGCCAAGCTTTTTGCCAAACTGTTCTCTTTCCTTGGAGTAACGCAAGGCCGAGTCATAACAGTCAAGCGCAGCTCCGACAGCACCCCAGGCAATGCCATATCTTGCTTTCGACAAGCAGCCCAAAGGCCCCTTCAGGCCTGCAACGTTTGGCAATAGGTTTGCTTTGGGGACACGGACATCTTCAAAGACAAGTTCGCCAGTCACCGAAGCTCGTAAGCTCCATTTTCCATGAATTTCAGGTGCCGAGAAGCCCTTCATGTCTTTTTCAACTATAACTCCCCGGATGACTCCCTCTTCGTCCTTTGCCCAAACAACGGCGATATCGGCTACAGGGGAGTTGGTAATCCACATTTTTGCCCCATTCAGGATGTACGCATCACCATCATCTTTGAGGTTTGTCACCATGCCAGCCGGGTTTGAGCCATGATCCGGTTCGGTCAGACCAAAGCAGCCGATAAATTCACCACTGCCCAGCTTGGGAAGGTATTTTCGCTTTTGTTCTTCGTTGCCGTACTTGTATATTGGATACATCACCAGTGACCCCTGGACTGAAGCCATGGACCGAATGCCCGAGTCTCCGCGCTCCAGTTCCTGCATGATCACACCATAGGCGATTTCGTCCATGCCGCCCCCGCCATATTCAGAAGGAATACTGGGTCCAAACGCCCCGATTTCGGCAAGCCCTTTAAACAGGTGAGTGGGGCAGGCTGCTCGGTTGGCATAATCTTCAATAATAGGGCTTACCTCCTGCTTTACCCATTCTCTCACTGCATCCCTTGCCAGCAGGTGGTCCTCCTGGAGTAACTCATCTATGCCGTAATAGTCATGGTGTTCGTACAAATCCGTTTTTGATGATTTTTTACTTTCGCTGCTCATTTGGTTAGGTTTTACTGGTTCAATTGTCTTGCAAAAGTACGGCAAGACGGGTAATTATAGGCAAAAGCAGAGAGAATTTCCATTACCTTTGCCCACAGACAAGGGCATGACCGTATTTGCCGGAGCTGGCATTGTCTTTGCTCTGATTGATCCATGCCGCGAAAGAGAAACAAATGAGAACCCGCATCGCCGTTGAAGGAGCAACGTTTTTTGCTCATCATGGATATTTTCCGGAAGAAAATAAATTTGGCAACCATTTCATAGTGGATGCCGAAGTGGTTGTTGACGGTGCGCCACCGGAAGAGGAAGATCTTTCCGGGACCGTCGACTATGCCCAAATATATCAACTATGCCAGGAGGAGATGGAGAGACCATGCCGTTTGCTGGAGACGGTGGCCGGACGGATTATCAGGCGGCTTCAATCTGATTTTGGACCCGTCTTGTCAGGAAGAGTCAAGATTGCCAAACAACAGCCTCAACTTGGAGGCAAGGTAGCACAAACGATTGTTGAGGCCTTCTTCTAATTAATCCTGACTTACCGGAGCCAGCCGGACTACCAGGCCATCCAGTTCATTGGCCAGTTTCAACTGGCAGCCCAGCCTTGAGTTACTTTTGACAAAAAATGCCTGATCAAGCATATCCTCTTCGTCTTCCGAAGGCTCCGACAAAGGGTGGTCAGATTCAACATACATATGGCATGAAGCGCACAATGCCATGCCCCCGCATGTCCCTTCGACAGGCAGCTGGTATGATTTGCACACCTCCATCATATTCAATGCAATGTCTGTCGGCGCTTCCAAAACGTGTTCCACAGCTTCCCTGTCAATCACCGTCACCTGAATCATGTTTCCATCCATAATACGCAAATTGGATGCAAAGGTACTTATCTCCGGGTGTTCAGAGAGACACGGCGGGCCTCAAATTTTTTAAAGTTGGCAAAATGCCTTGTTTAACCATCTCCGGTATTTGCTGCCTGTCGTACCAATGGACAATCAAAATGACTTATCGGGTAAATGTATTTTCAACAGAAAGTTTGGTTTTCCTGTTTTTGTTTGACGCTCAGTATCGTTGTTGGCAAATTATTCAGCCTTTTTCGTGCTATTTTTCTATTTTTACTAAGAATTATTTGGTTTGCATACTAAAACGGCACACATGCCGTTATAAAGGAAACATGGCACATTTGCGTGCAAAGCCGGACTGTGTGCCCAACTGCGTAACAGCGCTCGATTCACTGCGTTTCATTTACATATTGTATTTCTGAATTGACAGCCTAAACGTTGTCCTGGTATTGTACTGCCTGCTTTTTTTCATGGAGTGGAGGCAATTGCGTCTTCTCTCTGCCCTCTGCACCAACGATTTTTTAAGGGTACTAACCATTGGCGTTTCACTATAAAGAAGTATGTAAAATCATCATGGGGGAAGCGAATCGGGTAGTTAAGAAATAAATATTTGCCATTAAGATTCAATTTGGCTTTCAAAAATAGTCACTCAATGAGTGAAAAAACTAAAAATACCTACGTTTATGAAATGGATTTTTTTATTATGCATGACCATCTCTGCTTTTGTACCTGATCAGAAGACAGAGCCAGATTCTACACTGCCAGACATCAGCACGGCACTCCCTCTGCAATGGCAGGCAGACGTTGGTGCCGGAAGTTACAGGACCAATGTAGTGTGTTCAGGCAACCAGCTCTACATCGGATCGAATGGGAAGAGTTTCATGGATGCCAATCTGTTTGATTCAAAAGGGGGAGTGTATTCCCTCAACCCTAAAAACGGGAAAATTGCGAAACAGTTTGCCAATGAGGTACCGGGTGACATGGATGTTAATGGATTGCTGGCCTTCGAGAACAAGCTTTATTTTGGAAATGACAATGAAGAAATTCTTTGTACAGATCTGGAGGGTAGGGAAATCTGGCGAAAGCCTGTTTCCGGAGATGTCGAATCGCAGCCTGTCTTGCTTGACATTTCTGGCAGAATGGCCATCGTTTTCGCAACGGAAGTAGGTGAAATTCAGGCTGTAAACCCTCAAAATGGAAACACAGTCTGGGCGCACTACACTCCTGAATTTAATGGGTGGAAGCCTGGTCAGAACAGGAAAGTGATGAAAGTACAGGCATACTTCCGGAATTCTGAATCCTTTGTGACGCGACCCATTGTCTCCCACCTGAATGGCAATGGCGTAGAAGATTTGGTGTATCGGACATACGACAACCGGATATACGCTGTGGAGGGAAAAACAGGCAACAGGCTATATCAATTTGATGATCCATCCTATTTTCTGCAAGCGATCCTCGATGTGCAAAAACGAGGCAAAAGATGCGTAACCAGGTGCATCCTAAAGCCAAGTTCACGGGCTGAGGGCGAAGGCATGTTTCTGGCTGAGATCAACAGCCAGGGGCAGATTTCGAAAAAAACAATGTTCAAGCAAACCGTTTCTGATTTTTCTGTAGAAAGTACGTTGGTTACGAAACAAGGCAATGTCTTGCTCCCTCTGCAAAATTCCATCCTGGTCATTTCTCCAGACAATACCATCAATACTATTGACAGAAATAATCTGTTACGGGAAGAAGAAAGAAAATCTACCTTTTCTACATACAGAAGTTCGTATATCACACGTATATCCACCGGTGTTTTTCGCTTCGGATCACATAGGCAATGCATCGCACTGCTCAATCAATACGATCCTCTGGTCAGGGAGAAAGGCTTTCTTGAAATCGTTGACATCGAAAAGAAGGAAGTTGTGGCCCGATTGCAACTGCCTGATGAGGGAGAAATGCCTCCCTATATTGGCGATATCAACGGCGATGGGAAAGTCGATTTGTTGGTCAGCGGGTATGGGGGTAAACTGTACTGCTACAGAATTTCCTGATGGTAGGCCTCTTTTTTTCATTCACCTAAAATTTTCATTCTATGCAATACAAGAAAAAATCCGGATTCCAAAAATCCATGATGATCCTTGCCTCTGCTGCCATTGTGGTCGTGATCGGCCTGTTTGTATTTTTTATCCGCAACAAGCAGGGCATTCAGGCACCTGTTCCAACGGCCGACATTGCTTTTTCCACGTATACGATCGATGCATCAAAGACAAATTCCCTTGAGCAACGGACGGGTACATTACTTACTATTCCGGCCAATGCCTTTGTGGATGACTCCGGACAGCCTGTGACCGGTGAGGTTACCTTCAAAGTCAGGGAATTTCACGAGACAAGCGACTTGCTGCGGGCCGGCATACCCATGCGCGTTTCCACGGGCAGTGAAGATGTGCTTCAGTCTGCCGGCATGCTCGAATTCCGCGCTTTTCAGGGGGGGCGGTCACTGGAGTTAACGAAAGGGACGTCGATTGGCATTGAGCTGGCTTCATTCCGTCCGTCGGAAGGGTATGATCTGTACTTTCTGGAAGACGACAGCGAGTGGGAAGTGACGGATACGTTTGCGCGTAAGAACAATGAGCGTAAGCAGCAGGACATTGCCTGTCTGAAAGAGAAAATCTACCAGCGGTGCGGCATCCCTTCAGAGGAGGACGAAATTGTATTTGAGCTGGGAGGGAATCCAATAGCTTCTCCCTACCTCCGACCTTTGGCCGGAATGCAATGGCTGTTGTGCCCTTTGGAAAGCGACCCAAACTACCGGACTGCCTTGCGGGAAATTTGGGAAGCGGTCAATGTCCAAAAGCCGAGGAACGACGACTACCTCTTTCCTTTGCAATTTTCACGCGTTATGTACAAGAAGGTCAATAATGGCCCTGACTTGCGGACATTTATGGCAAAGGCACTCGTTGTCCCTGAAGACTGTGAGGGGCTTCCTGACTGGGATCAGCTTGTTGCAGAACTTAGCAAAATGGAGGGGCGTTTTTCGAATGTATTTCAAAATCTGGAAGAATCCCTGAAACTAATGGAAGAGGAGACACAGCGCATCCGCAACCAGGCTGACCTTGTCAATGTATTTGAGGCAAACAAAATGGGATTGTACAACATCGATAAGTTGCTGAAATTGGACAGTACTTTTCAGGTGATATTGGCTTTTGATGTTGAAGAAAACTACCCTTCTGACAGAATGGGAAAAGCGGTATTATACTCCCTGTGGGAGGCAGAAAATTCGGTGATCGCATACGAGTACAACGACTTCAAAAAGGTCCGTGTGACTAACCGGTCACCCATTTCATTTATGCTTCTTTTGCCGGATGGCAAGATGGCGGTAGTAGAGGCAGCAGATGTCCGGAAGGCATTGGCAGGGGGTAAGAAAATTCTCCGCTTGCAAACACGTGTGGTGGAAGCAGCTTCCTTTCTGAAATCGAAGCATAGTCCGGCAAATCCCGTCTGACGGAGTGGCTATGTATTCAAGTTTCTGTACGTGATATACCGATTGACTTTGTGAAATTACTGCCTGGGTATGGATGACTGCCAGAGGGAAGCCGCTATTCCTGCGACGGAAGCGCAGGATAGCGGGCCCTTGTTTTCTTGAAATCATGTATCTTTGTAATGAAAGTAGACAGGGTTGCTATGAAACGTATTTTACTGTCAGTGGTATTTTTTTTGTCAGGGATGTTTATTCAGAAAAATGCTGTAATAATTGGGCAGGCAATGCCTCTGAAACCCCACTTTCAAAACCTTCGTATGCAATGGATGTCCAATTCCAGACGTATGTTGACGAGCGATTCTATACCGGCCAGACAGTTTGGCATTCCCGATCAGTTGTTTTCTCCTTTGGTGGATATTGCTGGAATCAATTTGCTGATCAACCGATACGATGTCTATATACGACGTAAGTCATGGGCGGAAGTGTCCGCCGCCTCCTGGAAAGTAAATATCAACCGGGGATTTTTGACAGATGGCGATGGGTTTTCCACAAACTGGTTTGCCCATCCGTTTCACGGAGCTCTTTTTTATAATTCAGCAAGATTGCACGGCCTTTCCTATTACGCGTCTTTTCCGTATATCATTGGAGGCAGCCTGATGTGGGAATATTTTGGCGAAACGGAACCTCCCAGTGAAATCGATATCTTTACGACAAGCCTGGGTGGGATGTTTTTGGGTGAAGCGAGTTACAGAATCAGCGACTATCTGTGGAATTATCCATTTTCGGGAGGAAGCAAGGCGTTGAGATCAGTGTTAGCGACGGTCATCAATCCGGCAGCAGGCTTGCACAGGTATGTGTTTCAAAGGACCATTCCTTATTCACGACAGTCACTTCAGCCAGTGCAGGTCAATGTGTTGGCTGGCGTCACTGTACCCATCGGGCTGACAGGCCAGATGAACTCAGGACTGACACTACAGGCTGATTTGTTTTATGGTCAAAAGAAAAACAGATCTACCTCACATTTTCACCCATTTGATCATTTTGACATGCATGCGTGGTTGCATTTTTCGGAAAATGAACGCGGCACCATTACTCCGTACTTCAACCTAATGTCTCATGCCATTTTATTGGGTACCAAACTCAGGAACGAAGCCGGGCACACGCAAATTATCAGCTTGTCTCAGCATTATGATTTTATCCACAACGATGTATTTAAGATCGGTTCGGTGGTTGTTACCGGTGATTGGGAAGTTATCAGGGAATTTGACAAGGCTGCCTTGTCTTTTGCAGCCAGATTGGGAGTCGTCTTATTTGGCAGCGGCAACTCCGAACAGGTAACGCCAGTATATCCCGACATTTTTCCGTATTTTGAACGTGATTATATCTACGGACAGGGCTATGTTGGTGAGGTTGAATTTTCCCTTGGTTTAGGCAAGGCAGGAAGTGTGGTTGGCAGCCTGCACCATTTTGTCATCTATTCCAGGTCTGAACCTTCGGGACAGGAGAATTTGACTTTGGGCAGAAGCAGATATATCATTCCTGTGACGGGAAAAGTAAGCGCTGGATTGCAATACGATTATTACCTACGCAATGCAGAGTATTACCTTGTCAGGGGATATGAAACCACGCAGAAAAGCCACCAGGAGATTAAGCTGGTTGTCGGCTATGCTCTCTGAAATTTCGAAAATAAATCACAATTCGGATAGCCGGCGTCGAAAAGAAAACAATTACTTACTGACTTTTTCCTTTTCTTCCAACTCGCGGATATTGTCGCGAACCTCGGTCTGAATGTTGTTTTTGGCATTGTTGAACTCCCGAATTCCGCTGCCCAGGCCACGCATCAACTCCGGAATTTTTTTACCTCCAAAAAACACCAGAATGATTAAGCCAAGCAACATGATTTCGCCTGTACCAAAATTACCTAAAAAAAGTGGAGACATGTTCAATTTGATTTAGTGTGCAAAGATACGACATTTCAAGTAATCAGTCAATGAGGCTGCTCATTCTTGAAAGGAAAGATGCAAATCTCATCTCGCTGGCTTGTACTTTGACTTCTCCAGAAATGCTTGACCATCATGCATGTCGAGCAAGCCAGCCAACGAGGTGTCCGGGTATCTCTCCATATAGGCATTGACGATTTGCCATCCCAGGTAGGCACCCGTCCGGCCAGGTGACTCCTCTGGCATCCCGGCACTGGTGGGTGCAGGATAAACGTATTTGGCAACTTTTACCGGATTTGACTCAAAAAACAGTTTTTCATCAAAGAAAAAAGACCACATTTGCAACTCATTTTCTTTGCACCAGGCAAGCTGGGGGCTGCTGTACTCCATAATGACCGTATCGGGGGCAGCTGGAAGTAACAATTTGAGCAGGTATACTTTTTTGCCTTCATGGATCATCTGGTCAATCAGGCGGCTTCCTCTTGCTTCACCCAATTTGTCTGTCAGGATTGTTTCAGCGACTTTTCTCGTGATGTGGTCTTTGTTCCACGACCTGGTGACATAGTCAGAAAAAGCGGTATTGTCTGGCATAAGTTGCTTGTAAGGAACACTGGGGTGCAAAAACAGGTCTAGGCCCAGGCCAATGCCGTCCTGTGGTTTGTCTGCTTCCTGAAAAATAAAGGATTGGATGGAAAGGCCGGACAAACAAGAATAGATTACGGGACGTTTTTTGCCATCGGGGAAGTAATAAATCAGGTGTTTGTAGAGTTGGTTAATTTCTGATTGCAGCGAAGAAAAATCACCGTAATTGGATGCAACCTGGGCTGAAATGGCAGCAAGTGTACTGTCGGCCGACAATTCCGTCAAACTGACCAGGATGCTGTCAGGATTTTCGGGAAAACGAAGCTGCAGGATGTGTCTGAAATAAATTTCAGAAAACGCGGGGTATTCCTGCATCAGCTTGCGGATGCAAAGGGTATCGCTGCATGCGCTCAGCAGTTTTTCAAAGCGAACCACCTTCACTTCTGCCTGAATGTGCGATACATCCGGACCATTGTTACCCGAACAAGCTGTCATCAGGCAAGCAATACCCAATCCAAAAAATAACCCCGGTTTGTTCATCTGTCTTTTATAAGAGTGATATTTTCGTAAACGTATCGGGCAAGACATAGGTTCATTCCCAATTATACCAGAGGGTATTTCAAATCTATTTTTTTAGAAAATGCCTCTGACAGACACCATAAACGCCTACCTTTGCATCCATATTACCAGCTTGGACTGGGTAATGCCTGGTCGATTAAATAGGACATATGGGGGGAAGGGGAATAGCTGTTTGCTTGCCTTCCCTGCTTACAAAACAAAATAAAACAGATGGACTCGAAAACGAATGCGGTTATTGTATTTTCCAGCGTATTGCTTTTGCTGGCATCATGCAGTGCTGATGAGATCAGAAATAGGGTCAATAAACCTTCGGCAATGGGGAGGATCAATCAAATGGTGGTTATTGCTGATCAGAACCTGCAACAAAGCGACGTACTTGACACGCTGACATATTACTTTGAAACTGCTTACCCGGTTTTACCTGCAGCAGAATCGATGTTTGATCTTCGGTACATGACGGTAGAAGACTTGAATGCCCGTCCTGTCAATCGCGAAATGCGCACGTTTCTGGTTCTTGTTGACCTGATGGATACCATGTCCACTTCCACCAGGATGCTACGCCAGGATATGGGAAATCAATCGTTTGCGGATGCCATGCAAAAAGAAGGGCACCAGGTCCTGGTGGGAAAAGATAAGTGGGCAAAAGGCCAGTTGCTCATTTACCTTTATGCGAAGGGGAGGAAGGCGCTTCAGGCGGGAATTCAGGCCCATTTTGCTGCCATTTCCAAAAAAATCAATGAACACGACCAACCAAATTTGCAGGCTACTGTATATGGTATCCAGGATGAAAACAAAGAGTTGTCCAGAAAAGTACAGGATTTGTTTGGCTTTTCGATGCGTATTCCCGGCTTGTATCAGAAGGCGATGGAGGCCCCCAATTTTTTATGGTTGCGCATGGATACCGACGATATGATTCAAAGCCTGGTTTTCAGAAAGTTTGCATACCGATCCAAAAACCAGTTTGCGCTTGACTCCATTGTACAACTGCGGAATGAGTATGGTGCGCAATTTATCAGAACAGGGTTTGCAGACGCCTATATGAGTACCAATGTGATTGATTTGCCTGTCCTTGAGTATACCTACTTCCACAACAATATGTATGTGAAGGAAATCAGGGGTATCTGGGAGACTGTCAATGATTTTAAAGGAGGTCCATTTGTCAGCTACCTGATTCACAACGAGAAAAAGGGAGAAATCCTGTTTGTCGATGCCTTTGTTTTTGCTCCGGGCAAGGAAAAGCGTGATTATATTCAGCAGCTCGACTGCATCGTCAAGACGGTCAAAACTCTTTGAGTTACCCCTTGTTTTTCTGAGAAGCGACTTCCGGAATATGCCTTCTTGCTGTTCCGTTGCGGATCGGGGGGTGTGTCATTCACAGAAAAGAGGCAAAGTGCTCTCTGGGCCCCTGCAGTTTAATTTCGGGACAAATCGCTTCCAAATCTGTTATTTTTTTCATCTGCGTCTGGCAAAATTGCCTGAATGAGGCTGTCTGAGGGTGAATTGGCCTATGGTTTGCTGACTGGCGTATCTCCGATGCCCGTTTGGCAATCTGTTGGGTTGGCGTATCCATGAAACATTGTTGAAAATGGTGCCAAAGATAGTCTACTGCCTGCTCTGAAGGATGGATCATGTCTGTTCCATAAAATCGGTAGTCCCGTAAATCATCCATCATCCATTCATACGAGGGAAAATAAAACACGTCAGAGGCGGCTTCAGTCAGTAAGTGTGCCACTTCCAGCAACCGGGCTTTACTTCGGGCATTTTCCGGCATTCCTTCCCGTGTATGGCGCACAGGGCTGACAGTCACCACGACCTTCATTTTGGGATTGCTGGTGCGAAGGCGAGTAATCACCTGGTTCAGAGCAATAAACATGTCATCAATGGCCACCCGAGTTTTGGTAAATTCGGTGGCGGGAAGTTTGTGACAGTTGGCCACTACCTCTCCGGTTTTATGCCATACATAGGCCATGGCAGTGCCCAACGTAAGGATGAGCCAGTCGGTGGTGCATATTTTTTCATGCATGTCACATGTGATTTGCTGGATGTTTTCAGACGTTTCATCTGCGCTGCTTTTGCCGACGGACGAATGAAAATCTGGGTGGACGTAGAGCTCCTGGCTGAAGACAAATTGGTTGACGTCCACCGTTTGCTGTTGCAGGAGCATGGATAGCTGCCGGGAAATGGAAACGGGGTTGTACACGGTGCCAAATGGATTGATCCATGCATGGAATCCTGCCTCTGTCAGTTTCTGGCCAATGTGTTGTGAAAAACAGGAACCCATCAGAAAAATAGTATCTTTGTGGCTGATTTTTTTGTTGGAAGGGGGTATGGAAAACTCGGTTCTAAATAACATGCCACGGTATTTTCTGTAAAAATGGGATTTTTCAAGAAGATTTTCAAAAGACGCAAGCCTTCCTTATTTCCGGCAACAGATTTTGGCCGGTTTTCAGATGCCTACAAATCTGAAGATGAATTTGTATTATGGGACCAGGCAATCGATTCCTTTGAAAAAAGAAAGTTTTTTCCGTCACTGCTTCATTTTCTTGACTTTCTGGTCATTCCCGGTAAGCAAAACGTAGAGGTACGCCAAACGAAGGGAGAAGTTCATTTCCGAATTTGGCAAGGGTCAAAAACCATAGAGGCCACAGCAAGCAGAAAAGGACTCCGGGCCGTATCACATATCGTGCGGGTGCAAAAGCCGTCCCTAGGATTGATGCGTTATTTACTGGAAGCCAATTATGAATTAAAATTTGCGAGGTATGCACTGAATGAAGAAAAGACCGTTTGTCTGGTTTTTGATACGATGGCGGCCGATGCCCCACCGCACAAATTATACCAGGCTCTCAAAGAGGTGGCCATGGAAGGAGATCGAAAAGATGAATTTCTTTTGTCCCGGTTTGATGGTGTCACCCAGGTGAATCATGAATTAATCGACATTTTTCCGGCAGAAATCAAGAAGGCAAAGCTTTCATTTGTCAAACAGTGGGCAACCGCTGTGCTCGATGAACTTTCGCATGGCAGATTAAATACACACATCTACCCTGGCGGTGCTTCGTTTTTGCTCCTGGATTTTCTATACAGGACAGAAACATTGATTCACCCTGAAGGACAGTGGAAAGAACAGATCCGGGAATGTCACGAGCAGTTTTTTAGTGAAACAAGCCGGGAGGTATATGAAAAAAATAAAAAACTCGTTGATTTTGTTACCAAAATGGTACACCAGAAGGAAAATGCGCTGGCGCAGGATCTGTATGATGCGCCGTACACGTTTGGCCACGCCCAGCCTGAGGGGCACAGGCAATTTAGCGAGGTATACGATTCTCAGCTGGCAGAATTTGAATGGTATTATGAAAACCACTACGAAGAGTATGCGCATGCAATTTGTGGGTATATTGCCGGTCACTGCCTGTATCAATACTCCCTGCCAGAACCTACGCGTGATTTACTTTTCTTGTTTTACAGGCTTACCGTGCCTCGTTTTTTTGGGAGTTTAGGATATGAAGATATTTTTCTTTCTGAACTTTCGGAGGCGAAAAAAAGAGTAATGGACGAGGTCGAACGGATTATTGACGGTTATTCTGAACAATATGGTTCCCTTCAGGCTGACCTAAACCAGGTGAAATTTGATGATATTTCCCTGTTTTCTGTTTCTTACCTGGGCATGGTGCGGAATCTGCATTACAGTGACTACTAGAATATATGGAGGAGAGCAAGGAAATTATTGGTCGGTTTGAAGATGTGATCATCCAGATTGCGACACCTTACAGTACGGGTACGGGATTTTATGTTGATGCATGGAAGCTGATAGTAACAAATGAGCATGTGGTCAGGGGCAACCGCACAGTTGTCGTTGCGGGTACGTCTTTTGTCAAGCAACTTACAGAAGTAGTTTTTCTTGATGCCCGGCTTGACGTTGCCTTTTTACGGCCCCCTGCATCGCATACGATGCCTTCTGTCATGGTAGCAGAGGACAGTCAGTTGAGTGATGGCGATAAAGTCATTGCAGTAGGGCACCCGTTTGATT
>JAUMBK010000178.1:6958-9703 GCA_032115795.1 Saprospiraceae bacterium | reverse complement strand
GGCATCGTCTCCAGCCTGACTCACAAGGAAAATGATATCTATTATATTCAGCATGATGCGGCGTTGAATCCTGGAAACAGCGGAGGCCCTTTGCTGGATACGGAAGGCCGGGTTGTCGGTATCAATACCTTCATTATTCAAAATGGCAACAGCATCGGCTTTTCCCTGCCTTCGAGGTATGTACGGGAAAGCTACAGCGCGTATCTTGAAGGAAAGGGCATGACTGGCGTGCGCTGTACTTCTTGTCATAAGGTAACGTTTGACACGGGAAAGGGAAAGACCAACTATTGCGGAAATTGCGGGGCTGGCATGACGCTCATCCGCCAGATTCCAGAATACAATCCCCAGGGAGCCTGTCAGACTGTGGAAGCTACAATCCAGAAATTGGGGTACAATGTTGCCCTTTCGAGAAAGGGGCCAAACTCATGGGTTCTGAAAAAAGGGGAGGCGACCCTAAATTTTTCCTATTACGAACGAAATGGCATGTTGCTGGGGGATGCGGTCCTTTGTACATTGCCCGAAGACAGGATTGGCACAATGTATGCCTACTTACTACAACAAAATTTTATAATGCAGGGTACGATGTTCTCCTTGAGGGATCAGGACATCATTCTTTCAATCATCGTATTTGACCAATTTATAAATGAATCGGCCCTTTTTGATCTGTGTGGGCGATACCTGGATTCTGCTGCAAATTATGATCAGATTCTTGTGAGTCAGTTTGGGGCAAAACGAAAACAGGAAGTCTGACGGATGGACAAAAAGTATCAGATACCGATTTTTTTTCTCCATATTGTATACAAGTTTGAGATTTATATCTAATTTTATCCGTCAGATATCTAATCAAATCAGGCGTTGGTTCTGTTTTATCAAATCAAGAATATGAACAAATTAGTTTCAAAAATCGGTGTATTACTTATTTTATTGACGGGCGTATCCCTAACAGCCCAGGATATACACTTTACGCAATTTTACATGTCTCCCCTCAATTTGAATCCTGCATTGACTGGGGTAATGAATTGTAAGACGAGGATGGTGGCGAATTACAGAAACCAGTGGGCCGCCGTGCTGGCTGCGAATGCGTACAATACGTATTCTGTTTCGTATGATCAGAAAGTGCCTGTGGGTCGGGAAGACTTTTTTGGAATTGGAGGATCACTCTGGGGTGATGTTGCCGGCGAGTCGCGCTTTGGTACAACACAAGGAAGGCTTTCTCTCTCCTATAGTAAGAAGATGTTTGGCTACAGAAAAAAAGCCAGTTATCTTGTGATTGGTGCTGATGCAGCATTGAGTTCGCGCAGTATTAATAAGAATGACCTCCGATGGCCTACACAGATTACCGCCGCAGGTTTTGACCCTACGTTGCCATTCAATGAGCCTAATTTTCAGGATACAGACTTCCTTTACCCGGATATTTCTGCCGGTATTCTTTGGTTTAGTGTCATGGGTAATTATTCCAACTGGTATTTGGGTGCCGCCATTCACCACCTCAACAGACCAAATGTATCATTCCTGGGAGAGACTGTCAATCTTTACAGTAAGTACACAATTCATACAGGAATGCAATTTGAAGTTCAAAAACGAATTTCTCTGTTGCCATTTGCCGTATTTATGACACAAGGCCCACATATTTCCTTAAATGCAGGTAGTAACATTCGTTTTGCGATGGGTCCTTCCAGGACGACCAACCAGTCATGGGAGGTGGGTGCCTGGTACAGAGTTGGAAATAAGGTGCCTTCCGGCCTCCATTCTGACGCCGTGATTTTATCTACGAGATTCAATTATGATCAATTCAATCTTGGATTTAGTTACGATATAAACGTATCCGGTTTGAGACAGGCATCAGCAGCCAATGGAGCGTTTGAGTTTTCTATGCAATACAACATTTGCGGACCTGAAAGCAGGGGTGTATATTGTCCACGGTGGTAAATGCCACGGGTGAATCTGTACATCGTCTCAGGGAATAATATAAACTTTTGCGGGCCTGGCGATCTTGCTGCTGTATTTTGCGAAAGCATTCTTTGGAAGTGCAACAAGGAAAGGCCGATGTCTGAGAGAGATGTTTCGGGTTTATGCTACAAAAAATGGATTCATAAACCATAAAAATACAACAGTATGTTTGGCAGTAAAACGGAAAAATCGTCCAATACGTCCGGTATGCCGGTATCGGCCAATCTGAGCAACAGCATTGTAGAAGGGACACAAATCGAAGGAAATATCCAGGCTGCCAACGACATTCGCATTGATGGTGTGTTGAAAGGGAATCTTGAATGCAGAGGTAGGGTCATTATTGGTCCCCAGGGCAGAGTGGAGGGAGATGTGAGTTGCATCAATGCCATTATCGAGGGTACTCACACAGGCAATCTCTCCGTTCGAGAGCTGCTTGCCATTAAAGAAACAGGTGTGGTTAGTGGTGATATTATCACTGAAAAGCTCCTTGTGCAGGGGGGAGCACTACTCAACGGCACGTGTAGTATGAGCGGCCAAAAATTAACTTCTTTGTTGAGAAACGAATAAATTTGTCGGTCGCAGTTGATTGACATCGTCTTTTTTATGCAAAAGCCAAAGAATACACCCAGCAACCAATACCTGAAATATACTGGTCTTGCATTTCAGCTGGCGGCCATAGTAGCGGTCGCTATTTTTGCGGGGCAATGGCTGGACAAGCGGTTTATGTTTGAAGGACCCTATTTTACTGTTTTGCTGGTTTTTGTGTTTTTTGGAGGATTTTTATACAAATTATAC
>JAUMBK010000178.1:0-6948 GCA_032115795.1 Saprospiraceae bacterium | reverse complement strand
GCCGGTATAAAGACATTGGATTATATAGTCTGACCTTGTTTCTGTTTCTGGCTTTAGTGGTGCAACTAGGTGCACCAATCCTCGCAAGACACCCCAATCGGCAGTTTTTTTTATCTGCTTCCATTTACAATATGCTGCTCAAGATGATCTGTTCCTTTGGACTTCTGTTTTGGTACAAACAGAGTAGCCTGCCTGCCGATGGTAATTTTGTGGTTCCATTTCTGTTTATTTATCTCGTTTTCACTACATTTGAAACATGGTTTCTGATGAGGATGGCCTATGTCAATCCGAAATAAACCATTCTCTTGAATAGCTAAAAAGCCATGATATGAAAACCGGCAGTAACGAAAAAACGATGGCCATAGTAGAAGGCTTCGGAGAATTTAGCCGAGAGGGCTGTGTGCTGGATGGGCAGGATTTTGCCATTCTTGGAAAGGAAGATAGGCATTACAGGATTCGATGGAGGGAAAAGCATTATCAGGCAGTCATTCGTTACTTTGATGCACAACAGAAAATAGCTGTGATCAATATTGATGGCAGTGATTATACGATCAAGCTGCAGGAACCAATAGACAGGTTGATCAATGAGCTTGGTTTTCTGCGGTCAGGGCGTCATTCTGTTAAAGAAATCCGTTCTCCTATGCCGGGAATGGTTGTGGACGTGTTTGCATCAGCGGGCCAGGAAGTGGAGGAAGGAGACAAATTATTTAGTCTGGAAGCCATGAAGATGGAAAACATCATCAAATCACCGGGGCAGGGGAAAATCAGTGAGATTTATGTCCAAAAAGGAGCAGCTGTCGATAAAAATCAATTGATCATTCTTTTCGAATAGCGATGGTTCACCCTATTTTTTTGGCGGCATGGGCTTGCCAAAATGTTGTACCCAATACCTGTTTACTTTCGCCACACCCATTTCTGTCACCCGGGGATGCATGAGCATTTTACAGTGGCTGTAGCTCCTGAGCCAATCCTCCATGACCTCTTCAAACGACAACTGGCCTTCTCCGAGATTTTCACCTGCTACCATCCAATTGTACCCCCCTTTTTCAAGTCTCTCGCCAATGTTGAGGCCATCTTTTGAAAAATGGGCAAAATAATTATGGGTATGCATTTCCTCTGCTTGTGTGTATGCTGTAAAATAAAGTTTGTCATTCCATTGCACGGGTTCAACCGGGGGCATGTATCGGCGTCCGCAATAGCAGCCTTTGGTTCGGATTGCATTGACTGATTCAATCATGGCTTGTTTTTCCATCTCATCGGGGGTAGGGACCGACGGTGTTGGTAAGCATAAAAGCAAGGTGAGCCAAAGTGTTTTCATCTGTTAATGTTATGGTTATCACGCGCTGCGTGCATTCATTTTATTGCCTCGTGGCATCTTTGATGAGTAAAATAATCATGGTGGTTTGTTCTTAAATGACTCTTTACCTCATGTTGATTTCATTTTTTATTCTACATTCATTCCGTGAGGTAAGCGGCACCAAATACACCAGCCGAATCTCCCAGCAGAGGTTTGAAAAACAATGTATCGAGCCGATGGTTGAAAATAGATTTACGTACTTCCTGAACGCCGTGCGTAAAGATTTCATCAATGTTGCCCAGGCCTCCCCCTATGACTATGGCATCCGGATCTACAATGTTGATGATTACGGAGGCAGCTCTACCAAAAAAGTGAAACAACCGTTCCATCGTGACAGTTGCATCAGGGTCAGTGCCCTGCCTGTAATTCGTCACAATTTCGCTCATAGACCGGTGGATGCCCGTACGACTGCTGTAAAATGTTTGTAATGCGGGGCCGGAAATCACATTTTCAACACAACCTGTTTTGCCGCAGTAACATGGTCCGCCGCTCTCATCGAGGAAGTTGTGGCCCCATTCGCCTCCAATGCCCTGTCTGCCGCTGATGATTCTGCCGTCAACGACCAATCCTCCACCGCATCCAGTGCCCATAATCATGCCGAATACAACCCGTGCTTCCGGCATCACATCAGGAATGATGCCCATTTTGGTTTCGGCAATGGCAAAACAATTGGCATCATTACTCAACGTAAACAGAATGTCGGTGCGCTGTTCCAGGTCACCTTTCAGATTTTTTCCATTCAGGTCTGTCGTATTGCAATTTTTCATTACGCCCAGGATGGGGTCAAGGGTGCCTGGCGTACACATGCCTATTGATCTGGACGTCAATCCGGTGGCATTTTCAAGCATTCGGATGACTGTTATGATTTGCTGACAGATATGGGCATACCCCTTCTCAGCTTCTGTTGGAAGCCGAAGTCGTGCCAGTATCGAATTGTTTTCCCGGTTCAATACAATGCCCTCAATTTTGGTACCTCCCAGGTCAATGCCCCATCTTGTTTGCATGGTTGTTTCAATTTCATTGCAATGTAAATATTCCTGCTCATTTTTTAAAAATCTGGGATTGGGCTATATATTTTTTTATTGTCTACCATAAATCTCATTACCTTGTGCCAAAATCAACAAAGCATGAGTGATCATATCAGAGAAATTGTTCCTGGAAGAGGCCTGGGACAGATCTTGTTTGGAATGACAAAAGATCAGGTAAGAGAGGTTGCAGGTAATCCTGACGATATTGAAAATGTACCTGGCTTTGAGGAAGAAATTAGCAATGAACTGGAGTCCTGGCATTATGACGAGCGCGAGTTTTCACTTGTTTTCGATGCCGATTATGACTGGAAAGTTGTCTCTATTGCTGTGAGTGACCCATATTTTACTTTATTTGGCGAATCTGTCATTGGCATGTCGAAGGAAGAATGTCTGGCATTTTTAGAAAAGCATAATGTGGAGATAAGTGAAGTTTCGGATGTGAGCGACGATGAAAATCCTGATATGGAATTGCTGGAGTCCGACGCAGAAGGACTTATGATCTGGTTTTCAGAAGGCGAAGCAATAGAAGTACAATTTTTACCGGATGTCGAAGAAGACGGTGAAACGCTGATTTGGCCTGAACCATGACAGAAATGCAGTAAAATAAGGTAGCGGCTTCGTTATCTTTTTTGAACCAGGCCGAAGGTTTTTTTTTTGGAATATCGTTACTGTGCTCCTTTTGATGAGATAAAGGAGGCAATGTGTCGCATGCCATCCAGAGTCAGGTGCACATTTCTGTGGTCAAAAAGAGTTTCGGCTTCAGACATCGTGCCGGAAAGACCGCCAGTGGCAATGACAACAAAGTGGGGACCGATTTCGGCTTTGATTCGGTGTATCATTTCCTTTACCAACCCTACGTAACCCCACATCACGCCGGCCTGGATGGCCGTGATCGTGTCATGCCCCAGGGCTGATGATGGAAACAGGGCAGGTACAACGGGGAGTTGTGCTGTTTGCAGTGCCAGGGATTGCAGGGCTGTTTGGACGCCTGGTGCGATGGTCACACCCATGATGCCATTGTCAGTTGATACGGCGGTAAAGGTCAGCGCTGTTCCAAAATCAACAATCAGGCAATGATCTCCGTATGATTTTAGGGCGCCATACGCATTGGCAACTATATCAGACCCAATTTCATAAGGATGAGGCACAGGCATGTCCAGGCGAAGAAACAATTCGGGAACCAGAAACAGAGGTTCCTTTCCGGTAACATGTTGCACTGCGTCAAAGATGAGGGAGTTCAGCTCGGGGACGACACTGCTGATAACAATGTTTTCAAGCTGCCCTGAAACCAGCGATGATTCCAGAAGGATCTGGCGCAACGCAGATGCATAATAAAAGGAAGACTGTGGCTCCTTTGTTTCAAACCTGTGGTGCCGGGTCCAGGCATGATTTGCATAGACAGCCACAACTATGTTTGAATTTCCTATGTCAATGGCGAGGATCATGAAGCTACTGGATTCTGGTGATGGTGAAAATGGAAATTAGCTGCTGCAACGTTTCAGTGCCTGATAGATTGTTTCAGCTGAAGCTTGCCATGAAAATGCGTGGCTGCGTTGCAGGCCCTCGGTGGAGAGATTCATGCGCAGGTCAGGATTATCAGCTATTTTTTGCATTTGTGCTGCGATTGATTCCGGTTTTTCCGGGTCAGCAAGTAGCGCCGCCCCTCCGGCTACTTCCGGCATGGATGTTGTGGACGACGTAATGACAGGTGTGCCACAGGCCATGGCTTCCAGGACAGGTATGCCAAAACCCTCAAAAAGGGACACATAGGTTACAGCCATGGCATTTTGGATGAGGCTGTATTTCTCTTCTTCACTCACGCTGCCCAAATAAATGATGCCTGGAGTTGTCTCCAGTGCTTTTTTAATTTCTTTGGATTTCCATGCAAGGCGACCTGCGATCACAAGAGAAAATTTCTCTGCGCGACCAGTAGAAAACAGGGTAAACGCCTCAATCAGGCGAAGGATGTTTTTTCGTGGGTGGACGGCACCAACATAGAGGAAGTACGGCGTGTTTTCGATCAGTTTGCCTGGATGGTCTGGCAAGGGTCCCGCGGAAGGAATGGAATGCACATCGACAGCATTGCCCGCCACGCTGATTTTTTCAGGTTCAATGTCGAAATGGCTGCAAAGGTCTTTTTTTACATACTGGGAAACCGTCATCACATGACAGGCTTTTTTTAGGTATTTAGGTACGAATTTTCTATAGTGAATGACGGATGACAAAGGGATGTGTTGCGGGAAATACAGATACGCAAGGTCATGGATTGCCATTACGGTTGGCATCTTTGAACGAAGACTGAGGTACCCGTCACCCGAATAAAACACATCGATCTTATACTTTTTAAAAAATAATGGCAGCGTGTATTCCAGCCAGATGTGCCATAGGAAAGGATGTCGGGCATGCCAGGGAACCAAAACGTATCGCACATTTTGGGGCAGGAGAGGAAGTCCGTTTACCTTTCTGTCAAAGAAAAGAAAAAATTGGTCTTCAGGATGGGACAATGCCATGTGACGGGTTGTTTCAAAGATGTACCTGGGTATCCCTTCCATACGGTTGTTCACCAATAGTCTGGCATTAACTCCGATATTCATCCCTTCCGTTTTGTACGCAAATCTACAATTATCCATCGAATCGAAGGCAATTGACGTTGTGTAACCTCATTGGTATGAACTATTTTTTTTGCACTTCTTCTTTTGTTTTAATATACGTATGGATCTGGTAATAAATTGATTATACATTGTAAATAAAATATTTGGAAAATAATACGGACAAATTGACCATGCCGAATATAAATCGATTCGTGTTTTGCGTATTTTTGAGGGTAAACCTATGAATATGTCGCAGATTAAGTTTGGAACAGATGGGTGGAGGGCAATCATTGCGAAAGATTACACCGTGGCAAATGTCGAGCGTGTGTCGGAGGGAACTGCAAAATGGATGCTTCTTCGTGGTATGAAACAAGCGGTGATTGGCTACGACTGCCGGTTTGGAGGTAAAATGTTTGCTGATACCGTTGTTGGTGTTTTGGGCAACTATGGTATTAAAACCATAGTATCTACTGGATTCAGCAGCACACCTATGGTGTCGTTGGGAGTCGTCAAGACGGGGAGTGACCTTGGCATTGTTATCACGGCATCACACAATCCACCTTCCTACAACGGATTTAAGCTAAAATCGTCGTTTGGCGGACCTTCCGTCCCCAGTGACATTGAGGAAGTGGAGGCCATGATTCCGCAAACGGCACTTTCCTCTTTTCCGTCCGTAGAAGATTTGACAGAGCAGGGGCTGGTTGAAACTGTTGATCTGGAACAGATGTACATTGATCATATTTATCAGGGCTTTGATATTGATTTGATTCAAAAATCGGGTATTCAGCTTGCATTTGATGCGATGTATGGTGCTGGTCAGAATGTCATCCGCCGGCTCTTTCCGGAGGCTGCCTTGCTCCACTGCGAGTACAATCCTTCCTTTATGGGGCAGGCACCTGAGCCGATAGGCAGGAACTTGCAGGCGTTGTCTGCGATGGTTGCAAATACGCCGGGAATAAATCTGGGTCTAGCCAATGATGGTGATGCTGACAGGATTGGTTTGTTTGATGACCAGGGCCAGTTTGTGGATTCACATCATATTTTATTGTTGCTTTTGTATTATTTGTTTGAATACAAAAAGCAAACAGGCAAGGTGGTCATTACCTTTTCGGTAACGGATAAAATGAAAAAACTTGCCTCATTGTATGGCCTGGAATGTGAGGTGACCAAGATTGGTTTCAAATATATTGCTGAAATCATGACCAAACAAGACATTCTGGTTGGGGGCGAGGAGTCAGGCGGACTGGCGGTAAAGGGGCATTTGCCAGAGCGCGATGGTATCTGGATTGGATTGATGGTGATGGAATTTATGGCTGTTACAGGAAAGTCTATCCGCCAGCTGATTGCCGAAATTTATGAAAAAGTAGGTCCTTTCTTCTTCGATCGGGATGATTTGCATCTCACACATGAGAAGAAGGAGTATGTGATGCAAAAATGTGCATCCGGCGCAATTACTGCTATTGGTGGTAGGAAGGTCGTTCTCACGGAGGATTTGGATGGCTATAAGTTTTATGTTTCTGACGACGAATTTATCATGGTAAGGGCAAGTGGTACTGAGCCCCTGCTGCGTGTGTATTGCCAGGCACCGGATGCCCATGCGGTTCGTACGCTTCTTGATGCGGCAAAGCAGACGCTGCTTGCGTAAGGTAGTGTAGTGTCTTTTGCCTGAGTTGGTAAAAGAATGCTTTCCTGGTTGCTGCCCCTGCACCACTGATAGGCGTGCTTTGCTGCCATTTGGTTTCGAAAGATTGCGACAGATGCTGAAGTAGGTGGGGGTCATTGGTTTCTGTGCCGAGGCCAAATCCGGTCATACACCTTGCAAGAGGAGGTTTCTCTTTTGAATGAAAGAGGATCCAGTCAGTGGGTCCGTTGAATTGGCAGATTGCGTATTTTGATTGCGTTTCCGTAGACAAATGTTGTTTTGTCATGCCGCTGTTTGCTGCTTTCACTTCCAGGTAACCCAGTAAGTTTT
>JAUMBK010000177.1:0-30713 GCA_032115795.1 Saprospiraceae bacterium | reverse complement strand
CCGACATAATAGTTGTTGATATACACTACCCTATCCTGCACATAATCTTCTGCGCTGTTGTCTCTCGAAATGGTCGCCAATGGGCGGCTTGTATGGTAAAATTCACCCCACGATCCCGCTGCTGTCAGAGTCAATTTCTGATTGATGTTGTATTCCATACCGATTTCCAGTCCTGTATGTCTGCGGTCAATTCCCGTCATGAGGTAGTTTACAAAGGTCTGAAACTCTTCGTGATAATATACATCATTGCTGATTTTGTTTCGGAAGTCGGTATAGAATGCAGAAAATCGGGCCTTAAACCGAGTATACCTGACCAGGTAGGATAGGTCAAAAGCGGATATTTCTTCGTTTCGAAAGTTTTTGACAATCTGGTCTCTGACGCGAGGTGATACAAAGCCCTCATTTGCGAAGGGGGCTCTTGTACGGTGAGAGCCATTCAATACGATGTAATTCCGGCCGTCAATTTTATAGGTTACGCCTCCTTTGACGGCATAATTAATGAAGTTTTGCACGTCAGATTTGCCAAAGGAGTTCTCTGGAAACAAACCTGTCCTGGTTAGGCCTTCACGCCAAAAGCGCTGGTTTGCCAGTTGCAAGGCGGCAAAATAATCCCATTTTCCTGTTGTATATGCGGCCTGTACCCAGGACACGGCACGGTGTGTAAAAATATTGTAGTTATGGCCATATACATCGCCCTCATATACAAGTCTGTTGGGATTATTCAGGTCGTTTTGTCCGGCATCGGGATTTTCCGGAAAATCACGTAGGGCGAAACGATTGAAATCGATGTAGAAATCGGCACCAAGTAAATCTTCCAGTCGCCTGTAATAATGCACTTTTTCTCTTAGGTACTGGATACCGCCAGACATCCGAAGCCGCTGCCCAATCCGCGTATTGAAGACCGAATTTACACTAAATTTGGTATTGTCATAATTTTCTGACTCAATTACATAGGCTGCCAGGTTACCTGTGATATTGTTGCCGCTGATGCCATTTACGTCCGCAATTGTGTAATTTCGGGTATTGTTTGCATCATACAAAGCCTGCCAGTTTACTTGTCGGTTTGCTTCGTCGGCAGTCAGAAAAGCGGTGACCAGATCACGGGCTTCCTGGGTAGTTGCATAACTTGGAAGTCTCCTGTAGTAGTCTGGACGTGGGTCAGGTGCGTCAAACCAATCCAGGCGGGTTGAACCATAATTGCCAAACTGGTACCCAACATTGGTCATGATGTTGGTGCGGGATGACACCTTCCAATCGTGCCGCAGCATGGCAACCGGCTGATGAATCCGGTATTCCCGCGAGTTGCGTACTTCTCCGTTCTGAAATCCCCAGTTGGGGTTGTAATAATTTGTTCCTGACAGGTCGTACATTTCCTGGAACGAGCCGGTAGACCTGCCTCTTCGCTGGGGAGAGCCAAAAACGACGGCATTGATCATGTGTTTATCGTTCAATTTTCGATCCACAGACAGGAAATAGCTGTTTGCCTGAATGTATGTCCCTTTGATGTAACCCTGTGCCCCATAGGTGTGCGAGGCAGTTGCAGCAACCGCCCAGCCATTTTTCATCAGCCCAGTGGCATAGGTAGCCATGAGACGATGCTGGAATGTTCTGTTGGAGCTGGCATAGGTGATTTTATTTTCCTCGCGTTGTGAAGACGCACGAAGGTCGATGAATGTAGCCCCCCCTATTCCTCCGAACGTATATTCACTTTCAGACAGATTGATGACATTTGCCCGGTTGCGAAGCACATCATTGAGTGCATTCCAGGCTGTCCATAACACACGGCCGTCATCCTGATCGTTCATCAGCATGCCATTAAGCAACATCTCCGCATCTTCGTTAAAATAGCCCCTGGGCCTGAAACGCCCTGCGTTCAGATTAAAAGTCGTGGCATTTACAAACGGATCCCTTCCGGCTGACAAGGCACTTGAAAAATTGTCATTTTCATTTTCCATGCCGGCGAGTTCTGTCACATCTATGAGAGTTATTTCGTCTGAAGCAGCAGTAGATGGCATTGTAAGCCGCAGCTCCCCAAGAGAGACGTCACCCGCAGCGATGGTGCATTCGGCGATTTTAATTTGGGCATCGCTCACGACGGCATAAAGAATATGCGTGCCTTTTTTCAGGCCCGACAGTCTGAACACGCCAAGGCCATTTGTAAAGGCAGCATCTGTGCTTTCATCTGCCTCGATGCGGATTCCGGGGAGAGGCTGGCCTGTGGTGTTGTCCAGGATTTTACCCGTGACAATCTGTGAAAGAGCCGTGAGATGAAAACTCAACAAAACAAGACTCAAAAAAGCGATGCGGAAACAATTCATTGCGCTGCTGTAATTAAATGGAGGCTAAAGGTACGGAATCAACTTCAGTTTTAACCCATGAAGGTAAACTCTTTTATCACAATGGCTGACAAGCGTCTGTAATTAGTATATTTGCAATAAATAGCATACAAACAATGGATAAGAGATGTCATCGGTGTTTTTACGTCTTCCTTTTTGCGTATTTCTTTGCCCTTGCGGGTCTGATAGGGCAGGCAAAATATAAAATTGTCAGCGGGGGCTTTTATAATCTGGAAAATCTCTTCGATACTGTGGATGACACTCTGATCAATGATGAAGAATTTCTCCCTGATGGAGCCCGGGCGTGGACAGAGGAAAAATATGCGGAGAAGCTGGCCAATATGGCATATGTGATTTCACAGATTGGCATTTCAGATGTCAAGGCTGGCTTGTCTTTTCTGGGTGTCAGCGAAATTGAAAACAGGAAAGTATTGGAAGATTTGGTTGTGCAGCCTGCATTAGCCGGCCGAAATTACCAGATTATCCATTACGATTCGCCGGATGGCAGGGGCGTTGATGTAGCTTTTTTATATAATCCGGCGCATTTCAGGCCCCTATTTAGCCAACCTATTCCCCTTCTCAATTACGAAGGAGACAAACGTCGCTTTACTCGGGACGTCTTGTATGTGAAGGGGCTGCTTGAGACAGATACGTTGCATATTTTGGTCAACCATTGGCCGTCACGCGGGGGAGGACCTGGTACTGTAGAGTACAGAAACAATGGTGCCCGTTTATGTCGGTCTGTCCTTGATTCTATTTTCAGTATAGATCCAGATGCAAAATGTCTGGTGATGGGAGATTTGAATGATGACCCTGTGGATGAGAGCATTAAAAAATACTTGCGAGCCGTCAGGGACATAGATGATGTTCGCTCCACGGGTATGTACAACCCGTATGAGGCTCTTTTTGCCAAAGGGATGGGCTCCAATGCCTACAGGGACACCTGGAGTCTGTTTGACCAGGTTATTCTTTCGCAGGGTTTTATGAAAAAAAAGCAAGAAGGCTTTTCGTTTTTCAAAGCACTGGTATTCAACCAGCCTTTTCTGATTCAATCAAGCGGTGCGTACAAGGGATACCCATTCAGGACATTTTCCGGCGACAGTTATCAGGGGGGATATTCAGACCACTTCCCCTCATTTATATACCTTATAAAAGAAATTTAATTTTGCAAAATCGGATTAAACATCTATAAAAACATAATAATTCTGCCAATAAATCCGTTTGTGACATATATCTATAATATTTACGCCATGAGACAGATTCTATTCTACGGTATTTTTCTCTTTTTTGCAACGATGGTAAAGGGACAGACAGATTCTTCCAAAGTAGCCATCTCGCGATTTGAAAAGGTGAGCACGGACACCCGGGTCAACAACATCCTGATTGACGACAGGAATGTGATCTGGCTCAGCACAGACAGAGGACTCATTGAGACATCAGGCGATGCCGAAAAATTCATCACACATTTTGAGAATACGGACATTCGGGATGCAGTCAGTGACCGTAAGGACAATATCTGGGCATGTTCGTCGTCAAAATTATACCATGTCAAGAGCCAGGTAGCCTACCCATTGCCGATGGCAGGACTGGAAGTAAAAGACATTGCATACCTCGACGGAAATATCTGGATTGGCACAAACAATGGCCTGTTTCAGTTCAATGTAAGTTCCACAAAATTCAAGCAGTTTGATGAAAAAAACTCCAAGCTGGCCAGCAATGTGATTCATTTTGTTTTTGTGGACAAACGTCGCATTCTCTGGGTGGGCACTGACAAGGGATATTTGCGTATAGAAGAGGATGACTGGGACATTTTTGACAAGAGAATTCGGGCATTGGCGACGTGTGAAAACAATGAAGGACAATGGATCGTCAGCGACAATGACATGTTTTTGATCAATCAATACAACCGGCTCTTCCCTGTGCAGCTGGACCCCAGCCAGTACAGTGGTAAAATCAACAGCTTTGTGCTGGATTCTAAAGGTCGTATTTACATAGCTTCTGATATTCTCGTGAGATACGACCCTTATACCGAAAAAATCGAAAACTACACCGCAGACGCTGCTTCGCTTAGCAAGGCGGCATTGAGTCTGGCTTGCGACAGAAATGACAATATCTGGATAGGAACAGCAGGGGCAGGATTTTACAAGCTACTCTTCGGTGATATTGCCAAGGAACAACTGGCAGCATCTTGCCTCATCGATGCGCAGATTTTATGTCATAATGGATCAAGCGGCGCAATCAAGGTCAATGTGACGGGCGGTACCCGGCCTTATGGCTACCGGTGGAACCGATCTGGTCTTACAGGAAACGTTGTTTCGGGACTGGGGGCAGGCTATTACGAAGTCACTGTAACAGACAAAAACAGCTTTACCAGTATCGCTTCCGTCGAGCTGAAAGCCCCTGCCCCGCTCCAGCTGGATGTTGTGAACAACAACAGGGTTACTAATACGGATAACCCGGATGGGTCCATCCTAGTAAAAGCAAGCGGAGGAGCAGGTGGCTATAAATATACCTGGTCAAATGGCCAAACGACTGAAAATTTGACAGGTGCCAAGGCGGGTCAGTATAAACTTGTGCTTCGTGACAAGAATGGTTGCAACCTCGAAACAGCGCACAACGTCAAGAGGGAAAAATTTATCCCGGAGCTGGAGATCTCAAAAATCAAGGTAGGCCAGAAATTACGGATCAACGAGCTCAACTTCCAGGCTGATAGTTCTGTAATCACTCAGGAAAACTACGAAATTCTCGAAGAAGTATTTGACTTTATGACTGCCAATAAAAAAGTCGTTGTTGAGATAGGCGGCCATACCAACACGATTCCACCGCATGAATATTGTGACCGACTTTCTACAGCAAGGGCGAAGAAGGTAGCAGAGTTTCTCTACGATAGAGGTGTTGGGGAGGACCGAATTACATACAAGGGCTATGGCAAACGGGAGCCATTGACAGAAAGCACAACTGCCCAGGGACGCCAGCGAAATCAACGTGTTGAGATTAAGATCCTGTCAATGTAAACCAGGAAATTTTATATTTGCGGGAAATTGGTGGCTGAATCAAGAAAATCAAATGATTCTATTGATGAACAGGTGAGATGATGAACTATGCGCCATTATATAGCATCATTTTTTGACCAGGGTGAATGAATCAAGAAAGAGATCCATTTCTTTATTGAGACTCTTTGATGACAATGTAAACACCTGCCACATATAAAATCGGCTGCCTTTCAAGAAAATCCTGCCTTTGACAACCGCATTATTGTCATTGTAAGCGATTCGGAATAATTGCGAAGGAAGTTCCAGGTAGGGCTTGTCTACTGCATATACCAGCTTGCCTTTCAATTGCATCGCGTGCGATTTCAACGTTTCATCAAAAAATGCATCTACGAGGTCGATGCTGTCTGAAGGAATTGTATTTTCAGGATAATCTACCCAGGAAACCATGTACAAATAATTTGGATCTCCTTCGGTCCCCTGGCTAATCCATGTGATGGGATGCACTGTACCCACTTCTGTCAGCAGTTTTTTTTCTCCGTTACGCAGTCCACCAGGCATGGCAATCCGACAGTTACATCCCTCCGGGTGATGGTATTTCCAGGACGCTGGCAGCGCGGTGGATTGTTGTCCAAAAATGTACGAGGGTAAAAGAAGACCCAGGAAGAGGATATATGTAAAACCAGGTCTCCTTGAGTATAGGCATGAACTAAAAAGGTACCAAATTGACAAATTCATAATATCAAAGTAACGTACGCATGGAAAGTTGTTCAAGTGAATAATTACCAATTGTAAGTAAATAAAAAGAAACAGGTACCTAAAAAACTGATTTTGACACAATTATGTTTACATCAAAAAAAATGATTCTTTTTTTTAAAAAAAACTGAGTACAAAGAGCAAGCTGATTTCTTATTCATTTGTAAAACATTTTATTCTAAACTTAAATTTTATCCTTATGAAAGCGTATCTATTAAAATTTAGCTGGCTGTTTTTTCTGTTGGGCGGATTAAGTATTGTTTCGTGCAACAAAGAATCAGACGCTTCGGATGTGACCTCTGCTGATGCTTATGCGGAGGAAGTTGTGTTCAGAACCCAGGAATCAACGAATCTGGGGCGTTTTGGGTGTTATGAGCTTGTTTTTCCTGTGACAATTCAGTTTCCTGATGCGAGTACCGTTGAGGTAGATTCGTATGAAGACATGAAAGAGGCAATAAAAACCTGGAGGCTGGACAACAGAGATGTCAGAACCAGACCTGCCATTGCCTTTCCTTACGATGTTGTCAATGAAGATGGGGAGGTAATTACGGTAGATGATGAAGCAGAGCAACGTGAATTGCGCATTGAATGTGGTAGAAATTTCTTTGGAAACAATGGCCCAAAGGGTCATAATGACAGACCTAAGCTTTGTTTTAAGCCTGTTTTCCCGTTCAGTGTAAGTTTGCCTGATGGAAAAATCATCACGTTAAACTCGAAAGAAGACAAGAAAGTGTTGCATGATGCAGTGAAGGAGTATATCAAAAACAATCCAGGAAACGGAAGGAAAATACGACCTGAGTTTGTGTATCCAATTACAGTTCAACTGGAAGATGGAACAACCGTGGTTTTAAATTCAAAAGAAGAGCTGAAGGCACTTGTAGCGTCTTGCAAATAAAAGATTGATTCAGCAGTTTAGTTGAAAACGACATGAAGAGGCACTTGTAACGGGTGCCTCTTTTTTTTTATAGAAGGCAGCGTCGCTCATAACTTCATGAATGAATGCAGATACCATTTCGTCTTTTACTCATGGGCTTTGTCATGCGCGTGTGCTCCATGGGTCTGATTGGCATTGGATTTGCCAAACTCGTCAACATATATTTTGGACAGAATCATAAAAATTGACAGCAATAGCGGTCCAAAAATCACTCCGATAAAGCCAAACATATTGACTCCAATCATCACCCCGAGAAGGGTGACTAATGGATGTACATCTGCCAGTTTTTTCTGTACAACGAAACGGGCGATATTATCGACAGCTCCAATCACGATAAATCCCCAAAGGCCGACACCGATGCCTTCCCATGGCTCGCCTACAGCAAATTGATAGATTGCCAAAGGCAGATACACTGCAAGGGTGCCGATGATTGGCAATACCGAGCTGATTGCTGTGAGAATGCCCATAAGGATATACTCATCCACGCCGAAGATCCAGTAACCGAGGGTGGCCGCCAATCCTTGAATGAATGCGACGATTGGAATACCCAATGCATTTGAATAGACTAAGCCTCTGATATCGCGAATTACCGTAGTCACATTTCCGGACTTCAGAGGCAAATTTCTTCGAAGCCACCGTTCCAGTTCCCTTGTTTGCACCAGCATAAAATACAGGATCAGGTATGTGAGAAAGATATTGGCTGCGAGGGAGAAGGTACTGCCGACAGTGGATTGGGCAATCGGCAACACCTGGCCGTTAATTTTATCAATGTTGGCACTATTGAGAATGTCGATGTCAAAATTAGCCAGCAAATAATTGTGGATTTCCTCAATGATATTCCGGATGATCGCCGGATTTTCAAGTAAAGGTGTCAATTTATCGACAGCCACGGTAACCATGTATGCGATGGGCATGACCATGATAACCAATGAGACAACCATGAGCAATAACGCGGCCAGGGAAGGCCACCACCGGCGCATGACCATAAGGTATTTCATCGGGTACATTAAAATTACATACAGGGCGATTGCTCCTAAAAAGGCACTTATTATGAAATACAACTCCTTGAAGATGACTATTGCCAGGAATACCAATATGGCAAGAAAAAACAGCTGCCTGACTATATTTGGATGAATTTGGACCCCGGAGATGTTTTTTTTGTGTACCATGGCAGTGCTTTCCTGCAAAATTAGAAAAAGAAATGAGTTACTCCTACTATGCTTCCCTTTTCAATACCATCAACTTTGATGAAACGGGCAGCCGGTTTTGTTCTTTCTCTGACTGGGAAAGGGGGATTCCTGGTAAAAAAAATTCGGATCAAGTACGGTGTTGTCATACGACTTATGAAATACGGCCGTTGCAGAACCACTCAATGGCGGCACGATCCAAGACCAATCTGCGGTGATGGAGCGGCCCTTGGATGTTTCTGTATCTTCGAAATGCAAAAATTGCATTGCGGAATCATGGTGATTGCTGATCTTGATGCCCTGCTTATGAAAGGAGAACAACACAGCTCTGTTTACTTCCACCAGCACGCGGTCTTTCCAGAGCGACCAATTGGAAGAGGTGTCCAGACCCATTGCTTGAGCGACTCGTGGCATGATATCATATCTATGGGCATCACAAAGGTTTCGGCTGCCGATTTCTGTCCCCATATACCAACCGTTGAAAGGAGCAGCAGTATATTTTACACCCCCAATTTCGAGAGACATATCTGAGATTACAGGAAGTCCATACCATTGGAGACCCAGAGCAGAAAACCAGGGATGGTCGGGGTGCTCCAGAGGAACGATCATTTTCTCAGGCAAGGACAATTGCCTGACACACACCTCCTGATCAGGCCATTGCATTGCGACGGGGAGGAGATCAAAGGCAGTGCCCTGAAAATGCCATCCACGCGCCGTAAACCATTTTGTTTCATGCAGGCGCAGTGGGTCACCCAGAATGCTTCCATCCTCTTTCGTTTGTCCGGCAAAAGAGAGCAACTGGTTATTCCAGATGCGGGGTCCGTTGTCTTGTCCGGGCAGTTTTTGTTTAAAAATGGTGATGACGGATCGTATTTCTCCGCTGTTAAATGCATAATGCAGGTGATTATCTAAAAAGTCAAACGCATCGTTCGCATTTTGCACATGTCGTGCATCAACCACTTTCAAGGACTTCCAGAAAAGACGTCCTATGCACCGGTTGCTGTTCCGCCATGCCATTCGTGCACCGTGGCTTACTTCTTCCGTTGTTTGTGTCCAGGTGCCTGTGTCAACAATTTCTTGTTTTACTGTGTCCCAGCGAGATGGAAATTGATCCATGATGCCCAACTCGTGGTAAGCCGTACGTAAAAATTCTTCTGCCCGGGTGACTACCTTGCTGGTTTCCATTTTTTAGATTGTCAACGGGAAAACAACGAATTTCCACCATTGTTTGCAACAAAACGAAAAAGACGATTTTTCACAACAGTGACAAGTTAATCCTTTTCCTGGCGACATCCACGCCAATGATGGTAGCCATTACTTCCTGGCCCAGGGAGATAACTTCCGCTGGATTATGGATAAATTTCGTGGTAATTTGCGAAATGTGGAGTAAGCCATCCTGCTTTACCCCAATATCCACAAAAGCACCAAAATTGGTCAGATTGGTGACTATGCCTGGTACTTTCATTCCTTCTCTTACATCATTGATTGATTGTATTGTGGGATCAAAGCTGAACATTTTAGCCTCCCCTCTGGGATCGAGCCCCGGTTTTTCAAGCTCTTTCATGATGTCTGTCAGTGTAGGCAAGCCGATTTCTCCATTCACATAGTCGACCAATTTCACGTTGCTTCTCGCTTCCTTGCTGCCAATAAAATCAGCGACCGACATCGATGATTTCTTGGCCATTTGGAGCACAACATAGTAGGATTCAGGGTGCACACCTGTATTGTCTAGCGGATCTGATCCTCCGGGTATACGCAAAAATCCAGCTGCTTGTTCGAAGGCTTTTTCTCCCAATCTCGGGACCTTTTTCAGTTGAGAAATTGATGTAAAATCACCTTGTGCACGTCGAAATTCTACAATATTTTTAGCCAATGCCGGTCCCAGACCTGCGATATACATGAGAATATGCCTGGATGCAGTATTGATGTTTACCCCTACTTTGTTGACAGAACTGACGACGGTGTTGTCCAATGCTTCTTTCAGCTTACCCTGATGTACGTCGTGCTGATACTGCCCTACACCAATTGATTTTGCATCAATTTTGACCAGTTCGGCCAATGGGTCCATCAGCCGCCTTCCGATAGAGATGGCTCCGCGGACGGTGATATCTTTGTCAGGAAATTCTTCTCTTGCCACTTCGGAAGCGGAATAAATAGATGCCCCACTTTCATTCACCATATAAATATCTACTTTTTGGTCAAAGCGAATTTGCTCCACAACGGCCTGGGTTTCTCTGGAGGCTGTCCCATTTCCTATGGCGATTGCCTGCACCTGGTACTTGTAGGCCAGATTTCGGATCACTTCCTTTGCCGGTGCTGCCTGGTTTTGTGGTGCGTGGGGGAAGATGGTGGTATATTCCAAAAAATCGCCATTTGCATCAAGACACACTACCTTACAGCCTGTCCTGTAGCCAGGATCAATGGCAAGTACAGGCTTTTGTCCCAGCGGAGCTGAAAGAAGTAACTGGCGTAGATTCTCAGAAAAAACTCGGATTGCTTCGTCATCCGCCTTTTCCTTGAACTCATTGATCATCTGCGTTTCCAGTGAGGGAAATACGAGCCGTTTGTAACTATCTGTGATTGCCTCTTTGATTTGGTCAGCCTCCTCGGTGTTTGTGCGAATGTACTTTTTGTCTATCAATTGCATGGCCCGCTCATCGTCGATCTGCAGGCTTATTTTCAGGCAATTCTCCTGCTCACCCCGCATCATTGCCAGAAACCGGTGTGAAGGGCATCTTGTCAGCGGTTCATTAAAATCAAAGTAATCCAGAAACTTTCCGGCCTCCTCCTTTTTCTTTGGAATTACTTTCGACACAATTGTTGCATGCTTGCGCATTGTTTGCCGTAATCTTTCGCGGATATCCTGGTCCTCACTCATCCACTCTGCAATGATATCGCGAGCGCCCTGCAGTGCATCTTCCGCTGTAGCTACTTTTTCATTCAGAAAAGAATGTGCAGCCCGACTTAGGTCGATGCCTCTCTGACTCATAATTTGCTTTGCGAGCGGTTCGAGACCATTTTCTCTGGCGACATCGGCCCTGGTTTTCCGGCGTTTTTTGTAAGGCAAATACAAGTCTTCCAACTCATTGGCATCATAGGTGGCTACAATCTTTGCTCTCAATTCAGGGCTTAGCTTCCCCTGTTCTTCAATGGAAGCCAGAATCGTTTCTCTTCGCTCCTCCAGTTCTCTATACTTTTTAAGTCCTTTGTGAATATCACTGATTTGTACTTCATCCAGGCTCCCTGTGCGCTCCTTACGGTAGCGTGCAATGAAGGGGATTGTTGCCCCCTCCTCCAGCAAGTCAGCCGTACTCTTTACGGAAGCTTCCCGAATACCCAGTGATTGCGCAATGAGTTCAATGTGTTTTTGTAATGTCACCATACTATTTCCCGTTGATCCGGAATCAATTTCTTTTTCAAATTGTTAGGAGAAGAAAAGGCAAATGTATCAAAAATGGCTGATTTGCAAAATGGCTGATGGTATGATTGCACAAAAGTCATTAGTGAGTGTCATCTAAATTCGAAAGCAGGCAATGAGGAAAAGCCAAAAATTGTGTAGGTTTGTCTGTATGAAAGGCTGGATAACTGGAATTTGGTGGTTTGCAGCTATGGTTTTAGCTCCCCTTGTCGTGCTTGCGACGCATAATCGTGCGGGCGAAATCACCTACCGACAAACAGGGCCACTTTCCATTGAAATGACAATTATAACGTACACCAAAGCCTCAAGTACTGCGGCAGACAGAGACAGTCTGGAAGTATTTTGGGGTGATGGCACACGCCAGTTTGTGTTACGAAATGATAGTCGTACCCGATTTGAAGCAAACGATATAAAGATAAACTATTACACTGCTCCGCACACATATCCCGGTGTGGCCACGTATACAATTTCGTTCCAGGATCCAAATCGGGTTGGAGGCATCCTCAATGTCAATTATCCGAATTCCATTGACATACCTTTTTATTTATCAACGACGTTTACCCTGCTTGATCAGCAATTTCAGGGATTTAACAATTCTGCGATTTTACTGCAGCCACCCATTGATATCGGTTGTGTCAACAAACTTTTCATTCACAACCCAAACGGTTATGACATTGACGGTGATAGTCTTGCCTATGAGCTGGCCGCTCCTCTGCAGGCATTGGGTACACCTGTCCCCGGTTACAAATTACCTGACCAGATAGGGCCTGCCGCCGGCAATGCACTTACCATCAATGCAACCACCGGAGAAGTACGCTGGAATTCGCCAAAGTTGCAAGGTGAATATAATATTGCGATCAGAATAAAGGAGTTTAGAAACGGGAAGTTGATCAATGTCATTTTCAGGGATATGCAAATCCTGATCAAGGCCTGCGATAATGAGCCTCCTATTATTGATGCACTGGATGAGATCTGCGTGATCGCCGGTGAAAAAATCACCATTCCAATCCGCGTAAATGATGCCAATGCATTGCAAAGAGTAAAATTGACAGCCACAGGAGGTCCATTCACACTTCCCGGGAAAGCGACGTTGTCAGGGCCTGCATTCTTTAGTCAGGTTCCTTTCCAGGCTACTGTTGAATGGCAAACGCAATGCAATCATATCTCTGACCAGTACTATCAGATTGTGCTTAGGGGTGTGGATAATTTCAATCCTGACTCTACAGGACTTGCAACCTTGAAAACCATCAGAATCAAAGTGGTGGGCCCTGCTCCTGAACAATTGCGTGCCCAAACGGAAGAGGGAAGTGTCAAGCTTACCTGGACAAAGCCTTACGATTGTGAAATTGTACCGGGGGGCTACTTCCAGGGCTTTTCTGTTTGGCGAAAAATCGCAAGTGCCAATTTCCAGCCTGACACATGCAATCCTGGTCTGACTGGATCTCCATACATAAAAATTGCGTTTCGCACAAATGTTGCGCAAGACAATCAGTATTTCTGGTACGACACGACGGCAGAGCGAGGATTGACATATTGTTATCGCGTTCAGGCGGAATTTGCCAGGCTGACCCTTTCAGGCAATCCATTTAATCGGGTCGAAAGTCTTCCTTCCAACGAAACCTGCCAAATTCTCATGCGGGATTTGCCCTTGGTCACCAAGGCATCCGTCCAAGCCACCTCCATCAACCAGGGTAAAGTTTTTGTTCGATGGACAAAGCCCCTTGCAGACGAATTGGACACTATGGCCAATCCCGGTCCTTATCAAGCTGACATCTGGAGAAAAGAAACTACAGGGCAGGAAATCCTGGCGAAGACAGTTCTCTTCACGTCCTTGTCTGCGCTGACTGACACGTTCTTTGTAGATGCAGGATTGAATACGAGCAGGCAGCAATACCGCTATTTTATTTCTTTCTTTTCAAAAGACAAATTAATTGGAAAAAGTGCCCTGGCAAGCACTGTGTTCCTAAAAGTGTTGCCCTCTGATGGAAAAAATATTCTTCTATGGCAATCGCA
Organism: Saprospiraceae bacterium; assembly: GCA_032115795.1. Taxonomy (GTDB): domain Bacteria; phylum Bacteroidota; class Bacteroidia; order Chitinophagales; family Saprospiraceae; genus OLB9. The sequence goes on along the minus strand of JAUMBK010000177.1, from coordinate 17,079 downwards.
AACACCATGGAGTAATTTCAACTATGATATTTTCCAGGTTTTCAATGCGGGAAATCAGATTTTACTCGGCTCTACTGCAGATACAAGCTGGGTACATTCAGGATTAAATAACGATAGTGTGTATTGTTATGCTATTCTGGCGAAAGGAACGTATGCCATTCCATCGATAGAAGACCCACTTGAAAATTGGTCTCAGACGGTTTGTCAATCTCCGGACGACAATGTACCGCCATGCACTCCGGTGGCATCAGTTTCAAATGTGTGTGATCAGCTGACGGGCAAAATACCCGAAACAGATTTATTCAACACCCTAAAATGGTCCGTTGCTCCGGGCAACTGCGGCACCACTGATGATGATGTCTCCGCGTTTGCAATATACTACGGAGAAACTACGGAAAGTCCCTTAGAAAAGATTGCAGAGGTCCCTAGAAACCCGTCCAATACGTTTCTCCATTTCCCTGTGAATGGCCTGTTGGGCTGTTATGCCGTGAGTGCGATTGACAGTGTGGGAAATGAAAGCGCATACAGCACGAGGGTTTGTGTTGACAATTGTCCTTTTTTTGAATTACCAAACACCTTCACTCCAAATGGTGATGGATATAATGACCTGTTCAAGCCCAGAATCAATCTGTTTATTCATGAAATTGACCTGAAAGTATACAACACCTGGGGAAACCTTGTGTTTACAACCTCGAATCCGGCCATTGACTGGAATGGGTTGAGTGATGCAGGTAAGGAATTATCGGCTGGCACGTATTATTATACCTGCCGGGTTTTTGAAAAGAGGGTGACGGGCATCACAGAATCTCCATCCCCCTTGCAAGGGTTTATTCACATAATCAAATAGGCATGTTTAGTGGAATTGTTGAATGTACAGGAACGATCCAATCCATCCGTCAAGAGGGAAGCAATCTGACTTTTACGATCAGTTCGCCGATCAGCGGCAGTACATACATAGATCAAAGTATTGCGCATGATGGTGTGTGTCTGACTGTCGTAGAGCAGGATAGCCAAACACATACCGTTACCGCAATTAAGGAGACCCTAGAGAAAACCAAACTGTCCCAATGGCAACCAGGAACAAACCTCAATTTGGAGAGATCAGTGCAGGCGGGAGCAAGAATGGACGGGCACTTTGTACAGGGACACGTTGACACAGTAGCCACCTGCACAGGGATTGATGTACTTAGACAAAGGATCTATTTGCATTGATGGGGTCAGTCTGACTCTTACTTCAGCAAAGGATGGTTCGTTTTCGGTTGCCATCATACCGTATACTTATCTTCATACAGGTTTTTCAAGATTAGCCAAAGGCGATGTAGTAAACATTGAATTTGACATTTTGGGCAAATATATTGTGCAATACATGAAAAATCTTAAACAATAACGGCCCCAATGTATTTATAGTGCTGAATCAAAACAATCAGCATCATGATCGGTAGAACGTCTTCCGTTGCTATTTTATTTGCGGCATTGATTATAGGCCTTTCAAACTCATCACTACATCCGACCAGTGGGAGCGGTGGATATACCGGAGCTCCTGGTGATTCTTCGTGTGGCAATTGCCATACGGGCAACAATACCAACCTGGATGGGGATATTACGATTGACGGTCTCCCGGCGACCATTGAAACCGGCGAGACATATACGCTTACAGTGACTATAACCAATCCAAATGGCAATGCAGTGAAATCGGGATTCCAGATGGTTGCTCTGAATGGTACCAATGGAAATGCCGGAACGATGACGAGTCCTTCCGCTAATACCCAAATACGGGTAGCCGGTGGTAAAAACTATTTTGGCCATTCACCGGCGCAAAACTTTCCATCATCCAATACCCTCAGCTTTACGGTAGACTGGACAGCACCTGCGACAGCCGGCTCGGTACCACTTATAAAATTTTACGCCTGTTCAGTGATTGCCAATGGTGCCAATGGCAATCAAAATGATAAGGTCGTATTCACCAATGTGCAGGTGCCCATTCAAAGTGTTACTGTGCCCCTTTCATTGTCAATCACAGATGTAGAAGGGGTCAGTTGTGCAGGGTTGTCCAACGGAATGGCCACTGCTACGGTGGGCGGGGGCACGCCTCCATATACGTATTCTTGGAATAATGGCATCAATACAGCCACAAATACTACGTTGCCTGCAGGCAATGCATCCGTTACGGTAACGGATAATGCCGGCAACTCGATCAATGCCAATACCAATATTCCCTCGCCTTCTCCCATCATCACTTCCACTTCAGGATCAAATATTTGCCTGGATGCTGAAAATGGGACGGCCAGTGTGACCGCAACCGGTGGTACAGGAACAAAAACATACACATGGTCAAATGGACAAACGGGAAACAGCATTTCGGGACTTTCCAGTGGAACATATTTCGTTACGGTGGAAGATGCCAATGGATGTACTGGTACCAATGCGGCTGTGGTGGGAATCATTCCCAACCCCGTTTATACCTCCTCAGTCATTGATGTGCTATGTCATGGCACTGCGACCGGCAGTATTTCACTGACGCTTCAGAGCCCTCCATCAGGAATCACATACAATTGGTCGAATGGAGCCGCTTCAGTCTCAATAACTAATCTGGCTGCAGGAAGCTATTCAGTTACTGTCACCAATGCGTCGGGATGTAGCGCCACATCTACCTATAGTGTCACACAACCTGATCCTCTGTTGGCCACGGCAATCCAGCAAAATCAAATTCTTTGTTTTGGAGGGGAAACTGGTGGGGTATTGGCAAGCGCAAATGGAGGTACCCCACCCTATTCGTTTGTCTGGTCTACAGGAGCCACCGGAACAGGGCTTTCACACAGCGTTTCCCAGCTGCCGGCTGGCAGCTATGGTGTGTCTATCACGGACCAGAAAGGTTGTCTCACTCAGGCATCACAGGCAATCTCTTCTCCCCCTTTACTGGTACTTGAGGCTACCAATGCAGATACATTTTTGTGTCCTGGAGAATCAAATGCTTTTATAGAGCTTGGTTTGACGGGGGGGACTCTCCCCTACCAGCTGCTTTGGTCCAATGGGGCGACCACTGCAAAGGTGGAAGATCTGGCTTCTGGTTTGTATTCAGTTACAGTATCAGATGGCAATCAATGTACCCAACTGGGACAGTTTGAGGTCATTGCATCGGCATTATCGATTGATTCCATTCTCGTAACGCAGCCGAGCAGTGCTACCTCGAATGATGGCCTACTGGAAGTATGGTTTGCCGGGCAAAGTCCCATGCAGTTTGCCTGGATAAAAGACGGTGTTTTGATCGATTCTGACTCGATAGTAAGCAATGCAGGTACAGGCATGTATGAAATCATTCTGACAGAGCCCGGTGGGTGCACGGTTTCTGTAGACAGTATTCTATTGACAGCTCCCAGCAACATATATAAGAATGATTCTGAACATCTGATTGTATATCCGGTACCTGTCAGTGATTTTGTTACCTTGAAATTTGGCTCATTGGGTGCAGTTGATCGCATTATGTTGACAGACATAAAAGGGAATAGGCTGCCTGTTATGGTAGAAAGTCAAAGCCACGGCATCTTGCAACTCGATCTGTCCCATCTGGTTACCGGATCATATATATTGACTTTGGTTTCAGGGGAAAGGATATGGGTGAGGAGAATCAACGTCATCTCGAGATAACAATATTTTTTGTATTTTTGCACAATTTTTCATCAAAACGAATCATATATGGTTGGTAAAAGAATAATCTTGTTCGCTGGATTTATCGTTTTAGCGATGGTCGCATGCAAGAATGAACCTGGTCCAGGTGGAGTTGAGGGTGCCCCTGAAAATGATACTAAGGCTTTGGAAGGTACCGGGGCGATTGACATTTCAATGACACACAAGCTGGATCCATTGCAGATTGTGCAGGAAGGCAATATTGCGTTCAACTTTAAGTCCCAAAAGTCGCTTGATGTATATGTTGATTTCCCTGAAACGAAAGAAATCAACTTTGAAGAGAATGAAGTATATGCCATTTTTGCGGATAAAACAGTCAAAGAGACCTCATTTAAAGTAGATACCCTGGATACGAAAGCAGAGTATCCGGTGCTTAAGGTTACCTCGGTGATTTCCAAAAAAACCGTTTCAGAGTACAGGCCTTACTTTATTATCACGGTGCCGAAGAAGGACCTGAAAAACATGCCAGAAATCAGACTTGACGGTTCCTCCATCCCTGTTTTTGGAATGGAATAAAACAAACGATCGAAATTTTAAAAAAAGCCGTCAGAGTATTATAAACCTGATGGCTTTTTCTTTTCTACCTCGGTTTGGTTTGTAAGTAAAGAAATACACACCGGAAGGCAGCCCTGGAAGTGTTATATGTTGTCGTTCATCTGCTATAGTGCCTTGCCAAACAATGCGTCCACATACGTCAGCTATGCCTGCAAATACTGGTGTATTTTGCTCTTTGCATACTTCCATCGATGCACCTTGCGCCAGACATGTAGATACCAATCTGACCTCTGCTTCATTGTTGTTCGGTGTGTTTACAGAAGATGGTTCGGGGTAGCCCACCTGCACCATGTCAAATGTCTGGATACTTCGCCCAAAAGTACCTGCAACAATCCAGTTTTTCTCAGGGTTATACTCGATATCATACACGGTTAAAACAGGCATATTTGTGCCCAAGCGCTGCCATTGATTCCCTCCGTTGGATGTAAAGTAAACACCTGCATCGGTCGCAACGGCAATATTTTTATCTTGTATATCATCAAAGGAGCGCAACGGCAACACATTATTAATCGCCACTTTTGGCAAATCGCCCTGGATGCTCTTCCAGGTAGAGCCCATATCGAAAGATGCAAAAATGTAGGGTGTATTGTCATTGTCTTTATATCCGGTATAGGTCACATAGATTGCATTATTCTCAGAGAAACCGCAGGAGGATACATATTTTTTAGGCAAGCTAAGAGAGATATTTTGCCAGGATTTCCCACCATCACGGGTAAGCCAGAGCAAACCATCGCTCGTTCCTGCCAGCAGTGCATCGGCATCCGCAGGGGACTGATCCAGAGCACTGATGTTGTGCCGTAAAAAATTGGATGTAGGGTCTGTCAGATCAGGGCTGATGGCTTGAAAGGCCACCTCCGTACCTGATGTACTCATGTAAATTTTGTTTGTTCCTGCAATCAACACATCCGGATTGTGTTTGCTCAGCAGGTAGGGCATGTCCCAATTGCGCGGATCACCAGCTTGAATCCCAAATGTCGCACCTTCATAAGACTGGCCACCATTTTTGGTTACGGCAATGCCTCCATTTTGTGTCTCTACATAAAATATGAATGAATCTACTGGATGAAACGCCATTTGAAAGCCATCACCCCCATAAATTCTAGGCCACGCATTGACAATAGACTGATTTCCGCCTGAAGAGCCATTATCCTGGGCGCCACCATAATGAAACGAAGGATTATGGGGATTGTAGGCTACTCTATAAAACTGGGTTGTAGCGATATTTTCAATATCCTCCCACTTTTCTGTTATAACTTCGGCTTTGTAAGCACCGCCGTCAGTGGTAAGATACATATCATTCTTTACAAATATCAAATCGTGTTTGTCAGCATGTACTTCGTACGTCCACCAGGGCGGCCCTGCTGATTTCCATGAATTACCCCCATCCCGTGATCTGTAAATATCAACCGCCAGTAAAAAGACATCGTTTTCATCTTTGGGGTTAATTCTGATTTTCCCAAAATACCAGCCAAAACCGGCATACACATTTTCACCCAGGCCATCCCCGCTACTTATGTTTGCGGCTTTCCAGGTTGAGCCTCCATCAGACGACTTGTAGATGCCTTTCAAATTGAGGCTGGAGGGATGGGTGTAGCAGGCGTACAGCACATTGGGGTTGGATTGCGAGATGTCGATGCCAATCCGACTTGACGCATCCATTGGCAGACCTCCCTCCAGCATCTTCCAAGAGGCACCACCATCCGTACTTTTATAGATTCGTGCATCAGGCCCGGCAACGACGGATTTTTGGTTATTGCGAATCCGGTTCCAACCGGTTGCATAGACGATATTATCATTGAGAGGATGGATGACCAGGTCGGCAATACCAGTCGAATCATTGACAAAGAGCACTTGTTTCCAGGAAAGCCCTCCGTCTGTACTTTTGTAGACTCCCCTGTGTGTATTTTTTTCGAATGGTAGTCCCATCGCCCCAACATAGATTGTATTTGAATTCTGGTTAGATACACGAATTTGAGAAATGATTCTTGTGGGCTGCAATCCGCATTGTTTCCATGATTTGCCTCCATCATTTGATTTATAGATGCCATGACCAATGAAGGGGTAGCCGGATACATTGGGGTCACCTGTACCAGCATAGACGATATTTGGATTGGATGGATCAAAAACTACATCTCCAATGGAGAGTCCTGGTTGATCATCAAATACAGGCTCCCAGTTTCGTCCGCCATCAAGGGTAAGAAACAGTCCTCCTTCTGAAAAACCGACAAGCATGTGGTCAGGTTTTTCAGGATTCACAGCGATTGTATTCGCCCGTGCGCCGATATTCCCTGGTCCTTGTACCACCCATTCTCCCGATGTCCTTGATCCCGCCTGCAGACTGTGTTCATAGGCTTTTTTCATTGCTTTTTCGTACGCCCTGACGTGAAAGGAAGCCAGCGGATATTGTTTTTGCAAGAAATGGTCTTCGGCTGGGTACAGCTTTTCAACCGACCCAAAATTCGCCTGATTATTCCTTTGTGGCATTGAAAATTTCCAGAAAAAACAGGCCAGTGTAAGGCAAACCATGAATGAGAAAAATTGCTTCATACGTTCTCTTTTACGATGTTGCTTCCCCAAAAAAATCTAACGCGGTCCTTGTCTGCCCCATTTTCACTCCATCAAATTGACTGAAGTAGTCTCGCCGCTTTATTTATTTTATCCGGGTCAGCTGATAATGAAATTTAATGTAAATATACAGTTATTAAAAAAGAAATGGGATGGTTGTGCAAAGCGCAACCATCCCATTTTAACTTACAAGCAAGTTAAATTACCCTACCTGATATTCATTGACCGCTTCGACTTCAAGGTCTCTGAACTTCCGAAGGCCTGTTCCAGCAGGAATATTCTTTCCTACAATAACATTTTCTTTCAGACCGGACAAAGAATCCTTTTTAGCAGAAATGGCTGCCGTACTCAACACCTTGGTAGTTTCCTGGAATGAGGCTGCAGAAATCCAGCTTTCCACACCCAGTGAAGCCCTTGTGATTCCTTGAAGGATGACAGTGGAGGTAGCCGGAACAGCATCCCGTACTTCCGCAATGCGCTTGTCATTTCTCTTCAGGTTGGAATTTTCTTCTCTGAGCTGTCTGATAGATACGATCTGACCCGCTTTCAGATTTGAAGAATCACCAGGCTCTGTGACCACCTTTTTATCAAAGATCCAGTCATTTTGTTCATTAAACTCATGACGATCGACGGCTTCCCCTTCCAGAAACGTTGTATCACCGGGATCCAGAATTTCAACTCTGCGCATCATCTGGCGTACAATCACCTCGATGTGTTTGTCATTGATTGCGATTCCCTGCGACCGGTATACTTCCTGCACGCCATTGACCAGGTAAGACTGTACTGCGAAGGGTCCTTTGATGTTTAGAATGTCCAATGGTGCCACTGCTCCATCTGATAACTGCATCCCTGCACGAACGAAGTCTCCTTCCTGCACGAGCAAGTGCTTTGACAAGCCGACTAGGTATTTTCTTCTCTGGCCAGTTTTCTCATCATCAACGAAAATCTCCCGGTTACCTCGCTTGATTTTACCGTATACCACGATGCCATCAATTTCGGCGGTAATTGCCGGATTTGAAGGATTTCGGGCCTCAAACAATTCCGTTACCCTTGGGAGACCTCCTGTAATATCCTGGATCTTACCCAGGTTTCTTGGAATTTTTACAATTTTTTGACCTGGAACGATTTCCGCATTATCTTCGATAGAAATGTACGCCCCTACTGGAAGGTTATACGTTTTCAACTCGTCACCTGAAGGAGAAATGATTTTGATTACAGGAATTTTCTTTTTATTCTTGGCTTCAGTAATCACTTTTTCCGCGTACCCTGTTTGGTCATCTCTTTCCACCCGGTACGTTACACCTTCCTCAATATCCTCGAACTGCGCAATCCCTCCAAACTCTGATATAATCAGGTTATTAAATGGATCCCAATCACAAATCGTTTGTCCTTTGGTTACTTTTTGCTTGTCTTTAACAAGCAATGTTGAACCATAAGGGATAAAGTAAGAGTTGTATACCTTTTTAGTCTCAGGATCAACCACCCGTATTTCACCGGAACGAGACAAGACGATCTGCGTCTTTGCGCCACCTTCGATTTGTTCAGTCACTTTGATATTATCAAATTCAGTGACACCATCAAATTTTGAGGTAATCTCAGATTCCGTTTTAGAAACCGACGCAATACCCCCCACGTGGAACGTACGGAGTGTCAACTGCGTCCCTGGTTCGCCGATAGACTGGGCTGCGATGATACCCACTGCATCCCCTGTTTCGACACGGCGGCCAGTTGCCAGGTTTTTACCATAGCATTTGGCACAAACACCTACTTTTGTTTCGCAAGTGAGTACTGACCTGATGGTCACCATTTCCAGGCCAGATTTTTCAATTTTTTCTGCAACCTCCGGGGAGATGTATTGACCAGCACCGACCAATAGTTCGTCTGTCACAGGGTCTGTCACATCATACAGGGAGTAGCGCCCAATGATTCTGGAAGCCAACGTTTCGATGACATTCTCATTGTCTTTCAGCGCTTCTGTATCGATGCCCCTGAGTGTATTACAATCCTCCTCCGTGATGATCACGTCTTGCGCCACATCAACGAGTCGACGAGTAAGGTAACCCGCATCCGCTGTTTTAAGGGCTGTATCGGCAAGACCCTTACGAGCACCGTGAGTAGAGATGAAATATTCCAATACGGACAAACCTTCGAGGAAGTTGGCCAGGATTGGGTTTTCGATGATAGCCCCCCCAGTGTCCCCTGATTTTCTTGGTTTTGCCATGAGGCCTCGTAGACCGCAAAGCTGCTTGATTTGTTGCTTGGATCCCCTGGCACCAGAGTCAAGCATCATGTACACCGAATTGAAACCTTGTTTATGCAAGGCAATCTCCCGCATAAGGTTTTCGGTAATTTTGTTATCGGCAAAAGTCCACTTATCGATGACCTGGTTGTATCGCTCGTTTGGCGTAATCAGACCCATGTTGTAATTCTCCCAAACCTCATCTACTTCTTCCTGTGCTTCGAGGAGTGTTTGCTCCTTGATACTTGGGGTAATCAAGTCCCCCAGGTTGAAGGATAATCCCCCTTTGTAGGCCCAGAAAAAGCCGAGATCTTTGATATCATCCAGGAATTTTGCTGTCTGGGTAAAATCTGTCCGGTTGATAATATCACTGATGATTTTCTTCAGACTCTTCTTGGTCATCAACTGGTTGATAAATGGAACAGTGGCAGGTGTACTTTGGTTAAAGATGACCCGGCCTACAGTTGTTTCCATTAATTTTTTCACCATGTTTCCATTCTCATCATCCGTACTGACACGAACTTTTATAATGGCATGTAAATCAATTTTTCCTTCATTGAAGGCGATGATGACTTCTTCTGCGCTGTAAAATACTTTCCCTTCGCCCCTTACCTTGTTATCCGCATTTGATTTACGGGGTTTTGTCAGGTAGTAAAGACCGAGTACCATGTCTTGCGAAGGCAAGGTCACCGGAGAACCATCCTGTGGGTTGAGCATATTGTGTGCTGAGAGCATCAACATCTGCGCCTCCAGAATTGCGGCATGCCCAAGTGGAACGTGAACGGCCATCTGGTCACCGTCGAAGTCGGCATTAAATGCGCCACAAACCAAAGGGTGCAGCTGAATGGCCTTTCCTTCCACCAAACGGGGCTGGAATGCCTGAATGGACAATCGGTGCAATGTAGGAGCCCTGTTCAAGAGAACTGGGTGTCCTTTTAAGATATTTTCAAGGATTTCCCAGATGATGGGGTCTTTTTTATCCACCAGTTTCTTTGCTGATTTGACCGTTTTCACAACGCCTCGTTCAATCAGCTTTTTGATAATAAATGGCTTGAAGAGTTCAGCCGCCATCCCCTTGGGAATACCACATTCATGCAGCAGTAAGGTTGGACCTACTACGATCACAGAACGACCGGAATAGTCAACCCTTTTACCCAATAGGTTTTGTCTGAAACGACCTTGTTTACCTTTGAGTACATCACTCAATGATTTAAGAGATCGCCCACCTTCTGCTTTTACGGCATTGGATTTTCGTGAGTTGTCAAATAGAGAATCAACTGATTCCTGCAACATACGCTTTTCGTTTCTCAAAATCACCTCAGGTGCTTTGATTTCTAAAAGCCTCTTCAATCGGTTATTTCTGATGATCACCCGTCTATACAAATCATTTAAGTCTGAGCTGGCGAAGCGTCCGCCATCCAGTGGAACAAGTGGTCTAAGCTCAGGTGGTGTCACCGGCAGATATTGAATGATGGTCCACTCTGGTCTATTTTCAGTAGACCGCATTCCATCTCTAAATGCCTCCACTACCCTGAGTCGCTTGAGGGCTTCAGATTTACGCTGTTGCGATGTTTCATTTGCCGCCTGGTGACGTAATTCAAACGACAACTCGTCCAACTTAATGCGCTCCAACAAATCTTTTACTGCTTCTGCACCCATTCTGGCAATGAACTTGTTTGGGTCATAATCATCAAGCAATTGATTGTCCTTTGGCAGTGAATCCAAGATGTCGAAGTATTCCTCTTCAGTAAGCAAGTCATGCTTTGACAGATCGTTTTCCTTGACACCTGGCTGTACGACGACATACCGCTCGTAATAAATGATTGACTCAAGCTTTTTGGATGAATACCCTAAAAGGTAGCCAATCTTATTGGGTAACGATTTAAAAAACCAGATATGAACAACCGGAACGACCAGTTTGATGTGGCCCATTCGTTCACGACGGACTTTTTTCTCCGTTACTTCCACACCGCATCGGTCACATACGATGCCTTTGTACCTGATTCTTTTGTATTTGCCACAATAGCACTCATAATCCTTTACAGGACCGAATATTCGTTCACAGAACAAACCGTCCCTTTCAGGTTTATAAGATCTATAGTTGATTGTTTCGGGTTTTAATACCTCACCAAAAGAGCGCTCCAATATCTCATCGGGCGAACTTAAGCTAATCGTGATTGACTCAAATCCTTTGGAGGGTTTTACACCTTTCTTTTTTAACATGATCAGTAATTTGTATTACGTTACAGAATGGTTTAATCAATCAAATTTAATATCCAATGCCAATCCTCTCAATTCGTGCACAAGTACATTAAAGGATTCTGGAATATTTGAATCAGGTATATTATCACCCTTGACAATGGCTTCATATGCTTTTGCCCTTCCGATGATATCATCTGATTTTATCGTCAGCAATTCCCGGAGGATATTTGCCGCGCCATAGGCTTCCAGCGCCCACACTTCCATTTCTCCAAAACGCTGACCTCCAAACTGGGCTTTACCTCCCAACGGCTGCTGTGTAATGAGAGAATATGGACCGATGGACCTGGCGTGCATCTTGTCATCGACCATGTGAGATAATTTCAACATGTAAATTACACCTACGGTGGCCTGCTGGTGGAACCTGTCGCCCGTCTCGCCATCGTACAGGTACGTCTGGCCATACGAAGGCAAGCCTGCCTTTTCGATGTAACCTTCGATTTCATCCAGTGAGGCTCCGTCAAAGATAGGTGTGGCAAATTTTACATTCATTTTCTTGCCTGCCCAACCCAGTACCGTTTCGAAAATTTGTCCGAGGTTCATCCGCGAAGGTACACCCAGCGGGTTCAACACGATGTCCACCGGAGTTCCATCATCCAGGAACGGCATATCTTCTTCACGCACAATTCTGGACACAATTCCTTTATTACCATGTCTACCGGCAAGTTTATCACCCACCTTTAATTTTCGCTTTTTAGCCAAATATACTTTCGCCAGTTTCAGTACGCCTGCAGGAAGTTCATCACCGATGCTAATGTTAAACTTTTCTCGCTTGTAACGTCCCAATTCTTCATTTACTTTGATTGAATAGTTATGTAACAACCTTGCAATCATTTCATTCAACCGTGCATCCTTTGTCCAACCTGAATAATCTACAGCACTGTAATCCATTTCCTTGAATGCCTTCGGGGTGAATTTTGCTCCCTTTGGTATCAATTCCTCATTGTAAATACTGCGTACACCTTCGGACATCTTGCCTTCAAGCAATGTCATCAACTTGTCAATGAGGATGGTTTTCAACTCATTCATGTTGATGGCATGTGTATCCTCCAGCTTTGACAGAAGTTCTTTTTCCTGCACTTTCTGGAACTTGTCCTTTTTTGCCCGGGCGAACAATTGCTTATCTATAATTACTCCTTGTGTCGAAGGTGATGCTTTGAGTGAAGCGTCTTTTACATCCCCTGCTTTATCGCCGAAGATTGCACGAAGCAGCTTCTCTTCTGGAGTTGGGTCTGATTCCCCTTTGGGTGTAATCTTGCCAATCAGAATATCCCCTTCTTTTACCCATGCGCCGATGCGGATTATTCCGTTTTCATCCAGGTCCTTAGTTGCTTCCTCACTGACATTTGGAATATCATTTGTCAATTCCTCTTCGCCTAGTTTTGTGTCACGAACATCAATTTCGTAACTTTCGATATGCAGAGAGGTAAAAATATCCTCCTTTACCACTCGCTCAGAGAGGACAATGGCATCCTCAAAGTTATACCCTTTCCAGGGCATGAAGGCAACCTGCATATTCTGACCGAGAGCTAGTTCCCCGTTTTCAGTGGCGTAACCCTCGCACAATAGAGAACCTTTGGATACTCTCTGGCCTTTTTTTACAATTGGCTTCAAGTTGATGCAAGACCCCTGGTTTGTGCGAATAAATTTAATCAGGTTATATTTCTTTACGTTGTCATCGAAAGAAACCAGCATTTCTTCTTCGGACCTATCGTACCGGATGACAATTTCATTTGCATCGACGTACTCTACGATTCCTTCTCCTTCTGCATTGATCAACATATTAGAGTCTTCTGCCACTTTTGCTTCCAGCCCTGTACCAACGATTGGTGCTTTTGGTCTCACCAGCGGCAAAGCCTGACGTTGCATGTTCGATCCCATCAATGCGCGGTTTGCGTCATCATTTTCCAAAAACGGAATCAAAGAAGCAGAGACACCTACAATCTGATTCGGTGCAATATCCATGTATTCTATCTCAGCGGGCGAAAGTACGGGGAATTCACCGTGTTCACGGGATTTGATCCTGTCATTCACGAAGGCACCAGACTCAGCCACCTGCGCATTTGCCTGGGCAATACGACGGTAATCCTCAGCCTCTGCTGACAAATAAAGGATCTCGCCGCTCATATCGACTTTACCGTCAAGCACCTTTCTATATGGTGTTTCGAGAAAGCCCATTTTGTTCACTTTGGCGTGTACACAGAGGGTAGAGATCAAGCCGATGTTTGGCCCTTCGGGTGTCTCGATCGTACAAAGACGACCATAGTGTGAATAGTGTACGTCCCTTACTTCGAAGCCGGCTCTTTCCCTGGAAAGACCACCTGGCCCTAAGGCTGAAATTCTACGCTTGTGGGTAATCTCAGACAACGGGTTGGTCTGGTCAAGGAATTGGGACAACTGGCTTGTGCCAAAAAACGAATTGATGACGGAAGAAAGTGTCCTGGCATTGATCAGATCAATTGGAGTAAATACTTCGTTGTCCCTTACGTTCATTCTTTCACGAATCGTACGTGTCATTCTTGCCAAGCCAACACCGAACTGTGCGTACAATTGTTCGCCTACAGTACGTACGCGCCGATTTGCAAGGTGATCTATATCGTCTAATTCAGCCTTTTGATTCACAAGGCTGACCAGGTATTTGACGATGGAAATAATATCTTCTTTTGTTAAAACCAGGATTTCTTTGCCGATATCCAGCTTTAATTTTCTGTTAATCTTATAACGACCAACCTCTCCCAGATTGTAACGCTTGTCAGAAAAGAAAAGTTTCTCAATAATTCCACGCGCCGTCTCTTCATCGGGTGGATCAGTACCTCTAAGCTGACGGTAAATTTGCGTTACGGCTTCCACTTCTGAAGAAGAAGGGTCTTTTTGTAAGGTATTATAAATAATGGAGTAATCCTCATCTAGGTTTTCCTTTTGGAGGATAATTGTATCTGCATCGACGTCACCGATCAAGCTGATGTTATCATCATCGAGTACTACATCTCGTTCGAGGATAATTTCATTTCTTTCAATAGTGACTACCTCACCTGTGTCCTCATCTACAAAGTCTTCTGTCCATTTGCGGAGCACCCGGGCTGCGAGTTTTCTACCAATGGCAGTTTTAAGAGATTTTGCATCTGTAGGAATTTCCTCAGCCAGATCAAATAAATTCAGGATATCCCTGTCCGAATCAAAGCCGATGGCTCTAAGAAGTGTGGTGACGGGAAATTTCTTCTTTCTATCGATGTACGCATACATCACAGAGTTAATGTCTGTCGCAAACTCCATCCATGCTCCTTTGAATGGGATGACTCTGGCAGAGAATATTTTGGTACCATTCGGGTGGAAAGTTTGGCTAAAAAACACACCAGGTGAACGATGTAACTGCGACACAACAACCCGTTCGGCACCATTGATCATGAATGTACCTTTGCTTGTCATGTAAGGAATATTTCCCAAAAACACATCCTGGACAATGGTTTGGAAATCTACGTGTTCTTCGTCATTACATGACAACCTCAGTTTTGCTTTCAGTGGAACGCTATATGTCAGCCCCCGCTGCATACATTCCTCGATGGTGTAGCGCGGCGGATCTATAAAGTAATCCAAAAATTCGAGGACGAAAATATTTCTTGCATCAGAGATAGGAAAATTCTCCTGGAATACGCGGTATAAACCTTCATTTCCCCTGTTTTCGGGTGTAGTTTCCAATTGAAAAAATTCCTGGAAGGATTTGATCTGGATCTCCAGCAAGTCGGGGTATTGATTTGCCAATCGGATTTTCCCGAAATTGATCCTGCTGTTTCCGGATGAGGTTACGACTCCGTTTGATGTCATAATTGGTTATGTATTTTGCGTAATTCGATAAATAAAGAACAAAACCGACGGAATTGTTCATTTAATTTTTTAATGACGAGAGGCTTAACCCACCAATGGTCGGTTAAGCCAGACGTCAATTTTTTCCGGACCTACTTTCTGACATTCAGTCCGCATACTTTAGTCAAATTACTTCAGGTCGACAGAAGCCCCAGCACCCTCAAGGGTGGACTTCATTGTCTCAGCCTCAGCCTTAGAAACACCACCTTTCAACAAAGAAGGAGCAGCATCAACCAAGTCTTTTGCTTCTTTCAGACCGAGATTCAGAAGCGTCTTTACTTCTTTCACTATAGCCAGTTTATTTGCACCGGCTGACGTCAAATGAACGTCAAACTCGGTTTTCTCAGCAGGTGCATCAGCGCCAGCACCTCCTGCAGGAGCTGCTGCTACAGCTACTGCTGCTGCTGCTGGCTCGATACCATATTCATCTTTTAATATTTGTGCCAACTCATTTACTTCCTTTACTGTAAGGTTTACGAGCTGTTCTGCGAATGCTTTCAAATCTGCCATGATATTCTGATTTTCGTGTTTTATAAAATTAAAATTGCGTTAATGTTGGAAGCTATAACGTAACATTTAAAAATTGCCAAATTACCGGTTTTCGAGTGTCTTCAACAAGCCGGAAAGGGTGTTTCCACCAGACTTGAGTGAACTTACGACGCGCTGAGCTGGTGACTGCAACAAGAAGATGACGTCACCAATCAGTTCGTTCTTTGTCTTTAACTTTGACAGTGCCTCCAATTGATCATCCCCAAAGAAGACATCTGAATCGATGTAGGCCGCCTTCAGGATTGGCCGGGCATCTTTTCCTCTAAATTCTTTGATAATTGATGCTGGTAGCTTGCCATCATTTGAAAACAATACTGTACTTTGTCCCTTGAACGCATCATAAATTGCCTTAAAATTACGGTCATCAGACTGTCCATCCATGGCTTTGATTGCCAAGGTGTTTTTTACTGTTTTTATTTCGATACCTTTATCGAAACAGGTTCTTCTGAGTTGGTTGATTTTAGCCACTGACAACCCTGAAGCATCCGTGACATAGAAGTACTGAGAATTTTCAAATTTATCCTTCAGTTCTTCTATCAGTGTTCCTTTATCTGTACGTGTCATTACTGTAAAGTTTGCAGGTTATTTAATGGTTTTAGTGTCAACGGTAATACCAGGACTCATGGTACTTGCCACACTGATAGACTTCATATACGTACCTTTTGCTGTGGAAGGCTTCATTTTTTCAAGAGTGGAAATCAACTCAATTGCATTTTCTGCAAGCTTCTCAGCTGAAAAAGAGACTCTTCCCACAGGAGAGTGAATGATACCGTACTTGTCTACCCTGAATGAAATCTTACCTGCCTTCACTTCTTCTACCGCAGCTCCTACGTTAACAGTAACTGTGCCCGTTTTGGGATTGGGCATAAGACCACGCGGACCGAGTATACGTCCAATCTGCCCAATCTTGGCCATTACGTTTGGCATAGCAATGATCACATCTACATCGGTCCATCCCTGGCTGATTTTTGTGATGTACTCATCCAATCCAACATAATCTGCCTCTCCAATTGTAAATGTCTCATCATAATAACGGATAAATGGTATTTTGAAATGCTGGGCACGCATCTGATTTGCAGTCTCCTCTGTAATATAGATCTGTGTAGTCTCAAGCATAATGCTTGGTTTTCCTAACGCCGCACGACCTGATCCACCAATACCACTAACTATTGCGGTGCCATTTGGCGCCTTAACATTAAATGTAATATTCCATGGCGCTGGGACTTGAAGGCCTGCAGGTGCTGAACTCTCCCAAAGCAGCTCTGCTTGTCTAAAAAACAAACGAATTCTGAAATTTTGATCACGCAAACAACATAATGGAAGTCCACCGTCAGCACGTCGTTGAAGACATGTAAAAGGTATACGTA
>JAUMBK010000176.1:0-7333 GCA_032115795.1 Saprospiraceae bacterium | reverse complement strand
TAGACGGGTCGTCTCCTGTGTCTATAGATTGGTCTCTTTCCTGTAGCCCCGCACAGCCAATGTTACTCTGCCTTGACCCGTCTTCCCTCATCTTACTTTCAGTCTTATTACTCCACTCTACGGGGTCTGCTCCAAACAGAAACTTATCTGAGTTCAGTCCCTTCCATTGCCATTCCCATTTACAATCAGGATGTCAGAAATCTTGTGTATACCCTGGCCAGACAATGCAGCAAGGTGGGCATTCCCTATCAAATCCTGTGTTTTGATGACGGATCCCAGCAAAAGTTTAAAGAGCTCAACAGGGAGCTGGGAGAAAAAATGCACATCAATTATACCGAGATGCCCGAAAATCTCGGAAGGAGCCGCATACGGAACTGGCTGGGAAAATTGGCCAGATTTGATTACATCCTTTTTCTGGATGGAGACAGCACAATAAAATCTGCGAATTTTATTAAAACGTACCTGAATCTACTGCCCACTTCCGCTGTTATTTACGGGGGAAGGGCGTATTCCCTGCGGAAACCGGCAAAAAAGAAGCGCTTACACTGGGAGTATGGCAGAAAAAGGGAAGCATTGCCTGCAGGAAAAAGAGCAAAACAACCGTATCTTACATTTCAATCCAACAATTTTTTAGTACCCTCTCAGGTCTTTCTGGAACTCCCGTTTGACAATGCAGTCGAAGGCTATGGATACGAGGATTTGTTGTATGCAGAAGAGTTGCGAAAAAAGGGAATTTCTGTCCAGCACATTCACAATCCCGTCATTCACGACGGGCTGGAAACCAATGCCGTCTTTCTTAAGAAAACGCAACAGGCCATGGAGAATCTGGCGAAACTATACCGTGATCGTAAATTGCCGGCTACCAGGCTGACACTTGCCTACGAGAGATTGTCCAGGCTTCATCTTGCCCCTTTGTTGATGCAATTGATGACACGGTATGCTAAAAACATTCAGGCAAACCTGTCTTCAGAGAAACCAAGCATTTTCCTTTTCAATCTCTGGAAAATGCATACATTTATCCAAAATCTCACCCATGCATCATATTTCACAAAGAAGTAAATGGCACCTTTCCATTTTGCTGCCCTCCATGGTGGCTTGTTTTTCCCTTGTGGTACTGGGATGCAAAAGCAAGGATGTTGTCAATCAAAACCAAAGCGGAAAAATAGAAGTGCTTGATCCTGAATTATTCATGGTATTGGATACGCAGGCTTTGGTTGAGGTACTGGCTGATGGCTTTACTTGGTCGGAAGGTCCGGTATGGCTGGCAGCTGAAGAGAAATTGCTGTTTACCGATGTACCGGAAAATACCATTTACAGCTGGGACAGTATTTACGGCAAGCAAGTGTATTTGTTTCCGTCAGGCCTGGACTCCCTGCATCCGGTTGGGGGCACTGAAGGTGCCAACGGACTGGCTGTAAATGCTTCCGGCAACCTTCTCCTATGCCAACACGGCAACAGAGCCCTCGCGGAAATGCTGTCACCCATATCTATGCCAACGGATTCATTTCTGTATCTGGCAAGGCAATACAAGGGGAAACGGCTGAACAGTCCCAATGACCTCCATGTGGCAGGCAATGGAGACATTTTTTTTACCGACCCACCCTATGGACTGGCAGGTCAAGACCAAGATACAGGCAAGCAGCTGATATTCAATGGTGTCTACAGATTGGCGGCAAACGGAATGCTGTACCTCATTGACAGCACATTGACGCGTCCGAATGGCATTGCCTTGTCACCGGACGAAAAAACACTGTACGTATCCAACTCCGATCCCGAGAAAGCACTGTGGGTAGCCTACACCATGGATGATTCGTTTGCAGTGCTGGACAGACGTATATTTGCAGACAGAACAGAAATGGTCGCCAGTAGAAAAGGCTTGCCCGATGGCATGAAGATTAGTAAAAGCGGGGTTATTTTTGCCACGGGTCCGGGAGGAGTCCTCGTTTTTCACCCCGATGGCAGACAGCTGGGTACCATCCTGACCTACGAAGCGACAGCCAATTGCGCACTGGATGACAGGGAGGCGTGGCTGTACATGACGGCACATGGATTTCTCAAACGGGTGCGCTTGCGGTAAATGCATGATGAAAGCAGGTAGAGAATGGTGAATACAAAGTCATTCGTCCTTTTGGCAGTCCATGTGCATGAAAGGGAGGATGTCAGGCAGAGAATGTGCTGCAAGGCAGGTATTCTGAAAAGAGGGAATAGACCACAGTAAAGGTGGCAGTTTAGTAAATAAATTTAGACAACATGCACAGAGAGATCCAATCCTGGTACAGTCCAAACCTCCACAAGCAAATGGACATTGTGGAATACGGGCATTATGGTCCTGTTTTGCTATTGCTTCCTACGGCGGCTGCAGACTACCTGGAATACGAACGATTTCATCTGATCGATGCCATTGCCCCTTACATCCAAGCAGCAAAGGTGAAAGTCTATTCGGTCAATTCCATCAACAACGAAAGCTGGCTGAACAACCAGATGGACGGCAGGGCCAAGTCGATCAGGCATACCCAGTTCAATCAGTACGTGTATGAAGAAGTGCTTCCTTTCATCCGGCAGCGTGCGAGCCAGGAAACACCCATTTATACCTGTGGTGCCTCGTTTGGCGCCCTGCATGCTGCCAATTTGTTTTTTAAAAATCCGTGGAAAATCCAGGGTTGCATTTCGATGTCGGGCCTCTACGATTTAGGCGCCTATACAAAGCATTACTGGGACGACGACTGTTACTGGAACAGCCCCATGCATTACCTTGACGGCTTACAGGAAGGAGCCCATCTGGATACGATACGGCAAGCAAAACACATTCACCTTCTGGCAGGTTCGGGAAATTATGAGGATCCCAATGGGTCAAAATACTTTTCCGGTTTACTGCAGCACAAGCGTATCCCGCACAACCTGGATATCTGGGGTCACGACATTCACCATGACTGGCCTACGTGGCGCTTGATGTTGCCTTACATTCTGGAAACAAAGTGGTAAAACAAGCAGAGGATGGCACGCCATCTCTGAGGTTATAGGTATTGCAATGCGTTTAAGTCTGACTCCAGTCTTTCCAGGTTTTCAGTGTCTTCGTTGAAAAAAATCCACCAGACGATGGTACTGATGATGATGGAAACGACATAAAACAGCCAGGAAGGCGCATGGCCAGGTATAGGAACAACCAAATCTGCCAGAAAGACCATTGTCAGTGGGAAAAATACAAAAACAGACAGTTTCACTGCGCTCTGCCGCATTTCCTTCAGGTGAAATCCATCCCATAAATACTTGTCAAAATCATTGGCTATTTGCATCAGCCGCACTGTATCTGTCGCCAGTCTTTTGCGAACAAACAAAAAATAGAAAATGGTGAGTACAATGGCAAGCAATGAGACAATAGAAAAACGGACAGCGACATGCACAGTTGACATCACCAGTACGTACAGTGTAAATGCCGAAAAAATGCGCATATATTCCACCGGATCTTTGTCCTGCGTCATCTTGGTAATCAATTCGAGCCGCTTTTGCTGTGCGACTGATAGTCCGGATACGGGTTGCCCGTCGGAAGTCAACCATTCGCTTGGAATATGGCTGTGAGTTTCTTTCATATATGGTTTTTCCTGTTCAGACATATCAACTCCAGTTTAGTAAAACAAAAATACATAATATTTAAATAAACACATATATATTGTTTAATGTAAATGTGTTTTTTACACCAAATACCAGGCTTTCAGCAGCAAATGGAGGTATGGTTTCACTTTGCTGCCGCCAGAACCAGCACCGATAGCTGTGCAGCGCCATGTGCCAGCAATACCTGACCACAAGCTTCGATTGTGGCTCCGGTGGTTACCACATCATCTACGAGCAGGATGTGTTTGCCCGCAATCCAATGTGGTTGATCTACGACAAAGACATCTTGTACGTTTCTAATCCGATCATCACGGCTTTTGCCTGTCTGTGATGCCGTCTGCACCGGCTTGACAATTGCCCGGTCTGCGCAATGGATGCCCGCTGCCTGAGCAAATGAGGCACCAAAAACAGCGCTTTGATTGTACCCTCGTACCCATTGTTTCTTTTTGTGAATAGGTATGGGAATGACGACATCGGGTAGCTGCCATCCCTGCCCTACCCAGTTTTCGGCAGCGATTTGACCAAATACGTCCCCGATTTCGCGCTGTTTTTTGTATTTGAACCGATGCAACATGGCTTGGACATGTCCACCCCTTCGAAAATATACGACTGCAGCACCGTACACCAGCGGCAATCGTCCTATAAAATGGCGTCGGACCACATTGTCAGCATCCGAAAAATGGTCTGTGTAGGGCAAATCAACCACGCATGTGGAACAAAAAGAGGCATTGCGCATCCGCGCATCACTCGTGCAGCAGAGGCATGGATTTGGAAAAACAATACCCAATAAATCTGAAAAACAAGCGCGGACAAACCCCTTCAAGGCAGTCAATTGCATATGTGTAGTATTTTTTTGCAAAGATACGGTCATTCCTGAAAAAAAGCAATGACGCAGGTCACCTACAATGCATCCAGGTTTTCGAGGTACTGAGCCGCAGTGGTCAACAGATCGTGCCTGACATCCGGATGCATTTTGTCCCAGACGGCATACATCATCGTCATGCGCTGATTTGTTGCCAGCTTTTCTCTGTGCCGGTCCAGAAAATGCCAGTAAAGACTGTTGAAAGGGCACGCTCCTTCACCAGTTTTTTGTTTGGCCTTGTAGCGGCAGGAAGCGCAATAATCGCTCATTTTATCAATGTAGGCGGCAGAACTCACATACGGCTTTGTAGCAGCGAGCCCGCCATCTGCATATTGGCTCATACCCCGGGTATTGGTGATCTCCACCCATTCGATGGCATCGATGTAGATGCCGAGGTACCATCGGTCAACCTCATCCGGGTCAACGCCGGCAAGCAAGGCAAAATTGCCAGTGACCATGAGTCGTTGGATGTGGTGGGCATAACTGTGTTTCAGGGATTGTCTGATGGCCGCTGACAGGCAATGCATGTGTGTCTCTCCTGTCCAATACCAGGCGGGAAGGCGGTTTTCGTGGTTGAAGTGATTCATGGAGGCATAGCCGGGCATGTGCGCCCAATAAAGGCAACGCATGTACTCCCGCCAGCCTGCAATTTGCCTGACAAATCCCTCAAGTTGGTTGTAATCAATTCGATCAGGGTCTTTTTGCCAGGAAGAAACTGCCGCATCGATCACCTCACGGGGGCTTAGAAGCTTGCAGTTTAAGGCAAAGGAAAGACGTGAATGGAAGACGGCCCACGACCGATCGGTCATCGCATCCTGATAGGTGCCAAACAAGGGCAGCAGCGTGTCGCAAAAAAACGCAAGCACCGAAAGAGCCTGAGACCTGTTGATGGGCCATCCTACCTTGTCCGCGTTCGCCTCCCCCAAAGAGGGAATTCCCGCTTTCTTGATTTCTTCATAAATTTCTGTCAGTTGATTCTCAAATTCGAGCGGTTCAGGCACTGAAACATGCAGGGGCAATTTTTTCCTGTTTTCCACATCAAAATTCCACTTGCCAAACAAGGGTTTCCCTTCGTCCAGCAAAAGATTTTCTTTTTTCCTGATGTATCTGTAAAAGGTCTCCATCAAATAGGAGGCCTTCTTTGGAAATACGTACTCAAAGGCATTTCTGTCTACCAAGAAATGTTCTGTGGAGCAAACAGCAACCGGCATTGTCAGTGTTGACGTAAACTGTTGGAGGCTGGATTCGACTCTGTATTCATCCGGTTGGAGGTAGGCAAAGCTGGCATATTGCCCTGAATGGAGCAATTCTGCCAGATTCGAGGTGATTGACTGGCGGTTTTCCTTTTGTAAAATAGAATAATACAACACGGTATGTCCCTTGTGCTGCAAGTCTGCTGCAAATTGCCTCATGGCTGCAAAGAAGCAGAGGATCTTTTGAATGTGGTGTGTGACGTAGGTCGCTTCCTCGTGTACTTCCATAAGCACATAGGTGACGTCTTGGTGCACGTCGGCAAACCAGGAATGGCGGGCATTCAGTTGGTCACCTAATATCAGTCTGAGTTCCATCTGGTTGATTTTTTTTCGTTCTCCTGCATCTTTCACTGCATTTTTTTACTTCCTCCCAGTTTTTTTCCCATTTTTTACGCCAGGAAAACGGCCTGCCGCAAACAATGCATATTTTCTCTGGAAGGTGAGATTTGCCCTTTGGTATGTTGATTTTTGGTTTTATACTACTCATTGCAGTTTCCTTTTTTCTGGGTGGCGCACATGCTTCTTCAGGACCGGTTGGCTGGCAGACAGCACCTGGGGCGTTTTTTTAAATGCATACATTCGCTCGGAGGCATTTCTTGCTGCAACTTCGAGGTCGACAAGGGGCAGGGGGTAATCGATGCCAGGAGCGAAGGCGTACATGTTTTGTTCCATCGGTGTCAGCTTCCATGGTTCATGCACCAGATTGCCAGGGATGTTGCGCAATTCTGGCACCCAAGCATGTACAAAGGTTCCGGAAGGGTCAAGGGCGAGTGCATTTTTGACAGGATTGTAGATGCGAATGGTATGAATGCCCGTCATACCCGCCTGCATCTGCAACTGGGGGTAATGGATGCCGGGTTCGTAGTCAAGAAATTGCCTTGCCAAAAAATGTGCTCCAGCATCCCAGGGCTGCCACAAATGAAATGTCAAAAAAGAGACGACCATCGCCCGCATCCGGAAATTCAGGTATCCCGTGGCTACTACGCAACGCATACATGCATCAACCAGGGGCACTCCGGTCATCCCTTTCTCCCATGCCTCCAGCAGGTGGCTGTCGGCTGTTTTTTGGAAGGAAAGAAACGCTTTGTTGTACGGCCTGAACTCGATGGCACATTCGGATTCAAATTTCTGGATAAAATGACAGTGCCATTGAAGTCTTGACAGGAAATTCCGCATTTCCCGTTTGTTCACTCCGGATTGCTGCATGGCTTCCCTGACAGAATGATATACTTGCCTAACAGACAAATTGCCATACGCAAGGTAAGGAGACAAGCGGCTGCAGGACGTCCTGCTTTCGGCGGGTCTGGAAATATGCCCGGTGTAGTTCAGGTGTCTGCTCTGAAGAAATGTGGAAAGGTAACGTTGTGCCGTGGACACGCCGCCTTGCTGCATCACAGGATCTGCTTGTGTAAGCCAGCCTAAACCGGAGAGTGAAAACCTGGTTTCGATGGGTGGAGAGAAGACGCTTTTCAATCGTTCCAGAGTGCTTGGAATATGTTGCACCTCCATCGTCTTCTGCCAGTGCTGGTCCCAGTTGTTTCGGTGCTGCAGCCCCCTGATTATGCCATTGCTGGGAAATTCATGCCACACAATTCTATTTTCTGCAAAC
>JAUMBK010000175.1:0-2425 GCA_032115795.1 Saprospiraceae bacterium | reverse complement strand
CGAGTTGTATATTAATAATGGCAACCTGACATTCACTGAGAAAGGGGCGGAATACGGCTTAGATGATGCTGGCTATGCCACACAAGCATATTTTTTTGATATCGAGCATGATGGAGATTCAGATCTGTTTTTATTAAACCATCGGGCTGATCTCACGCAGGCAGATAATATCCAGCTTGTACAAGGACCGGATGGGAAACTCATACAGGCAATGCCTAAAATTACTCCCTCTGAATCAAACAGGTTGTATCTGAATGACAATGGGAAATTCAGGGATGTAACAGAAAATGCCGGCCTGGGTAGCAACGGATTCGGTCTGAGCGCGGCAATACTCGATGTGAATCATGATTTTCTTCCCGATATTTACGTATGCAATGATTTTGTAGTTTCAGATGCCTTGTATGTCAACATGGGGAATGGGACCTTTGCCGATCAGTTTGATACCTATTTTTCGCATAGCTCTTTTTCCTCCATGGGTTCAGATTGTGCGGATATCAATAATGATGGCTGTATTGACCTGATGACAGTAGATATGGTTCCTGAAGGAAACTATCGGAAAAAGATGTTATCCATGGTACAAAACTATGCCAAATACCAGACCATGCTGGAGGTAGGAATAAAACCTCAGTTCTCCGTCAATACCCTGCAGTTAAATCAATGCAACGGCAGGTTCAGTGATATTGCAAACCTGACGGGGACTGCATTCACAGACTGGAGCTGGGGCGTACTGATGGAAGACTACAACAATGACACGCAAACGGATATTTTTGTGAGCAACGGTTTTTACCGAGACCTGACAAACAATGACTACAGGTTGTACACACTGGATTCTCTAAACAAACTGTATAACCAGGGTAAAATCACCTTGTTGGAATGGATTCAAAAAGTACCCAGTGTAAAAGTACCTTCCTACTTTTTTCGGAATGGAGGTAACCTGCAATTTCAAAATGTTTCTTCGTTCTGGAATAGCGGACAGCCTGCTTTTTCTAATGCAACCGCTTCAGCGGATCTAAACAATGACGGGTATCTTGATTTGGTCGTCAATCGGTTGAACGGGACACCCGTGATTCTTAAAAACAAGGGGAAGGAAAAACTGGAAAATCACTATTTACGTGTGGCGTTGAAGGATGATAAAAAGAGCATTGGATATTCGATGGCGAAGCTCTATCTGCAGGATGGTACGATGATGACGAAGCTCTATCATCCCACCAGAGGCTATATGGGATGTTCTGAAGAAACCCTACATTTTGGATTGGGAAAACAAACAAAGGTAGCCATGCTGGAAATCATTTGGAGTGACGGCACAATCCAAGTACTCAATCCAACCGAAATAGACAAAACGATTGAGGTTAGAAAACAGAAACAGCTGCCAATCATGTCCGTTAAAGTTGAGGATCCCTGGTTTAAAGTGGAAGAAGTGGATCAAATCAGACATCAGGAAAACACGTATATTGATTTTAAGAGAGAACCACTTTTACATCACAAGTACAGCCAGGAAGGGCCGGCAGTGGCGCACGGGGATGTGAATGGGGATGGGTATACTGATGTGTACATAGGCGGAGCGACTGGATTTGCAGGACAATTGTTTTTACAAGATGCAAAGGGCAAGTTTCAAAAAGTATCCATGCCATCATTCGAGGTTGACCGGGCATTTGAAGACAATGCAGCATTGTTATTTGATGCAGACGGGGACAAGGACCTTGATCTGTACGTGGCCAGCGGAGGGAATGAGTTTCCACTTTCCGACACGTTGTACAGGCATCGCTTATATACTAATAACGGGAAAGGCTCGTTTGTTAGAAAGTATGAGGCGATACCACCATTTCAATTCAGTGGAGGTGCTGTTGCATGCAATGATATAGATGGTGACGGAGACCTGGATTTGTTTGTAGGTGGTCGTGTACAGCCAGGCAGGTGTCCGGAACCTCCCGCCTCCTGCTTACTGGTGAATGACCGTGGCCGGTTTACCGATGCCACAAAACAGTGGGCTCCGTTTCTGGATACAGCAGGTATGATTACAGCTGCAACTTTCGCAGATTTGGATCTGGACGGTTCTTCTGAACTGATATATACTGGCGAATGGCTGCCAATAACAGTGTTGAAATGGACTGGTAAGCAGTACGAAGATGTAACAGAGAAATTCGGACTACAGAGTTGGAAAGGCTGGTGGTATAGTTTGGCTGTAGAGGATGTCACAGGGGATGGATATCCTGACTTGCTGGCAGGCAACCTTGGCCTAAACAATGAACTAAAACCAACAGAGGCAAGGCCGGTGACAATGTGGTATAATGATTATGATAAAAATGGCACCATTGATCCCATATTGTGCTATTACAACGGAGAGAAAAGCTACCCCCTCCATACCAGAGACAGGGTCTTGGATCAGATGGTTGTGTTAAAAAAGAAATTTACACGTCACCAGCTA
>JAUMBK010000174.1:0-25813 GCA_032115795.1 Saprospiraceae bacterium | reverse complement strand
TTTTGGGCAAGCCATTCGGTTTGATTTACGCCGCCCAGACTTTTTATTGGGTAAATGGTCAGTTGTGCAACGCGAAAAACACGGGTATTTATGGTTGTTATACGATCAGAAGGAGGCATCATCACTTGCTATTTCAACAAAATGCCAGACAAACGTTTCAGTTCAAGGGCGGCCATTTTTGCATCGAAGCTGGCCGCAATTTTTCTGAATTCTGCTTCAATCAGGTTCATTTGGGCTTGTCTTATTTCAATACCGGGCAGGGTTCCTACCTTGAGTTTCTCCGCAGATATCACGAGATTTTCTCTTGCAATGTCCACATTTTGAGTTTCCATGCGAATCATTTTCACGGCGGTGAGGTATTCGTTGTAGGTTGTCAGCAGGCCTGCCTTCATCTCCAGTCAAGCCATTTCTTTAGATAGTTTTGTGGTTTCGAGACCTAATTTTGCAATCTGGATTTCGCGCTTGTTATTCCAGCCATTGAAAATATTCCACCGTCCGGTCAGGCCAAAAGAAACACCTGCATTCTGGTTGAATTTTAATATGCCGATTTCAGCCTGCAGACGATTATAATTGTAACCAGTGTTGATGTCAATGGTGGGATATTTAATTGCATTCCATTGTTGTATATTCAGTTCTGCCAAGCGGATCTCTTTATCGGTCAATTGAAGCAGGTTGTTTCGTTCAGCGGCACTTGCAGAGAGCGTTGGGTAGTCAAACGCGTCACTATCGGGAGAAGGAAGAAGGGTAAATTCAGTTGCGGGATCAACAGCCATGAGCTGGTTGAGTTGTATTTGCATGTTTTTGAGTGCCAGGATTTGGTTGGTAAGCATGGCGCTGTCTGCATTGATATCCACTTTTGCCTGGAGCAGGGGCAGAGAGGAAGCCGTACCTATGTCCAGTTTTGTTTTTGCCAGGGTGAGTCGTTCCTGAGAATAGGAAATTGCCTCACGGATGGTTTGGATTCGTTTTTCCTGCTGTTCCAGCATGTAATACATCGACATGACCCTTGCCACTGTGGTTTCCATTTGAAAGCGCACATTCATCTGGCCAATTGTCTCGATTTCCTGCAGCCGGTCTTGGTTGACAAACATACGAAATCCATCAAATACGGTCCAGGCAAGTTGGATATTTGCATTTAAGTTGCTGGTATTTACATTTGAACCTTGCCGGAGATCACCACTGAAAAACTCTTGTTTTGTGTTGTTGATGTTGAAATTCTGACCAAAGTTCAGGGAGATTTCAGGAAGAAAGCCTGCGTTTCCCAGCGTATTGTTTGTTTGGTTAATGAGGGCATTGTTTTGGGCAATGCGGATATTGTAATTGTTGGACAAGGCAATGCCTACAGCATTTTCAATGGTCAGCGCCTGTTGTGCAAAGCCGGAAAAAACAACGAAATGGAAAAAAACACACAGCTGAAAAGGCAAATTACGCATCTTGAATTGTTTTATGGCCTCGGGACATATACACATACAGGGCCGGTATCACAAAAAGTGTCAGCAACAACGAAAACAGGAGCCCGCCAATGATGGCAATGCCCATGGAGACCCGACTCAGGGATGCCGCACCCAGTGCGAGTGCAATGGGAAGTGCGCCCAGCACCGTCGCCAGGCTCGTCATCAAAATCGGGCGTAACCGTGAAATGGAGGCATCATACACGGCCTCGAGTGCAGCCGCACCGCGTTCCCGTTGCTGGTTTGCAAATTCTACGATCAGGATGCCGTTTTTTGTTACAATCCCAATGAGTACAATGATTCCTATCTGACTGAAAATATTCAACGTTGAGTCAGTGTACCATAAGGCCAGGATGGCACCTGCCAGCGCCAGTGGCACGGTCAGCATGATGATCAGCGGGTCGACAAAGCTCTCAAACTGGGCAGCCAGGATGAGGTATACCAGTATTAAGGCAAGGATAAAGGCAAACAGCAGGGTTGATGAACTCTCCTCAAATTCTTTGGATGGTCCTGCGAGATCAGTGGCATAGCTGTCATCCATCACTTCTTTCGCAATGTCGCGCATTGCTTCAATGCCTTGTCCCAGGGAGACACCCGGTGCGGGTCCGGCAGAAATGGTGGCAGAAACAAAGCGATTATACCTGAAAAGTTGTGGCGGATTGCTCTGTTCAGACATGGTGATGAGGTTGTCCAGCTGGATAAGTTCTCCTTTGTTGTTTCGTAAATAAATCGATTTCAGGTCACCGGGTTCGTTTCGGCTTTCATTTGCAGCCTGTCCGATAACCTGGTATTGCTTGCCGTTTTTGATAAAAAAGCCAAGCCTTTGTTCAGCGAAGTAAAGTTGCAGGGTCTGTGCAATATCCATAACGGAGACACCCAGGATTTGTGCTCTGTTGCGGTCGATTTCGATTTTAAGCTCCGGTTTATTGAATTTGAGGTTAATATCCACTGCCTGAAAGGCTTCATGCTGGCGTGCCTTTTCCATGAATGCGGGAATCACCGCTTTTAGTTTTTCAAAATTGGGTGCCTGGATGACAAATTGCACAGGCAGACCACCTCGGCGGTCACCAATCGTTTGTTCCTGTGTCACGAAAACGCGGGCCTCGCTGTATTTTTTAACTTTTTTTGTCATTTCATCTGCAATCTCCATCTGGGTGCGTTTACGTTGCGAAGCATCAACCATGGTAATGCGCACAAATCCCGTATTTGCGGCCTGGGCAGCGCCAAAACCAGGTGCAGTTACTGACAGAATTGATTCCTTTTCAGGAATTTCTTCGGCATCTTTGATCACTTTCGTGAGAAAATTATTCATAAACTGGAAGGAAGCCCCTTCAGGAGCGGTGGCATTAATGGCAATTCTGCCCTTATCTTCCATCGGTGCCAATTCCGAGGGCAAGGATGCACCCAGCTGATAGATGATCCACATTGACAGGGCCATGATCAGTACAGCAACCCATTTGACCTTAAAAAATCGCATCAAACCAGCCCCATAGGCATTTGTCATTCCTACAAAAAATCGTTCTGTTGCTCTGTAAAAAGAACTTTCACCAGAGCTGTGCTTCAGGATTCTTGCGCTCATCATGGGTGTCAGTGTCAGAGAAACAAAGGCGGATACGAGTACTGCTCCGGCGACAACCACACCAAATTCCCGGAACAACCTTCCCGTCAATCCCTCCAAAAACATGATGGGCAGAAAAACGGCAACAAGGGTGATCGTGGTGGAGACAATGGCAAAAAATATTTCCTCGGATCCCTGAAAGGCAGCCTGGCGGGGGCTCATTCCCTGTTCAATTTTTTGATAAATATTTTCGAGAACAACAATGGCGTCATCTACGACAAGACCTGTAGCAAGGACAATGCCCAGCAAAGTGAGAATATTGATCGAAAAACCGGCCAGATACATGATAAAAAAGGCACTGATCAAAGAGATTGGAATGGCAATTACGGGAATCAGCGTGGATCGCCAGTTCCGGAGGAAAAGGAAAATGACAATGACAACCAGACCAAATGACAGGAAAATGGTTTCTTCGACTTCGCTGATCGCATTTTTTATTCCTTTGGTGATGTCCAGGGCGATTCCCAATTTCAGGTCGGCGGGAATTTCTTTTTTAATGACTTCCAGTCTTTTATAGAATTCATCGGCAATGGCGATATAGTTTGCTCCAGGCTGGGGTGTAATGGCAATGCCGATCATTGGAATTGCGCCGTCACCACGCAATACCGAACGTTCGCTTTCTGGCCTTAGTTCGGCCTTTCCGACATCTTTGAAACGAATGATGGTTCCGTTCGCCTCTTTGATAATCAGATTGTTGAATTCTTCTTCTGTACCGATTCTGCCTACGGTTCGGATGGTCAGTTCCGTGCTTTCTCCATCGATTCTTCCCGAGGGAAGTTCGACATTGGCGCCCTGCAGCGAATTTCGTATATCTACGGGAGTGATGCCCAGTGAAGACATTTTCGAAGGGTCCATGATCATTTTCATGGCATATTTCTTTTCGCCCCAGATGCTGACATTGCTTACACCGGCAATGGTTTGAAAGCGTTCTTTGAACAGGTTGTTGCCAATTTCGGTCAATTCAAGCAGTGATCGCTGATCGCTCCGTACTGTCAGAGAGATGATGGGCTGAGCGCTAGCATCGGATTTGCTGACAATGGGGGGATTGGCATCGGGAGGCAGGTTGCGTTGTGCGCGGGAAACTCTGTCCCTGACATCATTGGTTGCCGTTTCCAGGTCGACATCCAGTCCAAATTCTACTGTAATGGTTGACCTGCCGTCACTGCTTGTGGAAACGATGGATTTTACGCCATCGATGCCATTAATTGATTCTTCCAGAGGCTCGGTAATCTGGGAAATGATGACCTCAGAATTGGCTCCAGTATAGGTTGTGCTTACGGTGATTACCGGGGGATCGACACTGGGATAATCCCGGACACCCAGGTAAGAAAAACCAATGATTCCAAACAGGACAATGATGATGGAAAGGACCGACGCGAGTACCGGCCGGTTTATACTGATGGCTGAAAGACTCATGGGAAGGGGTATTTTATTGCGGCGGATTCATCAATAATACATCGACAGGCATATCTGGTTTTAGCTGAAGGATGCCTGATGTGATGACCGTATCCCCGGGGCTGACACCATCCAGAATCTGTATTTCCTTCTCGGTTCGTACGCCCGCAGTAACCGGCATCATTACTGCTTTTCCTCCTTTGCACAGATATAATTTTGCTCCGTTTATATCAGGTATGTACGCAATTGTAGGGATCATGATGCCTTTGGTTTTTTCACCCATTTCTATGTGGATGTCTGCAAAAGCGCCGGGCATGATTTTGCTTCCTGCATTGGGGAAAGAGGCCCTCACTTTTGTGGTTCTGGTTGTCGCGTCAATTTTAGGTTCCTTGGCATATACAGTGGCCGTCAGCTCTTTTGACACTCCTGCAACGGCGAATCGGACCACAGTCCCTGGTTTGACAAGGTGATTGTATTTTTCAGGTATGGTAAACTCGATTTTTAATGGATTGACATTTTGAATAGAGACAATGATTGTGCTTGCCGAGATGAATGCTCCGGGGCTGACAGATTTCAAACCAATGATGCCGGTAAACGGGGCAGTGATCCTGGTTTTGTCCAATTGCGTTTGCAAAATATCCACATTTGCTTTCAACAGGGCGAGGTTAGTTTTGGTGATATCATACTCTTCTTTGCTTATGGCAGAGGCTGCGAGCAGTTGTTTTTGCCTGGCTTCTTTTTCTTCCTGCAAGCGGATCTCAATGGCCATTTTTTTAAGCTGGGCTTGCAGGTCGTCGTCATTGAGTTGGACTAGGACTTGCCCTTTTGTCACCAGGCTTCCTTCTTTAAAATAAATTCCTGTGATTTTTCCCGGCACCTCACTTTTGATTTCGACTTCCTCATTTGCGAGAATGGTACCTGTTGCCGAGAGCTGTTCGGCAATGGAAGTTTCGCCAGCGATCAGCCCATTGACTTTCATGGCCATTCCTTCTTTCGCTCCTTTTTTGTCGTTTTCCTTTATTTTTTCCTCTTCCTTGCAGGAAATGAAAGCGGCACACAGAAAGGCAAGAATCAAGCTGCTTCGATACATAAAACATTCATTTGAAATACTGAAATACAATTGCAATCAGGGGGAAAAGGTTCATTACTTGCTGCCGCAAGGGTGTATACGGAGAACCAGTCACACTTTCAGGCACTATAGGAGGAAAACCAATCTCACTAGTAAAAATATAAAGAATCAACGGTATATTGCAAAAAATTTATCAAAAAAGACCAAAATCATCCGAATATATGCAAAGTGAAGAGATTAAGCCAGACCTGCCTGAGAAGCAGGAAATCATTGAGAACAAGGCGCTTTCACTTTGGGAAGCTTTGCTTCCTGTTTTTGTTCTGATCTCCATGCTGGCCTACAATATTTTTGTTTTTGGGGATGCTTCTTTGGGCGGCAGTAACCAGTTTATTCTGTTGATGGGTGCTGCCTTTGCTGCCTTGATTGGATTTAAAAATAAAGTCAGCTATGCGCAAATGCTGGAGGAAGTTGCGCACAATGTAAAATCCACTTCTGGCGCGATTTTAATTTTGCTGATGGTGGGGGCATTGTCAGGTACCTGGCTCATCAGCGGCATTATCCCTTCCATGATTTATTATGGTTTGCAGTTATTGTCACCATCCATTTTTTTGGCAGCGTCACTGGTCATTTGTGCTGTCGTCTCGCTGGCCACGGGGAGTTCATGGTCTACCTCTGCCACGGTGGGTATTGCACTGATAGGCATCGGACAGACGCTGGGCGTGTCGCCGGGCATGACGGCGGGGGCGGTCATTTCGGGGGCCTATTTTGGGGACAAGCTCTCTCCTTTGTCTGACACAACCAATTTGGCGGCGGCCATGGCTGGGGCACCTCTGTTTGATCATGTCAGGTATATGCTTATTACAACAGTGCCTTCTGTTTTGGTTGCATTTATTGTTTTCCTTGTGATAGGTCTGGGCATTGACTCTTCCAGTGTTCCAGTTATTACAGATAAGCTGGAGGCCATTGACGCCTCGTTTACTATCAGTCCCTGGCTGTTTTCTGTGCCGGCGCTTGTTATTTTTATGATTACCCGTAAAACAGAGCCGTTGGTGGCACTCCTTGCTGGTGCTTTGTTGGGAGGAGTGGCGGCTGTCCTGCTTCAGCCTGACATTGTGGTCGCAGCTGCTGGCGGCACGACCCTTGATTTCAATACGGCATATAAGGGGGTCATGAATGCATTAACCATAAAAACCTCGGTACAAACTACGCATGCCGAGTTGAACGAACTGTTTACTGCCAAAGGCATGCAAGGAATGTTGGGTACCATCTGGCTTGTTTTGTGTGCCATGGTATTTGGTGGAGTCATGGATGCCATTGGCGCCCTGGCCAGGATCAGCCAGGCTTTGCTTACCATGTTCCACACAGTGTTTGGCCTTTTTACCAGCACTGTTATTTCCTGCATTGCCATCAATGTCACCGCATCAGACCAGTATCTGGCGCTGGTAATTCCTGGAAAAATGTATAAAAAGGCGTTTGATGCAAAGGGTCTTCATCCGGTAAATTTGTCCAGAACACTGGAAGACAGTGGTACAGTAACCTCCGTCCTTGTACCCTGGAATACATGTGGTGCGTACAATGCGGGCGTCCTAGGTGTAGCGACGGGAGACTATTTTATGTATGCCATTTTCAACTGGCTTAGCCCGATTATGACACTTTTTGTGGCTGCTCTTGGCATAAAAATCCAGAAAAAGAACCCCAATAATTAATTCAATTTTCGTACGTATTTCGTCAAAATGACAATGTGCTGGTCATTGACTTTTCCTTCAATCTGCCCATTATTGTCGCTGACGAGACTTATTTTTCTGACTACGGTGCCACGTTTTGCAGTGAAGTTGGCTCCTTTTACATCCAGATCCTGAATTAATACAACCGAATCGCCGGCTTGCAGTACAGCTCCATTGCTGTCTTTGTGTACTAGGGCGCCTGAGCCATCATTGTCAGCCCATTCCTGCATAGGGTCGTCGAGGTACATCATCTCTTTGAGATCCTGGGCCCACTTGTGCTTACTTAGCGCGGTTAAGATACGAAATGCCACAACCTGTACAGCAGGAACCGGACTCCAGATCGCGTCATTCAGGCACCGCCAGTGGCTCTCAGATACGATTTCTGGTTGAGGTATACCTGACAAGCAAAGCGGACAGGCGGCCAACGTTTCATCTACATTCTGGCCTGTTTTGGGCGGAACAATGTACGGCTCAAGGGGGTCCTGTGCCCCGCATAGTTCACATTGTTGATTGCATCTGGCCAGGAGTTCGGAAGAGAGAAGATTCATGTGGGATAAATTCGGGGACAAAGGTACAGTTTTATCAAAGGAATCTTCCTTGCTTGACATTGTGAAATGAGATGAGCTTGGGCGCGAATACAAAAGCGGGATAGCGTATTTCCATTCCCAATTCCAGGAGGCATTCTTTTCAGTGCACGCGGAGAGTGATGGACTGAAAATAAATATGCGATATGGGCAAGTTTTCAAAACAAAGGAAAACTTTTTACAGCCGTTCCTTTGTTTACTTTGTGTTGCGCCAAAATTTTATGTCAATGTATTTCAGTCGCACATGAAATGCCAGGGGATAAATAAAGCGTAGCCAATGCGAAATCCATCCCAATAAGGGGTATAAAAACAGACAATGATGATACCTTTGAAACAACGATGGGTTCTTATACCCATTTTCATAGCTGTAGCTTATTTTGCAAACATGTTGTATCGCTTGCCAAAATATGATGCCGGTGAGAAATCAACAGATTTTACTGCTGTTTTATCTGATGGCAGTCAATTCTCTTTGTCTTCAATGAGAGGCAGTTATGTTCTGCTGGATTTCTGGGCATCCTGGTGTGGCCCGTGCAGGCGTGAAAACCCTGCTTTGGTCGCTTTGTTTAATGAGACACGGGGCAAACATTACCAGGAGGCAGCAAGTTTTGAAATTGTCAGCATTGCCATTGAGACAAACGAGGAAAAGTGGCAACGGGCGGTGAGCCAGGATGGCTTGGTTTGGAAATACCAGATTGCTGAATTTGATCGATTTTCCAGTCCGTTGGCAACGTTGTACGGTGTAAAGGAGATTCCAACCAAATATTTGATCGACCCTCAGGGACAAATCATTCGGGTAAACCCCGCCATCGAAGAAGTTGCGTCTTTTTTAAAAGAACAGGAAGAACCGTAATGTGTCAAATTTTCAGATAAACGCAGGAATAAAACTGCCATTTTGGCCAGTTCGATGGAATGGCAGAGTTATTGATTACAAAAACCAGAACAAATCAGCACAAAGTATGACAGAAGAAATAGATGAGACACAATTTGACAATGCAACTGTTGACAGGAATGAGGAGTCAAATTCAATGGAGGCCGGAGAACATGCGGAACTTGTTGGCTTGAAGGCAGAGCTAGAGGAGATGAAGGACAAATATCTTCGTTTGGTGGCAGAGTTTGATAATTATAAAAAGCGAAGCATTAAAGAGCGCTTTGAGTTAATGAAAACAGCCGCCCAGGAAACGATTGTGGCTTTGCTACCAGTACTCGATGATTTTGACAGGGCAAAAAAAAGTGCTGACAACGGTTCCGAAGTCTTTAGTGAAGGAGTGCACTTAGTTTATCAAAAACTCTACAACACGTTGGAACATAAAGGTTTGAAAAGTATGGATTCGCAGGGTGTGGATTTTGATCCTGAATGGCACGAAGCGATTACCGATATTCCTTCGCCGACGGATGAAATGAGGGGAAAAGTACTCGATACGGTAGAGAAGGGATATGTTCTGAATGATAAAATCATCAGGTATGCAAAAGTGGTTGTGGCAAAATAAGCTGGAACGGAATCCCTTGAAAGCGCAGGCATTGCAATGGGTAAATTCTTGGGCAAAAGCGGATGTGTTGGTCATCGAGGGTAAAGAGAATAAGGTGATGGCTTTGTCAAATAAACCAGTCAGTTAAAAACAGATGAGTTATATGTCACCACATGTTATCGACATGAGTAAAATGAGCATACACGCAAAAATCAAAATCATGTTTTCTCATGAGGATTTCATATGGCGAAAGAATGAATTCACGCAGCGCGTGATGAACTAAAAACAAACACATGAAGCGCGATTATTACGAAATATTGGGTGTGGATAAAAATGCCGATGAGTCTGCGATAAAAAAGGCGTATCGCAAAGTCGCCATGCAGTACCACCCGGACAGAAATCCTGGAGACAAAACCGCCGAGGAAAAGTTTAAGGAGGCGGCAGAAGCGTATGAAGTTTTGAGCGATGCAAACAAGAAGGCCCGTTACGACAGGTATGGCCATGCGGGACTTGAAAATATGGGGGGAGGCTATTCTGGCGGAAGTATGAATGCTGAAGAAATTTTTCAGCAATTTGGTGATATGTTTGGGGATGGAAACAATCCGTTTGAAAGCTTTTTTGGTGGCCAGGGAGGAGGAAGACGAAGTACTGGCCAGAAAGGGTCAAACCTTCGGATTAAGGTTGCCCTGACGCTGGAGGAAATTGAATCGGGAACTACAAAAAAAATCAAAGTCAAAAAGCAGGTGTCCTGTAAAACCTGTGGAGGCTCAGGTGCAAAGGACAAAAACAGCGTGTCAAATTGTGGCACCTGTCAGGGTGCAGGTTATGTACGTCAGGTGAAAAACACCTTTCTCGGGCAGATGCAGACCACCGTCGTTTGTCCCAGGTGCAATGGCGCCGGAAAAACGGTGACAGCCTCCTGTGGCACTTGTCGCGGTGATGGCAGAACCATGGATGAAGAGACAATTGAAATTGAGATCCCGGCAGGGGTGCAAGAAGGCATGCAGCTTTCAATGCGAGGCAAGGGCAATGCGGGTCAGTCCGGAGGTCCTTCCGGAGACTTGCTCATTAATATCGAAGAAAAACCGCATGCACGGTTTAGTCGCGATGGCATGAATGTGGTTTATGAACTGTTTCTCAACTTTGCTGACGCCGCGCTCGGCACGCAGGCAGAGGTGCCTACCTTATCAGGCAATGTAAAGGTGAAAATTCCGGCAGGAACTCAGGCGGGAAAGATATTTAGGCTTAAGGGAAAGGGTTTGCCTTCCCTGCAGCAATATGGCAAGGGAGATCAGTTAATCAATGTAAACATATGGACACCAAAAGACCTGACGCAGGAAGAAACACAGATGCTGGAAAAGATGCGCCAGATGCCCAATTTCAACCCCAATCCCGATAGTGGTGAAAAAGGGTTTTTTGACCGCATGAAGGAATATTTTAACTAACCAGGAATACACAAATTTCATTGGCAAAGCGAAACAAAAAACTCCTGAAGCACGTGCGTATCACGGGCATCGCCGATAAAGGAAAAGCGGTTGGAAGAACAGATGACGGTGAAGTGGTCTTTGTCGACGATGCAGTACCGGGAGACGTAGTGGACGTCCTTGTACTTCGGAAGAGAAAGTCAATGAGTGAAGGTGTAGTTACACAATTCCACGAATATTCAACGGACAGGGTTACGCCGGCTTGCAAGCATTTTGGAGTCTGTGGCGGCTGTAAGTGGCAACACCTTGATTATGCAGCCCAGCTGCGTCACAAAGAGCAAACTGTGCGTGACTGCATACGCCGGATTGCGCATCTTGATTCCGAAATTGTACAACCGATCATTGGTTGTGAGTCTAATTTCAGGTATAGAAACAAGTTGGAGTATAGCTTTTCTACACGCCGTTGGCTCACCAAAGAAGAAACAGCTTTGGAGGGAGAAATCGTTTCAAAAGGGGCACTCGGTTTCCACCGCCCCGGCTTTTTTGACAAAATCGTTTCTATTGAGGAATGTCTCCTGCAGGATAATTTGACCAATGAAATCAGGAATTACATACGGCAATATGCCAGGGAGAAGGGACTGACCTACTATGATCTCAGAGACCATGAGGGTTTCCTTCGGAATATGATCGTTCGGAACTCAACCTTAGGAGAGTGGATGCTGATCATGATTTTTGGGTATTATGATGAAGAGGCAATCCCCTCAATGATGGAGGCAATTCACCGTTCTTTTCCACAAATTTCATCCCTGAATTATGTGGTGAATACGAAAGTGAATGACACGATTTTTGATAGGGAGGTGATCACCTGGGCAGGAAAACCATACATTGTCGAAAGGTTGCGTAACATAGAATACCGCATAGGGCCGAAATCCTTTTTTCAGACAAATCCCCGCCAGGCTGTGACATTGTTTGATGTAGCCAGGGACTATGCCTGTCTTACTCCGAAGGACAATGTGTACGATTTATACACTGGATTGGGGAGTATTGCATTGTACATCTCCGGCGAGGTACATCATGTAACAGGCATTGAAGAAATTCCTGAAGCCATCGTTGATGCCAATCTCAACAGAGATCTCAACAGGATAACCAATGCTACATTTTATGCGGGCGATGTAAAGCATTTGCTCAATGACGAGTTTATCAGAAAACACGGCAAAGCGGATGTGGTGATTACAGATCCGCCAAGGCAGGGCATGCATGAACAAGTTGTCGAGACACTGTTGGCACTGGAGGCACCCCGCCTCATTTACATCAGCTGTAACCCGGCTACGCAGGCGCGCGACCTGGCTTTGCTCAGCACCAAATATGATACGGTGAGAGTACAGCCCGTTGATATGTTTCCGCACACCCACCATATTGAAAGTGTAGCACAGCTTCAGTTAAAAGGCACCAGATGAGTCAGATAGACCGGTTTTTGGAATTGGAAAAGCAATTGACGCCCTACAACCGCATTATGGGGCAAGCGGCAGATGTCATTTTAAATGAACATGTGTCAAAGTATCCGATTTTCATCGTACACCAGCAGGAACTGGAAATGGGAGTTCTTCTCATCGAAGCGGGACAAAAGTTCAAGTGGTCAGTGCAGGCATCGACACTGGAGGAATTTGTGACTAAAGACCTTATCTTCATGGAAAAGGCACCTGAATTTATAGAGACCTACAAGAATCCGGAAGAATACCTATGCCTCTTTGTGTTGAGCGAGCTTGGCGCACAGTTTATCTACATTCCCCGCAAGTAATTTTCTTTTGCAATAAACGGAACGCCTTGTGGAAAAGGAAGCCATCATGTCTCCCTGAAGTGGTTCCATCCCTGGGCGGTTATGGGGTGTATATTGCCTCCTGAAGTGTGCAGATGGATGCCGTCCTCGGCCGGTGTCATTTCTCCAATGATGAACACTTCCGGCATAAACCGGATTTTGTCAAGGTCTTCTTCTCTTATGGAAAACAGCAACTCGTAATCTTCCCCGCCATGGAGAGCGCAGGTGATGGGGTCGAGTTTCATTTCGATGGCTGTTGCTTCGGTATCAGGATGTATAGGCACCTTTGCCTCCTCAATAAATGCACCGGTACCTGATTGGCGGCAGAGGTGGATCAGTTCGCTGGCGAGGCCATCAGAAATGTCAATCATGGCTGTTGGCACTACTTTTTCCTTTTCAAACCATTTGATAGCGCCTGCCTGTGCCTCTGGTTTCAGCTGACGTTCGATGAGGTATTGGCTTTTTTCCAGTTCAGGTTGTACGCCGGGATGAGCAAGGAATACTTGTTTTTCTCTTTCCAGAATTTGCAGGCCGAGGTAGGAGGCTCCCAGATCTCCCGTGACACAAAGAATATCACCTGGCCGGGCCCCGTTTCTGTAAACGACTTTTTCTGCTTTGGCCTGACCAATTGCTGTTATACATATAATCATTCCTTTAGGAGAGGAGGTAGTATCACCCCCTACCAGATCCACGTTGTACTGCTTGCAGGCAGTATAGATGCCGTCATACAATTCCCGCAATGCTTCCAGTGAATATTTATTGGAAATGGCAATAGAAACTGTGATTTGCCTGGGCTCGGCATTCATGGCATAGATATCCGACAAGTTAACCACAACAGCCTTATAACCCAGGTGCTTGAGTGGGGTATACATGAGGTCAAAATGGATGCCTTCAACGAGCATGTCCGTTGAGACCAGGGTGAGCTCTTCCGTATTTTTGATAACGGCTGCGTCATCGCCGACACTTTTCAATGTGCTGCTTCTTCTGGATGGGTTGTTTTTGGTCAGCTCATCAATCAGTCCAAACTCCCCCAAAGTGCTTACGTCGGTGAATGTCGGGTAGGTGTTGTTGCTCATTTTTTTAATTGAAAGAGAAAGTTATCGGCTCAGGAACATGGAACGCTTGCTATCCAAATTCCGGAAGTAAGGGTCATAGATGTCTTTTATGTAATAGATCATTTCACCCGTTGATTTCATTTCCGGACCAAGGTTGATATCGACCCCCGGGAATTTATTAAATGAAAAAACGGGCACTTTGATGGCAAAGCCGGTCAGTTTTTTCTCAATCTGAAAGTCTTTCAGCTTGTGTGTACCCATCATGATCTTGGTGGCGATATTCAGATAAGGTACTTCATATGCTTTGGCAATGAATGGTGTTGTCCTTGACGCACGTGGGTTTGCTTCAATCACATATACCTTATCCTTTCTTATGGCAAACTGGATGTTGATGAGGCCTTTTATATTGAGGGCAAAGGCCAGTTTTTTGGCATATTCTACCATTTGACCCACGACATCCGGACTCAATGAATAGGTCGGCAATACGGCCGAGCTATCACCTGAATGGATACCGGCAGGCTCAATGTGTTCCATTATGCCCATAATATGTACGTCTTCTCCATCACAAATCGCATCAATTTCCGCTTCTTTTGCGCGTTCCAGAAACTGGTCTATCAATACTTTATTGTCAGGCATGTGCTTGAAAATGTTGAGCACATGCGTTTCAAGTTCCTGGTCGTTGATGACGATGCGCATGCGTTGTCCGCCCAGAACATAAGATGGCCTGACTAAGACCGGATAAGAAACTCTCCGGGCAACGTCAATGGCGTCATCTACATCATGGGCAACGCCATATTCGGGATAAGGGATGTCCAGTTCTTTCAACAGGTCTGAAAACCTGCCTCTGTCTTCTGCCAGATCCATGTCGGGAAAGCTGGTGCCAATGATGGGAATGCCTTTCTGATGAAATTTTTCTGCCAGTTTCAGGGCGGTCTGTCCCCCCAGCTGAACGATGATTCCTTCGGGTTTTTCCAGCTCAATGATTTCGTCAAGGTGTTCCCAGAAAACAGGCTCGAAGTAGAGCTTGTCTGCAATATCAAAGTCTGTTGAAACCGTTTCCGGATTGCAATTGATCATGATGGCTTCATAACCTGCCTCTTTGATTGCCAGTAAACCATGCACGCAGCAATAGTCAAATTCGATTCCCTGGCCAATGCGGTTGGGTCCTGAACCGAGAACGATGATTTTCTTTCTCGAAGAGGGTTGGCTTTCGTTTTCCGTGTCAAATGAGGAATAGAAATAGGGAGTTTTCGCTTCAAATTCTGCCGCGCAGGTATCCACCATTTTGTATGTCCTGCGAATGCCTAGTTCTTTGCGTCGTTGTGTCACTTCTTCTTCATTGATGCGAAGTACCCAGGCTATCTGGGCATCGGAATACCCGACGGATTTAAGTTCGCGGAAAAAATCGGCAGGAATATCCTCGGCGACATTATAGCGCAACAACTTTTCTTCGTATTTCACCAGGCGCTTGATTTGCTTTATAAACCACGGGTCAATTTTGGTGAGTTTGTGCACTGTTTTTTCGGGTACTCCCAGGCGGAGGGCGTCTTTTACCCGATAAATACGGTCGTCGCTTGCTTT
This sequence comes from Saprospiraceae bacterium, assembly GCA_032115795.1. Taxonomy (GTDB): domain Bacteria; phylum Bacteroidota; class Bacteroidia; order Chitinophagales; family Saprospiraceae; genus OLB9. The sequence goes on along the minus strand of JAUMBK010000174.1, from coordinate 10,633 downwards.
TTCAAGTCGGGCCAGAATGTCATCAGTCTGGATCCATTCCTTTATGTCGGCACCGAGTCCGGCCCGGTTGTTTTCCTGGCTCTGACATGCTTTTTGCAGGGCCTCCAGAAACGTCCTGCCAATGGCCATTACTTCTCCCACAGATTTCATCTGGAGACCAAGCGTTGTGTCTGCGCCGTAAAATTTTTCAAAATTCCAGCGGGGCATTTTTACGATTACATAGTCCAGCGCAGGTTCAAAAAAAGCGGAGGTGGTTTTGGTAATCTGGTTTTTCAATTCGTCCAGCGTATAGCCAATGGCCAGCTTGGCTGCGATTTTTGCAATCGGGTATCCGGTGGCTTTGCTTGCCAGTGCCGAGGACCGGGAAACCCTTGGATTGATCTCGACAGCAATGATTTCTTCGTTTTCCGGATTGAGTGCAAACTGCACATTGCAGCCACCGGCAAAGTTTCCAAGTGAGCGCATCATCGTCATGGCATCATCCCTCATCCGCTGGAATGCCGTATCCGACAGGGTCATCGCGGGTGCAACGGTGATGCTGTCGCCCGTATGAATTCCCATCGGGTCAATGTTTTCAACGGTACAGATGATGACGACATTGTCATTTTTATCGCGCAGCAATTCCAGTTCAAACTCCTTCCAGCCCAAAACGGCCTTTTCTACCAGTACTTCGTGTGTGGGTGATGCTTCCAGGCCCCTGCGGAGGGCTTCGTCAAATTCATTTTCTTTCATTACAAAGCCTCCACCAGTACCGCCAAGGGTGTAAGAAGGCCTTATTACAAGGGGGAAGCCAATCTCCTGGGCGGCTTCTTTTCCTTCCAGAAAGGAATTGGCGATTCTGGAATCAGCCACTTTCATGCCTAATCCGACCACATGTTGCTTAAACGCTTCCCTATTTTCGGTAAGTTCAATGGCATCGACATCCACCCCAATCATTTTTACACCATACCTATCCCAAACTCCCATTTTTTCGGCTTCGATGGCAAGGTTGAGTGCCGTTTGGCCTCCCATCGTTGGAAGCACAGCATCAATTTTGCGTTCCTCCAGTATCCGGATGATGCTTTCCACTTCCAGTGGCCACAGGTAGACATGATCCGCTGTGACGGTATCTGTCATGATGGTGGCCGGATTGGAATTGATCAGGGTAACTGAGATGCCTTCTTCCCGCAATGATCGCGAGGCCTGGGATCCCGAATAGTCAAATTCACAGGCCTGGCCTATGATGATTGGTCCGCTACCAATAATGAGAACGGACTGAATGCGATTGTCTTTAGGCATTGTAAGAGGGAAATTGCTAATCGGGAAACAAAGGTAAGACTAAATTCAATTTTATAAAAGAATAGGCGCTGAATTCCATACATATAATATAAAAGTATAATTTTATCCCTTGATTCATATTGTCTTAAAAGTTTATTTTTAAACAATAGACAATCAGATTAATATATATTAAAGCAGAGTAAAAACATGACTCCTCGCATCTTGATTACAGACAAAGTGCATCCGATTTTGGTGGATGGATTGGCAAAGAAGCTACAAGGCATTGTGGAGTACGACACATCGGTAGACAATGCCCGGCTTGACCAGATCATTGGCGATTATGATGGCATTGTCATCAACAGTAAAATTATTATGGACAGGCAGCGCATTGACCGCGGCCAGCGTTTGCGATTTATTGGCCGTCTGGGTTCGGGTATGGAAATCATTGATGTAGCGTACGCCCGCAGCAAAGGAATTGGAGTATATAATTCTCCTGAGGGCAATCGGAATGCAGTTGCCGAGCATGCGTTTGGCATGTTGCTCTGTCTTTTAAATAGGCTGATTGCAGCGGACAGTGAGGTACGTCGCTTTCACTGGGACAGAGAAAAAAACAGGGGAACCGAGCTTAAAGGGAAAACAGTCGGAATCATAGGGCTCGGTCATACGGGCAGCAGCTTTGCAGAGAAAATGAATGGATGGGGAGTGCGTGTGCTTGCTTATGATAAGTACAAAGAATCATTTCCAGCACATTTGCCTTTTGTTGAAAAGACGGATGAAGTGGCAATTCAGAGGGAGAGCGACATCATTTCTTTTCATTTGCCCCTGACAGAGGAAACCCTATATATTGTTACGTCGGACTGGATCAGTCAATGCCGGCGGGGGTGCATTTTGATCAATACTTCCAGAGGACCCATTGTCAAAACCAGTGATGTTCTGGACGCTTTGCATTCAGGTCAACTGGGCGGTGCTTGTCTGGATGTATTTGAAAATGAAAAACCGCAATCGTATTCCACAGAGGAAGAAGAAATGTACCAGCAACTCTTTTCCCTGCCCAATGTGGTGGTCACCCCACACATTGCAGGCTGGACAGAGGAGTCTCTTGAAGGCATTGCGGAGGTATTGCTTGATAAGATTTGTAACGGGACTCAATTTCCCTTTGTCTCAGGAAACGAAAAGAACCAACATAATTAAACTAAAAATTTTGCAATCGTTTGGTTTTTGCTTAACATTGCGCATTTTTAGACCATTTTCATTCTCATCAAAAATGCAGTGTATGAATAGATTATTGCTTTTAATTGGTTTTCTGCTTGCCGGCTGGTCAGGTATGGTGGCGCAGACAACCATAGAAGGAAAAGTGACGGATGCCAAGACTGGAGAGCCTATTCTCTTTGGTACCATCGCTTTGTACAGGGGGGGAGTGCTGATTACCGGAACGGAAACTGACCTTGATGGAAATTTCTTTCTGGCAGATGTCCAGCCTGGAACATACGATATGGAAGCGAGTTATGTCGGTTTTGCGCCACAAAGGCAGACAGGCATCATTATCAAAGCCGGTAGAACCAACCGAGTGAATTTCCAGCTTTCTGATGATGCAGTGTTACTGGATTTGGGGATAGAGATTAAGGAATATAAAGTGCCCTTGATTGAAATTGACAATACGACGCAGGGAGCAACCGTAACGGCAGAAAAAATCAGGGCGTTGCCTACCAAACAGATCAATGCCATTGCCGCAACATCGGCGGGTATTTCTTCCAGGGATGGAGGTGATATCTCTGTCAGGGGTTCCCGATCCAATGAGACGGTCTATTTTCTCGACGGCGTAAGGGTCACAGGAAACCTTATTCCTCAATCTGAAATTGAACAGCTTCAGGTGGTCATAGGTGGTATTGAAGCCCGCTATGGCGACGTTACAGGAGGAGTTATTTCCCTTACTTCCAGAGGACCATCCAATGCAGTCTCAGGAAGTTTGGAAATAGAAAGGTCCGTTGACGGCTTTGGATATAACCTTGTTAGCGGAAATATTTCCGGACCCATCCTGAAAAACAAAAAGAAACAGTCAATTTTGGGATACCGTTTTTCGGGACAATACAGAAATGTCGCTGATGGAAGTCCTTCTGCTGTAGGCGTTTGGCGGGCACCTGAAAGCCTCATCCTTCAATTGGAGACAAATCCCACATATAGCATTGGAGGCACCCAATTTCCTTCTCTCGAGCTAGTGAGAACGTCTGATTTGGGATCACCCTTCAGGGCAAGACCCAATGATGAAAACAAGGATCTCGACCTGACCGGAAGAATCGACATCCGGGTTTCCAACAACATTGATATCCAGCTTTCGGGTAATTACAACGACAAAGTAGACCGCTTCAACCCATCGACGGCCTGGTCTCTGCTCAACTGGGTAAACAACCCGTTTTCCTACTCCAATACATACAGGGGTAATTTAAGGTTTACACACAAACTGGGCAAACAGTCCGGATCAGAGGGGAGTGAAAAAGCAACAGGCAACCTGAGAAATTTTTCTTACACCATCACATTGGGTTACCAGAAGAGACAAGCCAGATCTGAGGATTTCAGACACCAGGACAAACTCTTTAACTATGGGTATTTTGGTAAAACATTGCGCTCATGGGATCCTGTTTTTGGTTTCCTGGATCCGGATGATCCGTTGTTTGAAACAGATCCGTTTGGACACCTGGGATACAGAGAGGTGGTAGGCGAATACACGCTTGATCCAAATATCAATCCCATTCTTGGATCATACAATGCCATTAATGGAGTAAACGTAAACGGACTACTTAACCAGAATATAAATACCGCATGGAATAATTTGTACTCCAACGTTGGGCAGGTATACAACTCCTTCAACAAGAGTGACAATGAATTGTATTCACTCAACCTGGTTACGGGTTTTGACTTGTTGCCAGGTGGTTCTGAAAAAGGAAGACACAATATTCAGTTTGGATTACTTTATGAACAAAGTATAAACAGAAGCTGGGGCTTGGCTCCGTTTGATCTCTGGAACCTGGCTGAAATCCAGGCCAATGGTCACATCAATGGGTTGGACAAATCTGTGATTGTAGACACGTTGACTGTAAACGGTCCCTTTGGTTCACAGGTGGAGAATATCTATCAAACCAAACTGAACATTGAAAATGACAATAAATTTTACAGAAGTGTAAGAGAGCTTACCAATAAAACAGACAATGAATATGTCAACGTATGGGAAGTGGATCCAAGCCAGTTGCGCCTGGATATGTTCTCTGCGTCAGAACTCATCAACAGACAGGGTCTGATCGGCTTTACCGGTTTTGATTACCTGGGCAACAAGCTGGGAACCGATGTCCGTTTTGAGGATTTCTTTACCAGCAGGGATGCAAATGGCAGACGAAACTTTTTGGTTGCTCCCCAGCAACCCATTTATGGTGCTGTTTTCTTGCAGGATAAATTTTCATACAAGGACATCATCTTCCGTTTAGGGCTTCGTGTGGATTATTTTGATGCCAATACGAAAGTCATGCGTGATCCGTATGCCCTGTATGAAATTGAAAATGCCAAAGACTATTATAACCGAATTGGAAAAGAAAAGCCAAGTTCTGTAGGTGATGATTACAGTGTATATGTGGCATCAGAAGAATCTGACGGACTGGTTGCCTTCCGTAAGGGAGACAGTTGGTTCCTGCCAAATGGAACGGCGGTGTCCGGGGGTAATGTCATATATCAGGGAGGTTTGGTCTTTCCGTCCTATGCCGGAAAAACACAAGGCAGGGTTCTCAATATTCAGGACCCCAATTTTGATCCGAACACTTCATTTGTGGATTATAAGCCGCAGGTCAACTTTATGCCAAGACTTGCCTTCTCATTCCCCATTTCTGATGATGCAGGCTTCTTTGCTCACTACGATGTTTTGTATCAGCGTCCGCCATCAAATGCATTTGCATCAGCACTTGACTTTTATTTTTTCCAGGATATCAGCAGAATCAATAGTAACGGCAGTCCGCTCGACAACCCGAGTCTGAAACCTGTTCGTACGGTAGACTATGAGGTGGGTTTCCAGCAAAAAGTGTCTGAAACAATGGCTCTTAAGGTCTCTGCTTACTATAAGGAGATGAAAGACCTGATCCAGCAGCGCGTGCTGGCAAACGTCGCCGCGCCGCTGAACAGTTATAAATTGTTTGACAATCTAGATTTTGGAACAGTAAAAGGATTCTCATTTTCACTGGACAGAAGGCGTACCAACAACCTCGAGATGAATGCGACGTATACGTTGCAGTTTGCAGATGGTTCAGGCTCCGATGCCAACTCTTCCAACGGGATCAACAACAGGGGTCCAATTCGGAATTTGATTCCCCTGTCATTTGATGAGCGTCACCGATTTACTGCGGTCATCGACTACCGTTATGGTTCTGGCAAGTCTTATAATGGCCCAAGGATTGCAGGGATCAATATTCTTGAGGATTTTGGTGTCAACCTCACCTCCTTTTTGGTATCCGGTCAACCCTATACCAGAAATACGACACCTCAGGCATTTGGTGGATCAGGATTTGCCGGGTCTATCAACGGGGCGAGATTGCCGTGGAACTTCACGACAGACCTGAATGTACAGAAACGCTTTCCAGTTGTTGTGAGCAAGGCTACTAATAAAAAGCTTTGGTTTAATGCCTATTTCCGGGTACAGAATGTATTAAACACAAAAAACATCGTCAATCTGTATAAGTACTCCAATGACCCTGAAAATGATGGTTTCCTTCAGTCCAGTTTTGGACAGGACCGGGTCAGGGGTGTTGTGGAAACAAATCGGAATCTGGATGCATTCCTGGATGCCTATTCGTGGAGGTTACTTGCACCGGGCAATTTCACTTTGCCAAGAAGGATGTACGTTGGTGTGATTTTGGATTTCTAAATTGTAAAAGGTAAAAAGAAAATCATATGAATTTGAGCAGAATTACTTTCCTTTTAGCCGTTGTGCTGGTTAGTGCGGTAAGTGGTCTTGAGGCCAGAAAGCCGGACAATATAAACGGCAAGGCACCTGCAGGTGACGTTACTGGGTGGCGGGCTGCCTGTGTCAGGCCAACGAAGCAGATAGAAATGTCAGTCAACAATGTTCGGGCAAGATTATTGACGGGTGGTGATATATGGTCAGAAGCCCAGTATGTTGTTCCGAAGCCTGCGCCAGGGCAACTTCCTGTGTCTGCTTTGTATGCAGGAGGTGTTTGGATCGGTGGTGTGGACCGCGCCGGAAACGTCAAGTTGTCAGGCGTAACTTACCGCTCTTTGGGCTTTGACTTCTTTACTGGCCCGCTGGATATAAACGGGACAACAGAACTTGAGCAATGCCAAAGCTGGGACAGGTTTTTTGTTGTAAAAGGGATCAATGTTCGAAACCATTACAACAGAGTTGTCAGGTTTAAAGAAACAGGCGTTCCAATCGAGTGTGACTCCATACCGGAAGATGTTCGCTACTGGCCGGGACAAGGGAACCCATACTGGAGAGAAAAGTACAATTTCAATTTGCCCGATCAACCGCTTGGTGCATTCTGGGATGATGACCAGGATAATATTTATGACCCGTGTAACGGAGATTTTCCTTTGATTGACATTAGAGGTTGTGAACCCGATAATATAGGTCAGGCAAAGGAACTGATACCGGATGAAATGGTATTCTGGATCTATAATGACAATGGAGGTCCACAGACGCTGTCTGGTCCAAACTCCATTCAGATGGAGATTCAGGTACAGTCATTTGCGTATTCTACAAACGATGAAATCAACGACATGACTTTTTACAGGTATAAGTTGATAAACAAAGCGACAGAGGACTTGGTAGACTGCTTTTTTTCTATGTGGATTGACCCTGACCTCGGATGTTACTCGGATGACTTTGTAGGTTGCGATGTTTCCAGGTCTCTGGCATATGTGTACAACCAGGATGCGGTTGACGGTAGCAACGGTACAGCCTGCGAAGGTACAAACACGTATGGGACGGAAGTGCCTATTCTCGGTATGGACTATTTCCGGGGACCGTTGGGACCCAAAGTCTTTAAGCGAGATGCAAACGGAGTGCCAGTTCTGGATGCGGATGGCAATAAGATATTGCTTGAGCCAGAGCCGTATTCCGGACAGCAGGATACCTTAGTTGAATTAGGTATGACCTCGTTTACCTATGCGGAAAATGGGGGTGTGGGTTCATTCCCACCGGCAACAACTGACCCGCAGCGTGGAAGGGAAACAGGTTTTTATAATTACATTCGCGGATTATGGGCTGACGGGTCTCCTGTTACTTTTGGTGGCTCAGGGTACAATCCTGGAAGCAGTGATTCTGTGAGATATGTCTTTCCTGACGAACCAAATAAGAGCATAGGATGGTCCATGTGTACTGCTGCTTTGCCGTTTGGTGACAGGCGAACCATGCAGGCTACAGGCCCGTTGTTGTTGCAGCCAGGAGCAACGAATGAACTGATTATGGGAGTGGTCTTTGTGCCGGATGTTGACTACCCATGTCCTGATATTACCAGATTAAAATTTGCAGACGATATTGCGCAAGCCCTGTTTGACAATTGTTTTGATATAACTGATGGGCCAGACGCACCAGATTTGACCGCTGTCGAACTGGACAGGGAATTGATTATTATGTTTTCCAACGAGGCAACCAGTAACAATTTTAATGAAAGCTATGCCGAACTTGATCTACAGGCACCAAGGGATGTCGATAATGTCTATCGATTTGAAGGTTACAGGTTATATCAGTTGGCAAATGCAAGCGTAACAGCCCAGGAGTTGGGTGATATTAGTAAGGCCAGGCCTATTGCGCAGGTAGACGTGAAGAATGGTGTGCGAGAAGTGTACAACTGGACAGGCCAGCCAAACCCGCTAGACCCTGTTTTCGGCCCTGTGGTGTGGACACCAACAAAAGAGGTTACCGGTGAAAACCGTGGAATCAGAAATTCATTCCGGATTACAGAGGATCAGTTTGCACTGGGAGACAGAAGGCTAGTCAACCACAAGCAATATCACTTCCTTGTGCTTGCGTATGCGCACAACAACTGGAAACCATTTGACTTATTGACGGGAACGGGCCAGAAAAGGGCTTATCTTGAAGGCCGTGGTAATGTGGGTGGTCCACAGAAAAGGCCATATACGCTCGTACCAAGGCCGATTGTCTATGAAAATTTGCAGTCTATTTATGGAGAGGGACCGGTTGTCACCCGTATAGCAGGAGAAGGCAACCCTGCCAAGTTCCTTGATATGAATCCATCCATGTATGAATTGATTATCAAGAATGAGGCCAACGGTAAGGTGCTGTACAAAAATGGGGCAGGCCCGATTGATGCTAAGATTATCGACCCACTCAAGGTTAAGGATGGGAAATACAGACTGGAAATTACAGGTAACTTTACTACCAGTACCAACGGTAACCAGTGTGCGTTTGACGGGAATACCGTGTGGAAATTGACGGATATAACACGTAATAAGGTTTTATTGCAGGACAGGTCTCTTGCATTTATCAAGGAATACATTATTAATAACCTCGGTTTCTCAATTACGGTTGGAAATGAAGATGATCCAGGAGTGACCAGAGCTGGTGTAAACGGAGGTGTCGGCGCACGCGTCGAATACAAAGACCCAACCGGGGACAAGTGGTTTAATGCTGTCAAAGATGGTGGAAATTATGGTGCTGCCGTCCCAAATGTGCGTTTTTACGATTTTGTAAGAAATGCATTTAATCAGGATCCAGCGGCCGCACTTTCAAAAATGGGAGATGGATATTTTGTGCCGTTCCTTTCTACAAGGTTTGAAACTGATCCTGAGTTGCCGTTCTATTTGAGTCCTGCAGCACGCGAGATTCAGGCATTTATGACAGCTGCAAACACAAACCTCATCAGGTACAGGGATTTGAATAATGTAGATATCGTATTTACGAGTGATAAGAGCAAATGGAGTAAATGTATTGTAGTGGAGACGGCCAGTCCTGATTACACTACTGCCGGCTTAAGTACCATTGGAAACGCCAAGAACTTTGAGCTCAGGATAACACCTTCCATTGATCAGGATGGCAAACCCTTGAATGATGGTACTACCGGCTACAGTTATTTCCCTGGATATGCGATTGATGTAGAAACAGGAAAGCGACTTAATATCTTTTTTGGGGAAAACAGTGTCTATTCTGGAGTAAATGCAGATATTCTGGATGGTAAAAAGCCGATTGGTGGTGACCTGATCTTTAATCCTTCTTCTGAAGCTTTGGTTGAGGAATTTGTCATACGCAACCCCAATACAGGTGAAGTAATTAATGTCACAGATCCAAGGGCATTTGTTGCCGGCGGCCAGCATTACATTTACGTGACAAGGCAAGAGTATGATGGATGTAAGGCGTTTGGCGACAAATTGAAGCGGTCAGGGACGGGAGCTGGGCCGAGTACGTTGAATAAATCGAAAGTAGGTGCATCGATTACCTGGACAGCCTTCCCGCTGGGAGTGGCGAGTGCACCAATGGAGACATTGGAGAAAGGCTTGATACCGAATGATGTTGTTGTGAAAATGCGTGTGAACAATCCGTATGGTGAATCACGAAAATACAATATAGACAGGGAGCGTGCCTGCGAAACAAATGGAGACCAGCCAGTGTATGAATTTGAGTTTAAGGGCAAGGAATCTGCTCAGTTAAGTACGCAGGAGGACTATGTCGGTGCGCTGGCAAATGTCAATGTAGTGCCAAACCCATATTATGCGTACAGTGCGTATGAAACCTCACAATTTACAAATACTATCAAGATCACAAATCTGCCGGCCAAGGCGACTGTGACGATTTACAGCATTGATGGTAATTTTATCAGGCAGTATAACAGGGATGAAAGAGGCACTGTATTGTCAGGAACAAACAGACCTACTTCGACTACACAGGTATATCCAGATCTTGAATGGGATATGAAGAACTTTAAAGAAATCCCAGTTGCCAGTGGTGTGTATTTGATACACATTGTTGCACCGGAATATGGCGAAGAGAGAACCATTAAGTGGTTTGGTATCGGGCGTAAGTTTGATCCAAGTGGCTTATAAGAGACATTTCGACAGTACCCTCAGGGTACTGTCGCTTTTATCTAAACAATAAAAAGAAAACAATGAGGTATACATTCTACTCGATTCTTCTAATCACATTAAGTTTGGCAGGTGATGTTCTCGCGGGAAACCCTGACAGACAAGGGCAGGCTGGCGCATCCGAACTTCTAATGAATCCCTGGGGAAGAAGTGCGGGATTACATTCAATGAGCACATCCAGTGTCATGGGTGTGGAAGCTATGCGTATCAATATTGCCGGCTTAAGTCGTATCAACAAATTTGAAATCGGCCTTTCAAACAACCGGCTTTATAGTGGTACGGG